>CAZMYM010000011.1:7846-63108 GCA_964570515.1 uncultured Thermotogae bacterium | reverse complement strand
TGACCTTCACCCCGGAATCCGGTCCAAGCATAATGTCAAAATCGCCATCGATTCACGTTTACGGGGAGGGATTCTGGCATGCGAACGACGAGGATCTCGGAGACAGAGATACGAACGTCGGTTTGGAGCCTAGGGGACTCGAACCGGCTCACGCGAGAAGCGCTGCGATCTCCGCCCGGCTCGGCCAGCGGGAAGTTCCAAATTCGTCCACTCGTTGGTGGCCGGTTCCCAGAGCGGTGATCGCAGGAGTTTGCATCGGACCCACCGCGCAAACTCCAAGCAACTCGCAGAGTTGCCGTCCTCACATCTGGAATACCAGATAGGCCTTGCAAAGGGCGTTTTCTCGCGAGACCTAAGGGGACGCTACACCTCGCTTGGTGCTCGGAGCGTAGGAATCCCCGTGCCACGTTGAGGATCTCTGTTGGTGGCGTTGAAGTCCTCCCGGCTCCAGAACTTCCCTGCTCCTCGCGATTCCCGGATCGAGCTTCAGGCCGTGTTCCGTGCCGATCAGCTGGATCCGGCGCGAACGCGTGGATCCGGCGTCTCTCCTCCCCGAAGGACGGCGATGCCTGCGGCACTGAAGACGCGGTTCACGGACTTCCACGCCCCTTGGCTATTCATGGCACTCGCAAGGAATAATCAGTTCGTGTCGCAGACCACGACGGTGGCACGCGACCCTGAGAGGAGGACCATGAGTGTGAAACGCACGATCTGGATTTGTTGCCTGGTCGCGTGCGTTCTGCTGGTAGCAATGGCTGCAGCGGCGCAAGTGGCGCAGGAGAAGAAGGCTTGTACCGTTCAAACGTCGACTCAGAGCCAATTCACGTACCGGAAGATGGTTCAGAGCCAGGCGCTGACACAGCAGATGGCTCAGAACCGGTACGCGTACGAAACCAAGAACCAAAACAAGACGTCGACCCGGAAGATGACGCAAAGCGGCAATGCCAACGGTAGCGGGAACGGGAACAGCGGCAATCAGGGACAGCAGGGTTCGCGGTCCGGAAACGGCAGAAGCGGAAACGGATAGCGGCTTCCGGCAGACAGATCTCAAGCAGGCTGAAGGTCAGGGGGAACCCGTGGAATCGAGGCATGTTAGGCTTGTTGCGGTCTTCGCGCTGGCGTTGTTGGGGTTGTCAACCACCGCGCTCGCAGCTACCGTCTACTTCGCCGCGGACCAAGCGCTTCTCCGTCAGGTCTTGGATGGAATGGAGATCGAGTTTACGGTGACCCTGGACGAGAACGCCGATCCAGTGTGGACGTTCACTTTCTCGGGGATCACCGTCACCATCGCGTCGTACGACGAGACGACGCCTGGCCGCTACGCGTCGCTCCTGTTCTACGCCGGGTGGGCCCCCGATACGACTCAGGTGTCTCTGTCCGCGATCAACGATTGGAACAGGCGCTCCCGATTCGGGAGGGCCTACGTGGATGAGACGGGGGATCCGGCCATTGAGCTGGACCTTCTGCTGGCCGGTGGCGTGACCGCGCAGACCCTCGAAGAGTACATCGAGATCTTCGTCGCAACCGTCTCGGATCTCGGTGTTGCCTTGCAGCTGTAACTCCAAACAACGTGATCCATCTTCCCGGGCGGCATTCGCTCCGGGCAAGAAGAACGGGAGGGCGATACATCCACCCTCCCCTGCAACAACTTCAGTCTAGAGGCAGCTACCATCCTGCAGTCTACTGCCGGTTCCTTGACCCTGGCCGCCACCCTGGCGAGCGCCGAAGCCGCTGCCGTCCATCGGACGGTTTTCGAAGAGGTTCCGGCCATAGCCGCTGCCTCCGCCGTAACCACTACCGTCCAACGGGCGGACCCAGTTCGGATCGTCGCAGTTGGGAGTCCCATCGCCGTCAGCGTCTCGCTCCTGCAAATTGCAGTCTCCTGTTGCATGCGGCGGCTCCCAAGCTGTGCTCGCTCCAAACCCGTTACCCGCCAGCGCGACGGCGCCGACAGCTAGAAGCGCGACAATCGTCAGTCCTACCATCCAGTTTCTCGTTTTGTTCATCGGGATCTCCTTGTCAATCTAAGATAGGCGCATGGTGCCACTGCCCCGTGAGCGGGTGTGGTCAGACGTGTGGCAGAGCCGTGAGCAAATTCGGAGCTGGTTCTGAAGGACTGATGATGAAAGAGGCCTCGCCCTAAACGTAAATCACGGTCGGTCTTCATCTTGTCCGTGCTCCGAGTTCAGGAGGGCCAATTGCCGAGGTTGCACACTCGGAGTTCGAAGACCGTCCAGTAGAGCGCACCGGAACGAGCGAGCCGCCCGCCGGTGCTCGCCTGATGATCGCGCCTGATCCAGAGCATCCGGGTTAGAATGTGCGCATCATGCGTTCACGAAGTCGCGCAGTCAGCATTTGCCTTCTGCTTCTCTCGTTGTCGATGGCCGGATGCCTTCACTCCAGGATCTCGCCGGAAGGGGTGCTCGTCGTGGAGCGAACCGATGCCACGACGTTTCGCTTCTCGGCCCTCGACTCGCACGACGCCGACGGCGCGATCGTCAGCATCCTCTGGGATTTCGGCGACGGCACGATAGAGGCCGGCGCCGTCCGCATCCACGAATACGCCGCGCCCGGCGACTACACCGTGTCCCTCGAGGTAACAGACGACGACGGTCTGACGGCGACACGGGAGATCGTGGTCACGGCCTATCGCAAGATCCTGGTGCCGGGTGACTTCCCAACGATCCAACAGGCGATCGACGCGGCGTCGAACGGCGACCTGATCCTGCTCGGCGAGCAGACGTTCACGGAGTACATCAGCTTCCGCGGAAAGACGATCACCGTACGTGGCGTGAGCCAAACGGGGACAACCCTGCGCCGACCTCCGATCACGGAAGGCGCGGGGCCCGCGTCGATCGTGACGTTCGATTCCGGCGAGACGCGGGACGCCGTTCTGGGGAACCTCACGATTCAGGGTGACCCGTGGGGCGTCTTCGGAGCGAGTGCCATTCGGATCTTCGAGGCGTCTCCCACCATTCGCGAGTGCATTATCAGCTCGCACTCGGCGACGTTCGGGGGCGCCGTCTCGGTCAGCGAGTCCGCTGCGCTCTTCGAGGGGAACCGCTTCCTCGACAACCTCGCGACCGTCGACGGCGGTGCGGTCAACGTCGAGGGAACGGGTACGTTCCCGGACTTCGTGGACAACGAGTTCACCGGCAACATGGCCAACGCAGGCGGCGCCGTCTGCCTTCGCACGCGCAACGATTGCACGCTCGCCATCAACGCGAGGCTCTCGACGATCGCCGGAAACGCCTTCAAGTCCAACCGGGCATTGGGTTCGCCCGCTGCGGCGGGGCTCACCGGGGGCGCGCTCCACGTTGGATGCGGCGTTCGGATCGTGCTGGGGGAGAACGAGTTCACCGCGAATATCCCGAACGACGTGGTCTACGAGGATGTCCGCCTCTAGGCACAGGTCGCCGTCGGATCGCGCACAGGCGACGAAGCGAGGTCTCGTCCTTCGGACGGGAGCGCAATTGACGGTCGCTGTTTCGTCACCGATGATACGCGACATCTCGACGAGGGAAGAGGCGGTGGCGACATGGGGGCGGAACGGAACCGGCTGACCACCGCCGGTGTCGTCCGGACGTGGTGGCCGCTGGCCGCCAGTTGGGTGCTGATGGCGCTCGAAGGACCCGCCATCAACGCCGTCGTCGCCCGACTCGTCGATCCGACGATTCACCTCGCCGCCTATGGAAGCTTGGTCTTCCCTCTGGCACTGTTCATCGAGGCGCCGATCGTCATGCTCCTCGCCGCGTCGACCGCCCTCTGCAAGGATCGGGCCGCGTACGAGAAGATGCGACGGTTCATGCACATCGCCGGCGCGGTGTTGACATCGATCCACGCACTCGTTGCTTTCACGCCACTCTACGGGCTCGTCGTCAGCGGCCTGCTCGGTGCACCGGAGGAGATCGTCGGACCGGGACAGATCGGCCTGATGCTTGCCCTCCCCTGGACGTGGTCGATCGCCTATCGTCGGTTCAACCAAGGAGTCCTGATCCGATTCGGACACTCGATCGCGGTGGGTATCGGAACCGGCATACGCCTTCTCGCGGACGGGACCGTCCTGGTCGTCGGCTTCTTCCTCTTAGAAACGCTCCCTGGGACAGCGATCGCCACTTGCGCCCTCATCGCGGGCGTCCTGGCCGAGGCGGTCTACGTTGGCTTCCGGGTTCGCCCTGTCCTTCGTCGCCACCTGATGCCGTCGGCCGAGTCCAGTGAGTCCCTGACCACGAAGGCCTTCCTTCGCTTCTACGTCCCGCTGTCTCTGACGTCGATAATCTTTCTCGGCGTCCGCCCGATCCTGACGGCGGCGATCAGCCGGATGCCGAGTCCGCTTGAGTCGCTCGCCGCGTGGCCGGTCGTCGGCGGACTCACCTTTCTCTTCCGCAGCGTCGGCACCGCGTACAACGAAGTCGTGATCGCCCACATCCAAGAGCCGGGCTCGACCCACGCACTGCGTCGCTTCACGGGTGGCTTGGCCGTCGCCACCAGCCTGGGAATTCTCCTGATCGCCGCGACACCTCTGTCTCGGGTCTGGTTCGGCACGATCACCGGACTGAGCGACGATCTCATCCTGTTCGCTCAGGGCACTCTCTGGTTCGCCCTCCTTCTCCCCGCAGCGGCGGCTCTGCAAAGCTGGTTCCAAGGAGTCGTCCTTCACAGCAAGCGGACTCGGTCCATCACGGAGGCGATCCTCGTCTACCTGGTCGTGATCACGTCGGTGCTTTGGGCCGGGATCGCCTGGGGACGCGCAAGCGGCATCTACGTAGCCTTGGTCGCCATGACGGCCGCCGAGCTGGCGCGAAACGCATGGCTGTGGTGGCGAAGCCGCGGTGCTCGTAGAGACTTGGCAGCTCGCGACGCGTGACGTTGGCTGCGAGACCTCACTGTGCCCGCCAGCCCTACAGGCCGAGAATCCGCTCTCGAACGCGTTCGGTCACTTCGCGAATCGTCCCCTCGGCGTCCACGATGATCGCCCGATCTCCCGGAGACACGTCATCGCCCCTGGAAGCGTGGTCTTCACGGCCGGCGAGTCGGAGTCTCTCCTCGCGAACCGCATCCGGCGCGTCGAGCCAAAGGACGGCGTCCAGGATCGACCAGTCGACATACCGGGACGAAGCGAGAAGCGCCCCCTCGACGAGAAGAACATCCGTCCCCCGCTTGCGGTGATCCTCGCAGAGCCCCTCCAAGCGTTCAAGAACGGCTGGGTGAACGATCGCCTCGAGGTCGTCTTTCCCTCCCGGATCCAGGAAGACGAGCACGGCCAACTCGCCTCGGTCAACCCCACCGTCTTCGGCAACAACGCCTTCGCCGAAACGTTCCACCACCCGTTCGAACGTCTCGGTTCCGGGCGCGTACGTCTCCCAAGCGACTCGGTCGAGGTCGGTCCACTCGAAGCCGGCGTCCGTCGCCAACACACGCGCGACAGCGCTCTTCCCGCTTCCCGGTCGTCCGGCGAGTCCAATGACCTTCATCACGATCGCCTAACCGTAGTCGGTCGAGCTCCCCCTCGGCAAGCTTGTGATCGAGGCGGCTCGTCCCTACGCTACGTGCCAACGAGGAGGCGTCGATGAGCGATGTTGTGAAACGCTACTACGACGGGTGCGTAGATTTTGAGTGGGGCCGGCTGACCGACCCGTACCGCCGGTTCGAGCTGGAAAGCACGCTTCGGCTGATCGACGAGCACTTCCCGCCGCAGGGGAGAATCGCTGACATTGGAGGAGGGCCCGGGCGATACGCGGCCGAACTCCTTCGTCGCGGCTACCGGGTGAGCCTCGTCGACCTCTCCGGCAGCGCGGCCGAATTCGCGAGAGAGAAGCTCAACGAGCTCGGCCTGGCGCCAGAGATCGTCGCCTGCGCCGACGCCCGCGATCTCTCGCCTCTAGGAGAAGCGTCGTTCGACGCCGGCCTCTTGCTCGGGCCGCTCTATCACTTGGTGACCGAGACAGATCGTACCAGGGCCCTGTCGGAGTTCCGGCGCATCCTGAAGCCGGGAGCCCCTGGGATCGTCGGCTTCATCAACCCGTGGGGGATCCTGCGCTCGGGTCTCAAGGAGTTCCCTGATATCTACGGCGACGGCGAACGCATTCGAAGTCTTCTCGAGACCACCGTCCAAGCCGGAGAGCGGCGCGCGTTCACCGAGGCGGCCTTCCTCACACCACCGCAGGCCTTGTCCGAGATTCGCTCGGCCGGCTTCGCCGTCGAGACCCGAGCCGGCGTCGAAGGGTTCGCCTCGGGCATGCTCGACGAGGTCAGGCAGATCGCGGAAGAGGACCCGGCGGCGTACGAGAACATCCTCCGTCTCGTCGTCGAGACGTGCACGCTGCCGGCCTATCGTGATTGCACCGAGCACCTCCACGTGGTCGTGCGGCGGATCTCCTAGACCTCGATTGCCTGCCCTCACGCCCTGAAACCTCGTGGAGAGGGGCGTGTACGTATCCCGAGGTGATCAAGATGAACAACCCGCGAGCACGACTCGGAG
Organism: uncultured Thermotogae bacterium; assembly: GCA_964570515.1. Classification (GTDB taxonomy): domain Bacteria; phylum Bipolaricaulota; class Bipolaricaulia; order UBA7950; family UBA9294; genus CAZMYM01. The sequence continues at coordinate 56,627 of CAZMYM010000011.1, read as the reverse complement.
TCCTTCTCATCGGAATTCTTGCTCTGTCCGGGATCGTCGCGGTCGCTGGTTCTCCGGCCCCTCTCGGGCTGATCATCGACCCAACGCCCGATCCGCTCTCCGTGAGCATCTGGACGGACAAGTCGACCTACACGATCGGTGAGAACGCGACGATCTTCTTCAACATCAGCCAACCGGCCTACGTCTACATCTACGACATCCAGCCGGACAGCATCGTACGGCTGATCTTCCCGAACGCCTACTCGCAAGGGAACTACGTCTCGGCGGGCACGCATTCGCTGCCCGACGGGCTGTACAAGTTCACGGCGGCCCCTCCCACGGGAACCGAGCAGCTCCAGATCATTGCCAGCCCGATGTCACTCGGTCTGGAACTGCCCTACAGCGAGCCGTTCCCGATGGTCGGACCGAATCCTGGCGCCGCCACGAATGACATCCGCGCGCACATCATGGGGATCATCCCCGAGCCCGACTACGCGACGGCGTGGACCTCGTTCACCATCATCGGCTACTACACCCCGCCGACGCCGACGCCCCCAACGCCTCCGTTCACGCCACCCTCCTACTCCCCGTGGAACCCGTTCTATCCGTATCCGCCGTTCTTCGGTTTCCCTGGCGGAAGCTGGTACTGGGACGGCAGCGAGTGGCATTACGGCGTCCCCTCAAGTGGCTGGTACTGGTACTGGGGCACCGATGGAACATGGCACTTCAAGATCCGCATCTGTTTCGGATGCAACTAGGCGAATAGAAGAGAGGGGCTTGCCTCCTCGGCAGTCAGCCCTGGGCCCGGCGGTCTCCGCCGGGCCCGTTCTCTTCTTGGAGTCTGCCTGATGGTCGACCGGAACGCGCGGAGCACAACTCAAAGCGGCATTTCGTAGATCCGCCAGGTCTTGTAACGTTCTCCCCCCATGAACGTCGAAGCCCTCAGGATCAGATCGTTCTCTTCCAGAAGCATCGAGGGTTCACACGTCTTGTAGCCCCTTCGAACGGCGTGCTCCAGGACCTCGGAGTAGAGGACGGCATCAACGCCGAGCTTGCGGAATCGCGGACGAACGCCGAAGAACATCAATCGCGCGCTCGAGATCCTTCGCCGCGTTCGCAGAAGCCGCAACGCTCTTGCGAGATCGCTGTCGCGGAGGCGATTCCATCGCGGCCGGAGCGGCACGTTCGCATCGGGGAGAGCGCCGAGAACCGCAGCCAGTTCTCCTCTGACCCACGCAAATCGGATCATCCCCGGATCGGCGACGAGCCGGAGACTGGCCGCGATCGCCTCCGCTTCTGCGTCGGTCATCGGCAGAAATCCCCAGTTGTTCGCCCATGCCTCGTTGTAGATCCGAACGATCCGATCGACGTCTTCTCGCAGGTTCCTCAGGTTGATCTCGCGCGTCTCGATCGCCCGCCGTCTCCAGACCGCGGCCGCGACGCGTGCCAGGCGGTCGCTCGGTCGATCGGGGATCTGAATCATGTAGGCATGGTAGTCCTTGACCTTCCGGAGCCCGTATCGCTCGAGGTGTTCGGCGTAGTACGGCGGATTGTGCGTCAACTCGACGGTCGGTGGCGTGTCGAACCCGTCGATGAGCACCGCCTGATGCGCCTCGTGGGTTGCGTTGGAGTAGCCGCCGGGGCCGCGCATCACCGTCATTCCGTGTCTCGACAGCCAATCGCGAGATCGATCGAGGAGTGCTTCCGTGACGGCGTAGTCATCGCAGACGTCGAAGAAGCCGAAAGAACCGATCCGCGTCGCGTGGTGTTCGTTGTATCGGCGATTGACCGCACTCGACAGACGCCCGAGCAGCCGCTGTCCCGACCGGGCAACGAAGTGCGTCACGTCGGCTTCCCGCTGGTAGGGGTGCTGCGAAGTGAGAAGACCGGTCATGCCGAACAGACGGCTTCCGAGAAGCTCCGCGCGAAGCGGCGGAGTCCAGTGCGGGTCACCGCGAAAGAGAGCCCACGGGACATCCACGAAGGCGCGAAGACGCCGATCCCCCAGTTCGATCTGTTCGATCGTGAACCCCACGTGCCGCCCTTTCACTAGAAGTCCGGTCTCCATTATCCAGGAAAGCGCGCTCGGGAGAAAGGCTCCTTCGGTTTGCGCGAGACGGAGATTGCATGTATTCCTTGCGATCGTGATGTCAAGCGAACAGCGCAACGAACCGCAAAGGCTCCTCCAGTTGATCCAACAGCGCGCGGGGGTCTCACGCCGCAAGGCGCAGGCTCTGATCGCATCCGGCGAAGTGACACTCAACGGAGAACCGATGACGAATCCGTTCGCCCAGGTGAACGTCACCCACATGCGAAGCCTCACGCTACGCGGACACCCGCTGGCGCTCGACCCCCCGGAATCTCGCATCTACCGCTATCACAAGCCTCGCGATGTCCTGTGCAGCCACGACGACCGTTTCGACGGCAACACCGTCGGCCGCGTTCTGCGGGCGGAGGGCTTCATCGGCTACACGTGGGCCGGCCGCCTCGATCGGGACGCGGAGGGTCTTCTCCTCCTGAGCAACGACGGCGATCTCGTGCACGCGCTCACCCATCCGCGCTACGAAGTGCCGAAGACCTACCACGTGTGGTTGGATCGCCTATCGAAGTCCAACGCGATGAAACGGGTCTTCGCCGAGATGAAAGACGGCATCGCCGATGAGGGCGATACGCTCCGGATCCTCGACGGTCGGGTGGAGGGGCGGCCGGCCCACGCGACGGTCGAACTCGCCGAAGGGCGTAAGCACGAGGTGAAGCGCTTGTTCGCTCACTTCGGCCTCGACATTACGCGGCTCCTTCGGGTCGCCATCGGCCCCGTTGAGCTCGCGGATCTGCGACCGGGCGAGATCGCTCGACTCTCGTCCGACCAGGAGCAGGCTGTGTTCGCGTTCGTACGGTCGCGGTTGGATGGGGATTGATCCCGCCTCTATAATCGGCCTATGCGCGTAGGGATCGGGCAAATCAACCCTTGTGTCGGCGCCGTCGAGGCCAACGCGCAGGTGATTCTCACGCGGATCGCCGAGGCACGCGAGGCCGGATGCGATCTCGTCCTCTTCCCTGAACTCGCGCTGCCCGGACCGGCGCCGCTCGACCTCGTCTGGCGTCCCGGATTCGTTGAGGCGTGTGAGGCCGCCGTCGACGAGATCCGTCAGGAGTGCACGGACATCGGTGTCGTCGTCGGTTCGATCGCGCAGGAGAAGGGACGGAACCGCCGCGACCAGGAGCGCCCTCCGACCGGGTCGAAGGGCGCCAAGCCGCTGCTTCGCAATTGTGCCGTCATCATCGAGAACGCGACGATCGTCGCACGAATCGACAAGACGTTTTCTCCGACCGGCGGACCGGCAAACGATGCACGGTACTTCGCGCCGAGCGAGGGGGCGCAGACCGTCAATCTCGGTGGCCGGAGGCTTGGTGTCACCCTCGGAGAGGACGTCGTCGAGGGACCGATCGACGTTCTCGCCAGCCTGGGCGCCGAGTGGATCGTTCACGGGGCCGCTTCGCCGTTTCTCGTCGGGAAGCAGGCGGAAAGGCGGCGGCTCGCCTCGCGGACGGCACGCGAAAGCGGCGTGGGAATCGTCTTCACAAACTGCGTCGGCGGCCTGGATGACACCGTCTTCGACGGCGGGAGCCTCGTCGTCGATCCCGCAGGAAGGCTTCTGTTTCAGGCTCCGAGGTTCGAGGAAGGGCTTTTTGTCGTTGAGATCGACTCGGCGGCGCCTATCAAGAAGCCGGACGAAGACGCGCTCTCCGAGATGCGGACGGCGATCGTTCTGGGGCTTCGTGATTACGTGAGGAAAAACGGCTTCTCGTCGGTGATCGTCGGCGTCTCAGGAGGGATCGATTCCGCGCTCGTCGCGACACTTGCTGCAGAAGCGCTCGGGCCGAGGGCCGTCACCGGCGTCTACCTTCCCTGCGCGCACTCCTCGGCCGAGAGCGCGGCCGATGCGTGCGCGCTGTCGGAGCGCCTGGGAATCGAGCTGCTCGAGATCTCGGCGGAGGGCGTTCATTCCGCGCTACGGCATGCTCTCCCGTTCGACGCGATCGGCGTCGTGGATGAGAACCTGCAAGCGCGGGCCCGCGCGACACTGTGGATGGCTCTCGCCAACGAGCGAAACGCGCTCGTCCTCGCCGCCGGGAACAAGTCGGAGATCGCTGTGGGGTACTGCACGCTGTACGGCGACGCCACGGGCGCCCTCGCTCCGATCGCTGACCTGTTCAAGAGCGACGTCTATCGGCTGGCGGAGGCTCTTGGCGACCGAATCCCGCGAACGATCCTCGAGAAGGCCCCTTCGGCGGAGCTTCGACCGGGGCAGCGCGACGACGACGACCTCCCTCCCTACGACGTGCTCGACCGACTCCTCACGGCGCTGATCGACGACAACGCGTCGCGCGCAGAGCTGATCGAACATGGCTTCGAGGCGACGGTCGTCGATGACATCCTCCGACGCTATTACACGTTCGAGTTCAAGCGTCGCCAGCTCCCTCTCGGGATCACACTCACGGCGAATCCACTCGGCGGAAGGCGATGGCCGCTGACGCACGCGTTCCGTCAGTGACGAGAAACAAACAGCGGGCACCCACCCTTAGGGTGAGCACCCGCAGCTACGCAGGCAAGTGCGCGGTACTTATGCGACCGCGATCTCGATCGGCTTCTCTTTCTCCTTGATCGACTCTTTCATCGGGGCGGTGACGGTCAGGATCCCGTCCTCGAACGTCGCCTTGATCGCGCCCTTGTCAATCAGATCGGCGGGAAGCGGGAAGCAGCGCTGGAATCGTCCGTATCGGCGGCCGACCCGGAAGTAGTTCTCCCGATCGATCTCCTCGTTTCGCTTCACCTCGCCTGAGATGGTCAGCTTGTCGTCTTCGACCTTGATCGAAACCTCGTCCTTCTTCACGCCGGGAAGCTCCGTCTCGAAGATCAGGTTCTTCTCCTTCTCGTAGACGTCGGTTCGGCCGAAGCTCGGGGCGAGATCGAATCCGACGCGGTCAAAGTCTCGAAAGACATCATCGACCATCCGTGAAAGGCTGCTCTCGAGCAGGAATGGGCCACGCCGTACGTCTGGAAGTCTCGTTAGCATCTGAACTACCTCCTGTCTTGATCTTGGATTAGCAGTCTCATATCCTAACTGCCAATTAGCAGTATAGCTATGCGACTGCCAGTTGTCAAGAGGAGGGGATGCGGTATAATCCGAGCGTGTTTCGCAGGATCTTGGTTCTTCCGATACGTGTCTATCGCCGCGTGATTTCGCCGCTTCTGCCGCGCCGCTGCCGGTTCTACCCGAGCTGCTCGGAATACGCCGTCGAAGCGATCCAAAGGCACGGGGCAATTCGAGGCGGATGGCTGGCCGTCCGCCGAATCCTTCGATGCCATCCGTTCCATCCGGGCGGCCACGACCCGGTACCGTAGACTCGACCCGAGCCGAAAGCGAGCTGGGCTGCCATTGTCTTATGCTCTACGTGGCGCTAGACTACGATCGGAGGTGATATCATGAGATCTACTCGGAATCCCCCTCTGACTCCCGCGGCCATGACGGTGCTGCTGGTCATCGTGGGAATCGTTGCCTGGACACTGTCGGCCTGTGCTCAACCAAACTCACCGGACTCCTCGATTGGCGCACTCGGCCCGGTCCATACGCTCTCACACCCGCAGGCGTTGGGCTTCGCGTACAGCCCAGACGGTGAGTTCCTCGCTACTTGGTCTTTCGCGAGGATTAAGCTCTGGGATCTCGCTAGCTTTCAGGAGGTACAGAGCCTCGCGCCTCCCCGCTTGTGGATGAGCTTCCGGTGGCCCAGTTTCTCCGCCAACGGGCAGCTGCTCGCCGCCTCTACCTCAAATGATGTGATCCGCATCTGGGAGGTACCGAGCGGCCGGGAGGTCAACACGATTGACGCGGAGCTGGGTCCTTCTTTCCGAGTCGCGCTGAGTCCCAGCGGCGAGCTTCTGGCCACGGTCTCAGACCGGACGATCGCCTTGATCGCCGTTGCGACCGGCGAGATCGTCAGAACGCTGGAGGCCCACGACGAGTCCGTCATCGCCGTCGCCTTTAGTCCCAACGGAGAGCTGCTGGCCACAGGTGGACTTGACAGCACCATCCGGCTGTGGAACGTGCAAGACGGAAGCGCCCTTGGCACTCTCGCGGGGCACGATGCCGCGATCCACTTCCTCGCCTTCAGCCCGGACGGTCGTCTTCTCGTCTCCGGCTCAGAGGATGGCTCAGTCCGGGTCTGGGACGCGGACTCCAGCAATCTACTCCATCTGCTCGCCGGGCACAGTGGACCTGTGAGCGACGCGGCCTTTGATCCGACCGGAAGCACCCTCGCGACCTCGTCCCACGACGACACTGTCCGACTATGGGATCTGGAAACGGGGACGGAAGAGCACACGATCGACCTGTGGGAGCTTCTCGGTCCCTTGTCTCCGGACTTCTCCCCCGATCCTCAGCGCTCCGCCCGCGTCTTCGGCGTCGGGTTCAGCCCCGATGGGCGTCATCTCGCGACAAGCTACTGCGGGGTGAGCCGCTGTCAAGTCGACATCTGGGATCTCGAAGCGCTTCTTGGCGATTGACTCGCCCTGCGCAGACGGCCAACACCAGAGTTCAAAACCTGAGGCGGATCGGAGCAGACCGAACAGGCGTGCTGGGCCATCTGAGAGCCGTGGTGACTAGCTGAGCCGAAACGCCTCCCACATCCGGCGGACGAGATCCGGGGACGTCAGCACGTCGATCGCCGTCATCGCCAGAGCCTTGGCCGCGGCGAGCATCGCCTGCGCGCCGCGCTCGGAGCCCGACGCCTCTGCAAACTCTCGCGAGTGACCGGCAATCCCCGGATCACAGATGCCGAGGTACGGATGCATCCCCGGCACGGCTTGGGTGACATCCCCCATGTCGGTCGATCCCATCGCCGCAGGCGCTTCGTCGAGAGACCAATCGAGCGCACCGAGGTTGGCGACGTAGGCGTCGATCAACGGCCGGTTCGGCTTCATCGCCTTGTACGCGTGGCCGACCTCGCTGAACTCGAGTCTCGCGCCGGTGGCAAGGGCCGCGCCTTCGGCGCAACGCCGTAGCTTCTCGAGCAGTTCGTCTCGGTAGTCGGTCTCCGTGGCGCGTACGTAGAACTCAGCCGACGCGTACTCGGGGACGATGTTCGGCTTCAGGCCGCCGTTGGCGATGATCCCGTGAATGCGTGCACCATCCTTGATGTGCTCACGCAACGCGTTGATGCCGTTGAACGTTTGGATGACCGCATCGAGAGCGTTGATTCCTTTCTCGGGCGAGGCCGACGCGTGGGACGGCTTTCCGTGAAACTCGATCTTGACCTCCGTGATGGCCAAGCTTCCACGACCGACGAGCGTGTAGGACGCGGGGTGGAACATCATCGCTGCGTCGACACCCTCAAACACGCCTGCATCGAGCATCGCCACTTTCCCGCCGCCGCCTTCCTCAGCCGGTGTCCCGAGGAAAAGCAGCTTCCCCGGCAGCTCCGACTTGATTACCCCGACGGCCAAGGCGGCACCGAGCCCCCCGGCAGCGATCAGATTGTGGCCGCAGGCGTGGCCGATCTCCGGCAGGGCATCGTACTCGCCGAGGATGGCAACGGTCGGTCCGTCTCCGATCGCCGGATGAACGGCCCGGATTGCGGTCTCCAAGCCGGCGACCCCGAGATCAACGTCGAATCCGGCCTCGCGGAGTGTGTCAGCAAGCAATCCGGAGGCGCGAACTTCCTCGAACTTGAGCTCCGGATGCTCAAACACGTCCTGGCTGATCTCACGCAGCTTCCCTTCCAGCCGATCGACTTCCGCACACGCACGGCCCTTCAAGTCGCTCATCGGTCCTCCTTGCGAACCAGTGTCTCTAGTGAAGTGCCTCGTGAATCGTCGCCTCGACCAAACAGTCGAGCGCATCGAACCAGCGAACAGGCATCTTTGTGCCGTCAAGCAGCGAGAGTTCCGTACAACCGGCGACGATCGCTTCGGCTCCTCGCGCCTGAAGATCGGTGATCACCCCGATGATCGCTGCCTCAACCTCGGGCAGCGACCGCGATGCCTTGATCGCTTCAACGGCCCGAACGACGGTCTCCTGGGCGGTGTCCTCCGGTGTCACAAGCTCGATTCCGCGCGCAGAGCATGCGCGATGGTAGATGCCGGTCTGAATCGTCGCGCGGGTCGCCAGGAGTCCCACAGTGTGCTCGCGAAGTCGAAGCACGGTCTCCTCGATCATGTCCAGAAAGAGTACGTTCACAGAATCTCGAAGGGCGCCGATGTACGCGTGTGCCGTGTTACACGGCATGGCAAGCACGTCTGCCCCAGCTGCTTCCAAGCGCTGAGCCATTCTTACCATGGCAGGGACCGGGCTTACGCCGCCGTGGAGGAGCGCCGTAATCCGGTCAGGAATGCCCGGGTCGTTGTCAATCAAGATGTGAAGATGGTCCCGGTCGATCGTCGCCGGCGTCGCAGCAACAAGGCGGCGGAAAAACTCAACCGTCGCCGCCGGACCCATCCCTCCAAGAACCCCGACCGTCTTGTGCGCGTCCATGCTTGTTAGGCAGACAGAGTACGGTGAGGGATCACTCGCTGCAACAGCATCGAGCGCCGCAGTCACACCGGATGTTCCGACCGCCGGATCACGCGTCGTAGCCGTAGGCCACGAGCGCGCTTGCGACGAGGCACGGCGGAGGGACCGAGAGGATCTCCGAGTAATCGGAGAATCCGAGTCGGATGATGTCGAACCCACCGCTTCCTCCCAAGAACTCGACGATCACCGCCAGAAGCTCCCGCTGATCGTTCATCAGAACGCGTCGCGAGCGCTGATAGGCGCCCTCGAGATCTCGGTGGGTCGTCGCCAGATCGAGGGTCGTCTCTAGCTCGGATCGAAGCGTCCGTTCGAGATCCGTCGAATCGACGTCCTCCGCATCGCTCTCAGACAGCCCGTAGCCCGTCCCGTAGTGGACCAGATCGCCGGTCGCCACGATAGCGGTGTCCGGCGTAACGCAACGCCGCAGCTGGTCCGCGAGAGACCGCGCCTGGTCGAAGCTGCCGGTCACCGGATGCCGTGTCATCCCAACAAAGACCAACTCGACCGGAATCGGCGGTCTGCCGAAGGCGTCTGCGGCAAGCCGCATGATGGAAACGAACGTATCGAGCGAGAACTCGCTCTCCGGGAGCCCATCCTGATCGGTGCGGAAGAGCGCGGGTTCGTGCGATGCCGTCGGGTGTCGTCCGAACGGTGTCTCGATCGCCGACGCCCGTACGCCGAACGCCCCGCATACCGCATCGAACGCTCGCGCGCGTTCCTCGGGAGAGCGGCGCTCGTCGAGCGCGCACTGATAGATCGGAAGACTCCCGCTGTGAAGGACACCGAGCGCGATGACTCTCTCGACGCCGCCCCGGTAGAGACTCGAGACGACGGCCGCTTGGAGCGGGCCGGCGTATGCCATTGCCGTGTGGGGAAACGAGACGACCGCGCCCCGTCGTAGCGCGGCATCGATTCGCTGGTCGGCGTCCGCCTCCAGCCACTCCACCAGGCACCTGCGGCTCTCCGAGAGCGTCAATTCCTGGCGGTAGTACGACCTCCAGTTCACGCTGCCCACCCCTTGAATCTCTCGCATGTCGGGCCGCCAATGCGTCAACCCCCGGCGATCCTACCCGCCTCGGTAGTGTCGGACCCTCTGCGTACACTCCTCCACACGGGAGCGACTTCGGGGCTGGTCGCGAATGCACAAGCAGACACGCTCAATCCCTCTGGCCCCAAATAAGGACAGTGGAGAGGCGGTAGCCTCTCCACCGACCGCGCACCGGGTGGTGCTAGCTGTCTGCCACGAGAGCATGACACATGCCCTATAAGATTTGTGGGTCGCATGTCCATAGTCGTGCGGACACCCATCCCGAATTCCCCAGGCACGGAGAGTCAGTGGGGAGACACAAGGCAGCAGAAAGCCCCAACAGGACGATCGATCTGTGTCGTCAGCGATCACACGCCGAGAGTACTCAAGCGGCGATCGATCACGCTGGCGATCCCCGCCGGGGTTGTCCCCGCCGCCGTGGCCCACGTGCCACGCTGTTCGCCGGCACGATTCGCTTCCCGAACGACCGCCTCGTACGTCCCCGCCAGCGAGCCGCAGCCGAGCGCGCCGGCCAGCCGGAGGAGCACCTCCCACGACTCGAGTTCGAGCGGGCCTTCTACCGCCATCGGCACAGACGTCCGCCCACGGCCGTTGGACACGTGGCCGCGCGTCTCGTACGGAAGTCGCATCGGGAATACGACGTGCGCCCGCTCGGTCGTAGCGTTCGCGATCGGGCTGACGGCAATGAGGACATCGACGCCCAACAGCCGCTGTCGCCCGGCGGGTAAGGCGATCGGATCGGCTCCGACGGTCAACCAGACTCGCGGCGCCACGCGGAACTCTTCGGAGAAGCCCAGCCGCCGCAAGCCGATCGCGTTGGCCGTCGCCGGAATCGCGACGAGCCGCCACGTCGGCCGTCGTGAGAGCAGCGTAGCGACATCATGCAAGACGGTCTCCCCGATCGTCCGCTCTTCAATCAGGATCAACGGCGCGCGCGCTGCGGCCGCCCACGACGCGACGGATCCCGCCGCCGTGGCGCCAACGGCGCCTTCATCCAGGCTCTTCAGGAGCGCCGGCAGTTCCGAGGAATCGAGCTCGACGGTCGCGTCCGGGACCCCGCTCCCGATGCTGACGAGACGCGTTCCCTCTCGCATCGCCCGTCGAAGGATCGCGTGAATCGCCACCCTCTCACACGAGCGGGTTCCGCCGATGTAGACGATCAGGTCTGCCGAGTGCAGATCCTCGATCGTCGCCATCCGATCAGCATCGATGGCAATCGTCGGCGGACAGGCCGCGACATCGAACGTCGGTGCGTTCCCACCCATCTGCGCCGCGATGCGTGAGACGAGCCATCCCTCTTCGTCGGTCAGGAGGCCCGTTCCGAAGACATTCGCGCTCCCTTGCACCGACCCGATGAGCCGCGCGGCCTCCTGCTCCGCCTCGTCCCACGAGACCTCAACCAGGGAACTTCCCCGTCGGATCATCGGCCGTACGATGCGCCGTGCCGTCGACAACGTGTGCCATCCGTATCGCCCTCGCGCGCACAGAACGCTTTGCCCGTCTGCAGGAACTGTTCTCATGTACGCGCCATTCAAGGTCAGGACGCGAATCTCGCATCCCAGGCCACAAAGCATGCACGTCGTCGTCACTCCATCGAGATCGAGCGGAACCTGCTTCTCCAAGACAGACCGGTCGTACAAGGCCCCCGTGGGGCAGGTGTCGACACACGCTCCGCACGACACGCAAGCGGAATCCTGCCAGGCGCGGTTGAACGGCGCCTGGACCTCCGCTTCAATGCCCCGCCCCGCGAAGTCGATCGCGGCCACACCGCAAACGTCCGAACAGACGCGGACGCACCGCCCGCACGAGATGCACTTGCCGACCTTTCGTACGATGAACGGATGGCGTTCGTCTCGCCGCTTGTGCGGTACGTCGCCTGCGTAGGTCTCCTGACGGGCGCCGACGTCGGCCGACACGTCGCGCAACGCACAATCGTTGAACGTCATGCAGCCGCATTCCAAACAGCGCTGCCCCGCCGCGATCGCTTCCTCGTCGTTCAGGACGGATTCGTACTCCTCGAAGTCAGCGAGTCGTTCCTCCACCGGGCGAACGGGCGTTCGAATCCTCGGCGATCGCGCAGGATTCCCCAGATCTCCCCGCGTGACGCCCTGCTTGACGTGAACGTAGGCCGGACGTGAAACGGCGGGACTCCCGCCCAGAGACCGGTCGATGGCGTCCGCGGCTCGGTGGGCACCGGCCACCGCTCTCACGGCGATGTCCGGACCGGTCACGACATCTCCACCGGCGAACACGTCGGGAACGGACGTGCGCCCCGTTTCATCGTCGATGACGACCCGCCCCCTCCGATCGATGGTCACCGCCGTGTCCTTGAGGCACCGCGCATCGACCGTCTGGCCGACAGCAACAAGGACCAGATCCGTCTCCTCGAGAAACTCAGATCCTTCGATCGGGACAGGCCGACGCCTGCCGTCCTCGCCCGGCTCGCCGAGTTCCATCCGGACGCACGTCACGCCGCGCAGTGACTCTCCATCCATCGAGAGCGCGACCGGCTGGGTCAGGTACTGAAACGTCACCCCTTCCCCTCGCACCTCGGCCACCTCGTGCTCGCTCGCCGGCATCTCTTCCGCCGTTCGACGGTACAGAACCTTCACTTCGGCGCCGAGCCGGCGCGCGCAACGCGCTGCGTCCATCGCTGTGTCGCCGCCGCCGATCACCGCCACCCGACGCGGGAGATCCGGTCGCTCTCCTTCGTTCACCCGACGAAGGAAGTCCGTCCCCTGCATCACGGCAGGATGCTCCTCACCCGAGATCCCCAGCGAGCGCGTTCCCCACGCACCCAAGCCGAGGAAGACCGCGTCGTAGTCAGCGCGAAGCTCGTCGAGACCGACGTCCTCTCCCAAGCGAATCCCGTTACGGAAGTCAATGCCCATCCGTCCAAGGACGTCGACCTCGCGGTCGATGACCGACTGGGGAAGACGGTACTCCGGGATCCCGTACCGCAACATTCCTCCCATTCTCGGCATCGCCTCGTGCACAACAACGCCGTGCCCCCGCCGCCGAAGGAAGTACGCCACGCTCAAGCCTGCCGGCCCTCCGCCGACGACCGCGACCCGTTTTCCCGTCTCCGACGCTATCGGCGGCACGTAGTCGAACCCGTGATCTCCGAGGAAGCGCTTGATGTGCCTGATCTGGACAGGCTCCTCCGCCACTTCGCGTCGGCACGCGTCCTCGCACGGCGCGGGGCAAATCCGACCAAAGCAGGCGGGGAGCGGAAGGCGTTCGTACAGGATCTTCAACCCATCGAGAAACGCCCCATTGCCGGCCAGGCTGACGTACGCTTGACAGTCCGTATGGGCAGGACACTCCTGCTGGCATGGTGCGATGCAGTCTCCCCAGTGATTCGAAAGAAGGAGTTCCACCGCCGCACGTCGGACGTCCTCCGCCGCGGGGGAACGTGTCGCCACGGACATCTCCTCCGCAATCGGCGTCGAACACGACTTGACGACCCCTCGCCCGTCCACCTCGACGACACACACACCGCACGAGTCGAACGGCGCGAGACGCGTCTCCGAGCAGAGAGCGGGAATCTCGATTCCCTCACGCCGCGCGACGTCGAGAATCATTTCCCCCGTTTCGCCCGAACACCTCTTCCCATCGATCTTGAGCGAGATCATGCCCTCACCTTTCCCGTAACGACATCGATCGCGCTGAACGGGCAAACGTCCCTGCATCGCCCGCAACGCACGCACGTCTCCTCGTCGATCATCTGGTAGGCGCCCGCCCCTTGCGCGATGGCGCCGACGGGGCACTGTGGCACGCACAGCTTGCAGTCTCGACACGTCTCCGCGTTGATCCGAAACGTGATGAGATCACGGCATACCCTGGCCTGGCACTCACCGTCGCGGATGTGAGCCTCGTACTCCTCACGGAAGTACCGCGTCGTGGTGAGAACCGGGTTGGGGGCCGTTTGCCCCAACCCACACAGGGAATGCGCCTTGACCATCTCTCCAAGCTCGATGAGTCGGTCGATGTCCTCCAATTCCCCCTCGCCACGCCGGAACCGATCGAGCATCTCGAGCATGCGCTTCGTGCCGATTCGGCAGAACGTGCACTTGCCGCAAGATTCCTTCTGCGTGAAATCGAGGAAGAAACGGGCGACGTCCACCATGCAGGTGTCTTCGTCGAGGACGATCATGCCTCCCGACCCGACGATGGCTCCGGTGGCCTTGAGCGATTCGTAGTCGACGGGAACGTCCGCGAGAGATGCCGGGATGCACCCTCCCGAAGGGCCTCCCATTTGAACGGCCTTGAGCCGTTTGCCTCCGCGCACGCCGCCGCCAATCTTGTAAACGATGTCGCCGATCGGCATCCCCATCGGGATCTCGATCAGGCCGCTACGTTCGATCTTCCCCGCCAACGCGAACACCTTCGTCCCCTTGCTGCCTTCCGTGCCGTAGCCGGCGAACCGGTCCGCGCCGTGGCGAAGAATCCACGGGACGTTGGCCAGGGTCTCGACGTTGTTGATCACGGTCGGTCGCCCCATCAGGCCCGATTCCGACGGATACGGAGGGCGACGTCGCGGCGCGCCTCTCCGGCCCTCGATCGACGCGATGAGCGCCGTTTCTTCACCGCACACGAACGCGCCGGCGCCTTCCTTGATCGCGACGTCGAACGAGAACGGGGTATCGAACAGCTTCTCTCCCAGAAGACCCGCCTGGCGAGCGGCTGCAATCGCCTTGTCCAACCGTCGAATCGCGAGGGGATACTCGGCGCGAACGTAGACGTATCCGCGTGAAGCGCCGATGGCATACGCAGCGATCGCCATTCCTTCCAGTACGCGATGCGGATCTCCTTCGAGGACGCTCCGATCCATAAATGCGCCGGGGTCTCCTTCGTCGGCGTTGCAAATCATGTACTTGATCGGCGCCGACTCCGCCGCAGCGAGTGACCATTTCTTCCCGGTCGGAAAACCGCCGCCGCCACGTCCGCGAAGCCCCGACAACGTGATCTCCTCAACGACCCCCTCCGGAGACATCTCCGTCAGGGCTCGCTGCAGTGCGTCGTAACCGCCGCACGCGCGATACTCTTCGAGTGACTCAGGATCGATGACCCCGCAGTTCTCGAGGACGATCCGAACCTGGTCCCGGAAGAACGGGTCGTCGCCGACAGCCAGTTCGTCGACCGGGGCGCCGCCCACGAGATGCTCCTCGACGATCCGGACGACCGCCGCCTCATCGAGTCGTCGGTAGAGCGTGCTCGCTCCGTCTCGCTCGATGACCTCGACGAGCGGCTCGTTGTAGCACATTCCCAGGCAGCCGACCGGCTTCACGACCACGTTCAGCCCGCGCGTGTCGACCTCCGCACGCAGGAGTTCAAGAACCGGCTCCGCGCCGGCGGCGATTCCACAGGTTGCCAGCCCAACCCGAATCTCTCTCCTCCCCGTCATGTGCCACCCCCCACTCGATACGGCGCAAGGATCTCGGGCAACGCCTCACGCGTCACGCGACCGTGGGTTGCCTCATCGATCATGATCGCGGGAGCGAGGCTGCAGCAGCCGAGGCATCGAACGCTCTCGAGAGTGAACAGCCCGTCACCGGTCGTCTCGCCCTCGCAGATGCCGAGCTCTTCTTGCAGCGTCGCGAGAACCTCGCCGGCTCCAAGCACGTGACACGCGGTCCCTTGGCAGACACGGATGAGGTGCCTGCCGGGAGGACGCAGACGGAACTGCGAGTAGAACGTGACCACGCCGTACACCGTGCTGACCGGTACCCCGGTGTACTCGGCCACCTCTTCGAGCTGTCGCTCCGAGATGTATCCAAACCGCTCCTGCACAGCCTGCAGGAGCGGAATCACGCTCAAGGAACCCGGCACCAGGTTCTTCCTCTCGGCCGTTCCTTCCACCTGCGACAAGGAGAGAGCGTCCACTACCTTTGTCTCCTTTCGGTCGTCCCGATACGAGCAAGGCGCCTCAGATCGAAGGCGCCGATGCACCGTCCGCGCCCATTCTCGCCCTTGGCACGCGGACCGACCGAAGAAGTATCCTCTCTCATACCTTGGACGTTCAAGGTCGTCCATCGCCCGCGGCGTCGCGTACAATGCGCGTGATCGAAAATGCGGATGTATGTCGAGAGCGATGGACGAGTCTTTCTTGTGGACCGAGCCGGGAGGCTCGACCTTCCGGAGGTTCACGAAGTGCCGTTCGACGTCGAGAGAGTCGCCCCGCTTGCCTGTGGTGATGACGTTTGGTTCTGCGTCCCTCACCTCGATCGCCACCCGCGCGAGTGGCACGCCAAGGATGATCTGCCGACAACCCCGTCCGTCTCCTCGCTCGTGCGCGCCGCCGTCCACGCCTCGATGCCCCGCATCGTCGTCGAGGGGGTTTGCATACGAGACGGACGCGTCCTCCTCGTCAAGGGGAGTCGAGGATTGACAGAAGGCCGCTGGACGCTCCCTGGAGGATTCCTTCAATTTGGGGAGTCACCCGAGCAGGGCGTTCTGCGTGAGATCCAGGAGGAAGTCGGCGTCGCCGGAACCGTGGAGAGATTCGCCGGAGCCCGTTCGAAGCTTGGTTCGCGATCCCGCCTCCACTGGACGATGCTGTTCTACCGCGTCGCCATCGACGGAACGCCCCAACCCAATCCGGACGAAATCGCCGAAGCACGATTCGTCGCGATAGATGAGGCAGCGAGCATGCTCCTCGATGAAACGATGGTCGCGGTCCTCCGAGAACTGGAGTAGCGTCGGCCTACAGAAGCTCAATGCCGATCAACAGCTGTACGTCCACGCTCCACTCGAGAAAGAACGGACGATGCTCGAACACGACCCCAAGCGTTACCTGGGACGTGTCAAGGGGCGCGAGCGTCACGTCGAACGAGATCCTGTGCGTGTCCGTCGGAACCGCGGCCCACGTCTCACGAGAGAAATCGTAGCTCACCGCGAGACTGAGGAGATCGGAGAGAAGGTAATCGTAGGCAAGGGTCACGTCGGCGCGGTTTGTCTCGAGGAGATCCGGCGGTCCGGAGATGCTTCCCTGCACAAGGAACTGCTCGTTCGGCGTCGTGGCAAACGCGTAGTTGAACGCGCCCGTGATCAGAAGGTCGTTCTCCCCGCCCGATGGGTCGAGAAGCTCGTACCCAAGGCCGGCTTTCACGTCCCACCCGCAATAGCGTGAGAATCCCTCGGCCTGGATCAGACGGCTGATCTCCGAGATGTCGAGTACATCGAGGCCGCCGATCTTGACATTCCCGGACCCTTCGATAACGTCCTGAGCCGCCGCCAGCAGCGATGCGAGCGACTCGTACGTCGCGAGGCTTCCGATCTCGTCCGCCAGGATCTGCAAGTCCACGGGATGAAGGTGATCGGTCAAGCTGCCGCGTGCAACGAGGTACTCATCGATTCGTGTCGCGCGCGCCAACGGCGTGACGTCGACAAACCGTCCACAGCCCACGCCCAGGTTCACAGACAACCCGAGCGACTTGAACGACGACGAGCTTCGCGCAAGCGCCCCAGCAAACGCAAAGGAATCTCTTTCGCTTGAGAAGTACCGCTTGTAGTTGCCGTCGGCGAACGTTGTGTATGTCGACACGCCGAGCACAGAGACCGACATGTCGTTCCGCAACGTGACGTCGAATCCGAACTCGGGCCTGTCGTACAGCCGAACATACGAGATCGTGAACTGCCCTTCGTTGATGTCGTTGTTCGGGAGCCCGAACGGGTCGTTGTGGTACTGGTAGGCAAAGCTGATCGCGAGTTCGGCCAGATCCGTGACCGGAGACCGGTAGTCGCAAAGCGGTATGGAGAACCCAGCCGGAGCAGCCGCTGTCAGAATCACGACCATCGCAATGAGCCAACGTCGCATGGCGATCACCTCTACGCACGACCGTAGGCGAGTCCCCTCTGAGGTCGCAACCGAATCGCTCCCCCCGTGAGGTGCGACTTGTCCCGTAGTCTCGCCGCGACGGACCCTCACTCGAAGAGCGGTAGCTGTCGCGCCGTGGTCTCGGAAAGTCGTCCAACGCCCACGCCAAGCAGACGAACGCCGGCCTCGTCGAGGGTGATTCGATCGTGCAGCAGGTGAACGGCCAGCCGCTCGATCAGTCCACTCGCGTCCGCTCCGACGCCGAGACGAATCTGACGTGTGATCGTGCGAAAGTCCGGATACCGGATCTTGATTCGAACCGTCCGGCAAAGAAGAGACTCGGCCTGAAGGCGACTCGCGACGGCGCGAGCGAGTTCACGAACCTCCGACTCGATCTCGGCGGGGTCGGTCAGGTCATAAGCGTATGTCACCTCACGCGAGATCGAGCGGGCCTCGGTCTCGCCGCCCAGCGGCGTGTCGTCTTCCCCCCTTGCCAGCGCCTGCAGCCTCCGCCCCATCGATCCGAACTCACGCGCGAGAAGCTCAGGAGGTGCGAGCCGCAAGTCGCGAACGCGGAGCAAGCCGAGGCCGGTCAGCCGCCGTTCCGTGACCTTTCCCACTCCCCAGATCCGGCCGACGGGAAGAGGGTCGAGAAGTTCCTGCACGTCCTCCGGCTCGACGACCAGGAACCCGTCAGGCTTGTCCATCTCCGACGCTAGCTTCGCCAAGAACCGATTCGGCGCCACACCCACCGAAGACGTCAGACCGGTCTCGGCCAGCACGCGCTCCTTGATTTCGCGAGCGACCGCGGCCGCCTCAACGAAGGTCTTCCCGTAACCGGAGAGATCGAAGAACGCTTCGTCGAGCGAGATCGTCTCCACGATCTGCGAGTACCCGCGAAGGACCCCGCGAACCCGGTCGGCGATCTCTTTGTAGCGGGCGAATCGCGGACGAAGATAGATCCCCTCGGGGCACTGTCGCCGCGCCACTGCCGTCGGTATGGCACTGTGGACGCCGAAGACTCTCGCTTCGTACGAAGCCGTCGAAACGACGCCGCGAGGGCCCAGGCCGCCGACGATCACCGGTTTTTTTCTGTACGTCGGCTCATCGAGCTGCTCAACGGCGGCAAAGAACGCGTCCATGTCAAGGTGTCCGATCCGGCGGACGATCTCTTCCGTCACTCCGCGAGACCCCACAGACGAATCTGAGCCGCGATGCCCGGTGCCGTGACATCGTTCACGATGCGATAGGCCGCGAAGCCGTACCCCGCACTGTGGTGCGGCAGCGCTTCAAGCGCGGCAAGATCCGAAAGCGCGTCTGCGTCAAACGGAATTCGCGCCCGCGCCGCCAACGCGATGACGTCGCTCCAACGAGCCTCGAATCCCGATCGAAGACCGCCCTTCCTCGGCTGAGACGCGAGGAAATCGGCCAGCGCGCTCACGTCGATGCCCACGGCCTTGCACGGGGCAAGATGAAGGCGAGCCGTCTTTGCGCTGGGGTCGATACGCTGGATTGCCCCGCTGCCCAGCGCCTTCCCTGGAAGCGCTGCCCACTCCCGAACGAGTTCACGGCGAAAGCGATCGACGTTTCCCAGCAGATGATCTCCACCGAAGACGGACTGCACGATGAGCTTGCGGAGATCGTCGGGACCCATCTTCGGGTGCCATCGAAGCTCATCCTTGATAATCGCCAACAGTTCTGACTTGCCGTCCATCGACGACAGGATAGAATGCGGCGGAATGCCGATCAAGGGGCGAATCGCCATCACAGGACGTCCGGGCGTCGGGAAGACAACGCTCATCGAGCGTGTCCTTGCGGGGGGCGCGTTCTCAGCGGGCGGGATGCTCACCAAGGAGACGCGTGTGTGCGGACATCGCGTCGGATTCGCGATCGTCGATGTCGCCACCGGGACCGAGGGCGTTCTTGCCCACGTGCATCAGCGCGTCGGGCCCAAGGTCGGTCGGTACACGGTCAACGTGGAGTCCCTCGAGCAGACCGGGATTGCCGCGATTCTTGATGCCATCCGTACGAAAGAACTCGTCGTCATCGATGAGATTGCGCCGATGGAGCTTCTGTGCCCGGCCTTCGCCCCGGCGGTCGAGGCGGCGCTCGCAAGCGACCGGGCGCTTCTCATCTCGACACACGCCAACTCCGATCATCCGCTCGCACACCGCGTGCGTCGCGAACTCACGCTGTTTCGCGTCAAGCTGAGCAATCGCGACCAGCTCGCAATCGAGGTCGCCAAGGCGCTACAGGGCACCTCGTAGCTCCGGATTCACACGTGATCCATCGTCAAAGCCGAAGCACTGAGTGCTGCCCCGTGGGCGAGCACCCCGTCACTTGGGAACGCCCTCCCAGTCCTTGAGAAACCGGTCGATCCCGATGTCGGTCAACGGATGGTCGAACAGCTTCTTCAGCACGGTGTAGGGAACCGTGGCGACGTCGGCGCCGAGGAGCGCGGCCTCAAGGACGTGGTGCGGGTGGCGGATGCTGGCAGCGAGAACCTCGGTCATGAACGCGTAGTTCTCGAACACTTCGATGATCTCTGAGACCAGGTCCATCCCACTCCCACCAACGTCATCGATCCGTCCGACAAACGGGGAGACGAAGGTCGCACCGCACTTCGCGGCCAGAAGCGCTTGGTTCGCCGAGAAGACGAGCGTGACGTTGGTGCGGATCCCATCGCACGTCAGCGTCTGAACCGCCTGCATGCCGGGCTCGGTCATCGGGATCTTGACCACGACGTTGTCGTGAATCTTCGCCAGCGCCCGCCCTTCACGCACCATGCCATCGAGATCAAGCGCCGTCGCTTCCGCGCTGATCGGTCCGTCGACGATGTCACAGATCTCGCGAATGATCTCCTCAAATGGGCGCTTCTCCTTCGCGACCAAACTCGGGTTGGTCGTTACGCCGTCGAGCAACCACGCCATCTCCCGGATCTCGGACACGTTCGCCGTGTCGATGAACAGCTTCATGGCCCCTCCTGTTCGTGCGCCCGCTCCTCCAACATCAGTCGCACGGCCGCAAGATTCATCCGATCCGCGTCGTCCCGCCCGTCGACCTTCTTCGGTGTCTCAAGGATCACCGGAACATCGCGCATGCTCGGGTGACGCACCAAGGCGCCGAGCCCCTCACGACCGATCCGACCCCGTCCGATGTGCTCGTGGCGGTCACGACGTGAGGCACAAGCGTACTTGGAGTCGTTCAAGTGAATCAACCCGAGCCGACCGATTCCGATCGTACGATCGAACGCTTCGAGAACCTCGTCCACTGCGCATTGCGTTCGCAAGTTGTAGCCGGCCGCGAACGCGTGCGCCGTATCGAGGCACACGGAGAATCGATCGTCATCCCCGAGTCCCACGAGGATCTTGGCCAGCTCGTCGAATGTACTCCCGATCGTCGTTCCACTGCCAGCCGTGTTTTCCAGCAGGAGCCGGACGCCGGCCGCTTCCGCGAAAATGCCTGCCTCGCGCACGCGACGGAGTGCGCGGACAATTCGGCCAACCCCACGATCCAGGCCATCGCCGACGTGCGCCCCAAGATGGGTGACGACCGCGTCAAGCTTCAGAAGCCCCGCGCGTCGGATTTCCTCGATCAACGCCTCGACGGACCGTTCGAGCAACGCCTCGTCGGGACTCGCCAGATTCAGCAGGTACATCGTGTGGGCGACGACGAACTCGATCGAAGAACCCTCCATGCGGTCGAGGAACGCGGCGGCCCGATCGGACGTGATCGGCTTCATCCGCCACGCCGCTGCATTGTGGGTGAAGATCTGGAGCGCGTTGTTTCCGAGGGCCTCGGCCTCGTCAACCGCTCCGACGAACCCTTTTGCGATCGACAGATGACAACCCAGAAGAGGACGCCCGAAAGCCAGACTGCGGGTCATGGTCCGATTATCGAACCTCGCCCCGCACGCGGCAATCCGCGCCCGGTTGATGGATCACCGACCGCCCGCTACCGTATCGGTCGGAGGGATGCCATGAGCTACGATGTCGTCATCATCGGAGGCGGACCGGGCGGCTACGTCTGTGCGATTCGCTGCGCACAACTCGGATTCAAGACGGCGCTCGTCGAGGAGGCCGATCTCGGCGGCGTCTGTCTCAACTGGGGCTGCATTCCAACCAAGGCCCTCTTCTCGGCGACCAAGCTTCTTCACCAAGCGAAGACGGCGGCCGAAATGGGCATCTCCTTCGGGCCTGCGAAGATCGACCTACCGAACCTGGCCGACTGGAAGGAGAGCGTCGTCTCGAAACTGACGACCGGCGTCGGAATGCTTCTGGAGAAGGGCGGCGTCGACGTGATGCGCGCGCGAGGACGTCTCACAGACAGCGGCGGCGTGGCCCTTTCGACCGGAGAGACGGTCTCCGCTTCACGCACCGTCCTGGCCACGGGCTCTCTTCCGGTGGAGATCCCGGGGTTCTCGTTCGATCAAGAGGCCGTCTGGTCGTCCGATGATGCCCTCGCGCTGCGGGAGATCCCCGATCGACTCGTCGTCATCGGGGGCGGCGTCATCGGACTCGAGCTCGCCACGATCTACCAACGCCTCGGAAGCGCGGTCACCGTGATCGAACTCCTCCCCGAACTCCTCTCCGCCGTCGACCTCGATCGGCGGACGATCAGCACCCTGAAGCGCTCGCTGCAAGCGCAGGGGATCGCCACCCTGACGAACACGGCGGCTCAGGGTTGGGAGCAAACCTCGAACGGCATCAACGTTCGACTCGCCGGCGGGAACATTGTCGAAGGCGATCGGATCCTTCTCGCCGTGGGCCGGCGCCCGAACTCGATCGACCTCGGCCTCGATGCCGCCGGGGTCGAGATCGATCCGCGCGGGTTCGTGGTCGTCGACGCCTGCTTCGAGACGACGGCACCCTCCATTTTCGCCATCGGAGACCTCGTTCCGGGCCCGATGCTCGCCCACAAGGCGTCGGCCGAAGGCGTGGCCCTTGCAGAGCGATTCGCCGGCGGCTCCCCCGAGCTCGACGTCGACCTGATCCCCCAGGCGATCTTCACCGATCCGGAAATCGCGTCGGTCGGCCTGTCGGAGGCCCGTGCCAAGGAGACGGAACGGGCGATTCTGGTTGGACGCTTCCCCTACGCCGCACTCGGCAAGGCGCTGGGGATGCGAGCGGGCGATGGCTTCTTCCAGATCGTCGCCGACGGAGAGAGTCACCGGGTCCTGGGCGTCCAGATCGTTGGGGCCGAGGCCTCTGACCTCATTTCCGAGGCGGCGGTCGCGATCCGGAATGGCCTCACCCTGGAGGCTCTCGCCGAGACCGTGCACCCGCATCCAACGCTGCCCGAGGGCCTGAAAGAGGCGGCGGAGAACGCGCTCGGCCGAGCGATCCACACCGCCAATCGATAGGAACAAAGGTGGGGCCGGCCCGGTCCCGTACAGCACGGAACGCGAGCCGGCCTAAGATGATCCCTTGGTGCTCGGTCTGCTAGCTTTTCGTCTGCTTCTTCACCTCGGCGTCCGGATGAATGTCGAGTCGCTCGGAGTACTCGACCGTCCCAATGTGACAGCCAGGGCCGATCTCAACTCGCGTTCCGCGAACGGTTTCGGCCGTCGTGTCTTCGAGGTGGATCTCGTCCCCCTCGATCACCGTTGCGCGAAGCTCGGCCGTTCCCCGCCCACTGAACATGCGGACCAGACCGTCCAGCAGGATCCCGCGCTCTCGACATCCGCCACGTCGGACGTCGATCCGCGCTCCGCCGATCTCGCGTGCGTAGCAGCGACCGCCCAGCCCGATCTCGACCTTGTCGGCCGTGAGAAGGCCCTCGATCTCGAACCCTCCACTCGCCTTGAACAGGTCGGCTTCCACGTCGCCGCCGACGCGCAGAACGCCGCTGATCTTCACGTACTCCGCGAAGATCGAGTCCTTGACGCGATAGGACCCGGAGCACTTGAGTTCTTTGACGCGGGCGACTCCGTCGACTCGCGCAGCGCCGCTCACCCGCATCTCCTCAGCGACGACCTCGCCGCCGAAGGCGCCGCTTCCTGAGACGGCAATCTGCAGAGCATCCGTCCGCCCCTCGACCTTCCCAGCGCCCGAGATTCGCAAGGCCTCTGCCTTCAGATCTCCGGTCACCTTGCCGGCACCGGAGATCGATACCCGCGTGTAGTCTCCGCCGCTAAGCTTTCCGGCGCCCGACAGACTCGCCGATCTCTTCTCATCGTTCATTGTCCGCCTCCGTATCCTGGCCGGTCCTGTCGTCGGGAGACCCAACCTCCACTTCTTTCGCCAGATCCAGTTTGATCCGCTCGAGCACGTGTCCCAGATCGACCGTCTCGACCTGCTCAATGTCCGGATCGAATACAACCCCGGTGGGGGCGATCGCCACCATGCTGATTTCGGCGGAGATGCCTCCACCCGAGAGACGCTTGCGCAACAGGTAGAGCCGAAGGTGCTCCTCGGTGATACGATCGAGGAGCCCTGCGTCAAGACGTTCCGTCAGGGTGCGTTGCACAAGGCCGAGTTCCTCGGAACGTCCCACCTGACGAAGTCGGCTCAACACGGCGACGCACAGCGTCTCCTGGATCGTCAACGGCATCGTTCGATCTCGATCGATGCGGCACGTTTCGAGGACCGAATCGTCGAACCACTTCAGGCTCTTCAGCTGATCGAACGCCACCTGGAGCTTCGCGTCGACATGCTGCGTGATCACCTCAGCAAGGTCGTCGAGCGGATGATCGCCCTTCATCTCTTTGATCTGTTCGATTCGCTCGAGGATCTTGTCGCGCGGGAAGAACGTCTCCTGCCCCGTGAATGTCGAGCGGCGAACGAACCAGGACTCGGGAATGAGACCCTTCCTCTTCCATCGGTACAGCTGGCCGTAGGAGATTCGCATCTGCTCGAGGACTTCTTTCTTCGAGATCTGTCTGTCATCGTTCATGTCTTGCCTCCTGCGGCCCGAGATTCTTGCGCAAGGCCCGCCGAGTCCGTGGCCGACCGTACAACAAGGAAACGACTACACGGACACCGCAGCATAACAGCACACTGTTCCGTTTGTCAAGGTCTGTTGCGCCCGCAGGCTCAACAGATTGCCCCCAACGCCTCTACTAGAGGCGTTGGGGCTCTCGATCGAGCCACCCTGGCTCAAGAAGTCGGAGGCTACCTCATGACGGGAAGTGGCGGATGCTCCTGCATGTCGCTCCTGGATGCAACGTCCACCAAGTCGCCCAACGGCCTAACACCGCAAACATGTCGTCAGGCGAGCTACTGGATCCTGAGGACTCAGCCGCCCGGACACTGCGCCGCGACGGCGGGTTCGATGCCCTTGTCACCATACGCTTTGGCGAAGTGTGCGGCGAACTCGGCAGCCAGACGCTCCGCCCGGACGTCGTACGCGTCTGCATCGCTCCAGGTATTTCGCGGATCGAGAATCTCCGAGGACACGCCGGGGCAAGCACGCGGGACGAGGACGTGGAACGTCTCGTTCTCGACGCACTCGATGCCCTGTAGCTCTCCTGAAAGCGCCGCGTGCACGATCGCCCTCGTCACGTCGATGTCGATTCGTTCGCCTTCTCCGAACGGTCCGCCGCTCCAGCCGGTGTTGACCAGATAGACATCCGTGCCGTGCTGTTCGAGCTTCTCCCCGAGCATCCGTGCATAGACGTCGGGATTGCGGGGCATGAAGGGTTCTCCGAAGAAACGCGAGAATGTCGTCTTCGGCTCGACAATGCCGGTCTCGGTCCCAGCGAGCTTGCTCGTGTAGCCCATCAGGAACCAAAGCATCGCCTGGTCGCTCGTCAGCCGCGCAATCGGAGGAAGGACCCCGTTGGCATCGGCCGTCAAGAACAGGATCGTCTTGGGGTGGCCGCCGATCGACGAAGGCTTGATGTTCGAGAGGTACGTGAGCGGGTACGAGCCGCGAGAGTTCGGCGTGAACCGATCGTCGGAGAGGTCGAATACTCCGTCCGGGTAGACCATCGCATTCTCGACGATCGCGCCGTGCCCCTCGGCATCGTCCTCGTGCATCACTGCGCGATAGATCTCCGGCTCCTTGGTAGGATCAAGGTCGATCAGCTTCGCGTAGCATCCGTTCTCGAAGTTGGCGATTCCGTGATCGCCCCAGCCATGCTCGTCATCGCCGAGCAACGCCCGACGAGGATCGGCGGAGAGTGTTGTCTTTCCCGTACCCGAAAGCCCAAGCAGCAGCGCGATGTCCCCATCCGGTCCCTCGTTCGCCGAGCAGTGAAGCGGCAGGATCCCTTCGGCGGGAAGGAGATAGTTCATCACGGTGAAGATCAGTTTCTTCACAGAACCACCGTAGGCCGACCCGTAGACAACGCCGATCCGCCGATCCATGTCCATCCCGATCAACATCGTCGACGTCCCGCCGAGGCGAGGATCGACGCGAAGCCGGCCCTCGTAGCGCGCCGGATCGAGCTTGTCGTACGGGAGAACCAGCAGCCGGAACGGTCGCTCCGCGAAGACGCTCCTCTCCATCTCCGCCGGAATCGACCGAAACATGTTGTCCGCGAAGAGGGCCGTCAGCGCTCGAGACGCAACGACGGAGACCGGGAGAACATAGGCCGCATCGGCGCCGACGACTCGGTCAACCGCGTAGACGCGGTCCTTCGTTTCGAAAGCTCGGAACGCGTCCTCGAGGATGTCGTCGAACGTCGCCTCGTCGATCGGAAGGTTGTTCGGCGAATCCCAGTCGATCGTCACCTCACTCGTCGCACGGCGGACGACCACCGTGTCCGCCGGGCTCCGGCCGGTCGACTCCGCCGGGGTCCATGTCGCCAACGCCCCGCAGGCGCTGACCATCGCCTCTCGATGAACGATCGCAGCGCGAATCAGGTCCTCGCGCTGCGGATTCCTGACAACATTCTGCCGTCCCAGAAGCCGCTCAAGACTCCGATCGAAGTCCATGTCACCTCACCCATTGAGCGAGCGGGCCTTAGGCCCGACCGCGGTTGCCGGATGATAGCCAACCGCAGCCGACGGTGCGACATGTGAGTCATCCTCAGTCGTGGCCTAGTCGCTGATGGACCCTCCGGGGCACGGGTTCAGGAGGTACTCGTAGCCTTCAGGGTAGATCCCGTGTTCGGAGTTCGCACCGGATTCCCCGGGGCCGGGAATGGCGTTGCCGCAGCCCGTGATGCTTCCGAGGAACTCCCCCGGAGCCGCTTCGACGAGGCGCCCGTCCTCCGAATTCCGCATCACGACGAGTCCGCCACCGTTCTCCTCGATTCGGGAGTCGCGGATCTCGGCCTGGACAGCGTCTATCAGGAAGACGCCGATCGTGTCGTTTCCCACGATGTCGCAGTCATCGAGAAGCAGGCCCACGTTGCCCCAGGCGAAGACAGCCCCATTGGGGGCATCGCTTCCTGTGCTGCTCTCAATCCGGCATCGCGTTAGGCTGCAGATGGCATCTTCGGCGAGGAAGAGACCTGTGTAGGCGCTTCGGATAATGAGCGACTCCGCCGTGACCGCAGCATCACCGAAGATCATCAACCCGACCTCGGCGCCGTCAATCACGACATCGGTCAGCGAGACGGCGGCGCCCGATCCGATCTCGATGCCACGAAGTCCCCCACGGAGCTCAAGTCCCCGGATCGTGACAGTAATCCGTTCGGACGGCGGATCCTCCCCGGCACCCCCAGCCTCGGCTGTGCCGATCTGGATCAGGGTTCGCGTCGGACTCCCGTCGATCAGCGTAATCGGCCACGGGCGAGCGGCCCAAGCCTTTGTCGATGCGCCCACGATGGAGAGACTCTTGTCGATCACGATCGATTGGTGATAGATGCCGGGCTCGAGCAGGATGGTCCCGCCCGGTTCAAGCCGGTCGACCACTTCCTGGATCGACTCGCCGACGCGCACCATGACCCGTTGTGGCTCAACCGCCTCGATCATCGTTCGAAGGCCCGAGGCGAGGCCACGAGCCGCGTGCCCCTGCGCTGCCAGGAGCGCGGCGTACGCGCGCTGCATCGACTCGAACGCCATGTCGGGATCTCCGAGCGCGAGATCCTCTCGGCAGGCATCAAGAGAGCCGTACGCCTGGAGCATGTACGTCTCGAGGTTTCGGTGCGCATCATAGTAGTCGGCTGATCGCTCCAGCGGAACGGCATACTCGACATAAGGGTTCGTGAGGTGTGCGCACTGGAGAAGGAACGAAACGGTGTCCACCTTGCGAGGGGAAACGTCATCTTCTCGGTAGATGACCAGGTCGATGAGCTGATCGACATACAACGCGAGATCCTCCTCATGCGGCCACAGAGGGTGAGCGGCCACCGATGCCAAGTGAACGGCCAGATTGAGCTTCTCCTCCATCAGCGCCAGAACCATCGAGAGATCGAACGAGAAAGCCTGGCGGCTCAGATACAGGTCATGGCTCTCGTGGGCCGCCGCAAGCGCCGGACAGATCTCACAGGACTCATCGTAGTAATATCCCTCCTCCTCCGCCTCGGAAGCGAACACAGCCCCCGACAGGAGAAGCCCGGCCGTCCAGATCACGATCATGATAAGCGTCCTCATAATGCGAACCTCCTTGCCGTACTCGTACTTCGCTGTCGTGCCAAGGGACAACCAATCCCGAATCAGCGCGACATCAAACCTGTGACACGTCGAGCCGATAGCCGTGCCCCTTGACGTTGACGATGACGCGCTCCGGATCGTCGAAAACGCTTCGCAGTCGGCGGCGCAGCACGTACACGCATTGCTTGACGTCCTTCGAGTCAGCGTACCCCGACTTCGGCCACGCCGCGCGCAGGATCTCCGCGTCCGAGTAGACGCGGCCCGGCTCCTCGGCCAGGCAGGAGAGGAGCGCGAACAGCTTCGGCGGCAGCACGACCGGCTCCCCACGCACGATCACACGCTTGGATGCAGGATCAACCCAAAGGGAATCCTGATCGCCGGCGGCCGCTCCCTTGGTTCGAGGCTTCGCTACTCGCAGCCCAAAGCCTAGCCCCCCGGCGAACAGGATCCAGGCAACCGCGACGACCCCCGCACGAGCGCGGACACTGCCGTTGAGGCGGTCTGCGGAGTAGACAACCCGGACACATCCGTAGGGGGCGTCTTCGTCCGAGACCGCAAGCGGCGCGAGCACATCGACCGAAGAGACACCGAAGAGGTTCACGCCGCGGAAGCGCGCCGACGCAGTCCAGTCAGCGATGTCAAGGGGCACCCAATCGCCGGTCGCACCCCGCTCGTAGGCCGGGCCGGATGGCGCCAAGATCTGCAGGCCAACGGCGCCGGTCTGAAGCAACAGGTCCGCGAACACATCGAGCGAGGTTCGATGGCCGAACGCGAGCCACGAACCGGCGACTCCAGCGAATGACTTCGTCAGGGCGACGCTCCATGCGATGTGCTTGCCCGTCAGCTTCCGCCTGTACCCCGCCACGTGGAGACTCCCGGCGGCGAGAGCAGCGGCGGTCAACAGCAAGGCCGAGGCGACCGCCCACTTCCTCAGTCCTCCACCGCGAAACGATGGACTTCCCATGACTCCCATCCTGGCCCGTCTCAGGGCGCAATGCAACGGGAGCGGCCCGGTTTGATCCAGAATTGACGTGTATGGGCAGCTAGGCCGACAGCCCGAACAGGCGTTGGGTGTTCTCAGTCGTCTGGTGCGCAACGTCCTCGACCGCGAGCCCCTTGATCTCTGCGACGGCTTCTGCGACGTAGCGCACGTAGGCCGGCTCGTTCCTTCGGCCTCTGTACGGCACGGGCGTGAGATAGGGACAGTCGGTCTCGAGGAGGATCCGATCGAGCGGGATCGTTCGGACGGCTTCACGGAGCGTTCCGTTCTTGGGGAACGTGATCGGCCCGCCGATGCCAAGGTGGAAGCCCAGCTCGAGGAAGGCCTCGGCGAGGGCACGATCTCCGAGGAACGAGTGGATCACGCCCCGATGCGTGGCCGCGTGGCTTCGAAGGATCGCGAGGAGATCGTCGGTCGACTCGCGGTTGTGGATCGCGACCGGGAGATCAAGGCGCTCAGCAAGTTCAAGCTGCCCGGCGAAGACCTTCCGCTGCACGTCGCGAGGGGAGAGGTCGCGGTAGTAGTCGAGGCCGATCTCGCCAATCCCGACTGCTCCTGCGGCAAGCGATTCGATCTCGGAGAGCACGTCCGCTGTGACCTTCTTCGCGTCGTGCGGATGGACGCCGACGGTCGCCCAGATGCCTCGATGACGCCCGGCCATGCGGACGGCTTCTCGGCTCGAGCGCAGGTCGGCGCCGATCGTGACCACACCGATCGAGGCTTCGAAACACCGGGCGATCACCGCAGCGCGATCCTTCTCAAACGCCCGATCGTCGAGGTGGGCGTGGCTGTCGATCAGCTCCACGACTCGACCTCCCGCAAAACCGTCGGCAGGAGCTCGATCAGGTCGGAGGGTGTGAGCGACCGCTCGGCTCGATCGCGGGCGTAGACCTCGGCCGCCCAGCCGTGAACGTAGGCGCCGAGGATCGCGGCGTCCTCGAGCGTGGCGCCACCGGCGACGAAGCCGGCGATCAGACCGGTCAGCGCGTCGCCGCTTCCGCCGGTCGCAAGGCCTGTGTTTCCGGTCGGATTGAGGTAGACCGTACCGTCGGGCAGCCCGATCGCCGTCGGGCGACCTTTCAGAAGGAGCGTCAGCCCAAACTCACGGGCGAAACTGCCGGCAACATCGATGCGATCGGCGTCGACGTCTTCCGGCGACCGACCGACCAGTTCGCCGAACTCGCCGGGGTGCGGAGTGATGAGCACCGGAGCCTTCGCGGACCTCAGCTCGGAGACGGAGTCCTTGAACGCGGCGATCCCGTCGGCATCAAGGAGGATCGGACCGGCGAATCGCGTGACGAGATCGCAAACCGCAGTGCCTGTCGCAGGAGCCCGCGACAGGCCGGGGCCGATCGCGAGAACGTCCGCGCGCTCCAAGGATTGCGCAAGTTGCGCATCGTCGATGCTCGCCAAGTGGCCGTCCTCGTCGGGCAGGGGAATCGTGATCGCCTCAGGGAGTGCCTTCGCCAGGACTGCGTTGAGAGACGCCGGCGCCGCGATCGTGACGAGGCCGGCACCCGCACGAAGGGCGGCACGGCAGCAGAGAATCGCCGCGCCCATCATCCCTGCAGACCCGGCGACGACGAGGACGCGTCCAAACGTCCCCTTGTGTCCATCCGGGCGGCGAGCGGGAAGCCGGCGACCGACGCCCGCCTGCTCGACGACGCGCGCTCGCGGACGGAGGCTCGACAGGACGTCGGGCGGATAGGCGACGGAGACGACGGCCACGTTCCCGCAGAAGCCGGACGCCGGGAAGAGGAGGTGCGCCGGCTTCAGGAACGCCATTGCCAGGGTCACGGTCGCCCGCACGGCGTCGCCGAGGATCGCCCCCTGATCCGACGAGAGTCCGCTCGGCAAATCGAGGCTGACGGCGCGCGCTCGCGTCGTGTTCAGACGCTCGACAACGTCTCGGTATCGTCCGGCGAGCGGGCGGGTGAGGCCACTCCCGAAGAGCCCATCGACGACCCAGTCGGACCACGCCACCGCGCTGTCGACCTCGTCGTACGTTCCGTCTTCGACAAGCGTCTCTCGTTCGCCCGCATCGTGTAGGCGTTCCAGCATCACGCCCGCCGCCCGGCTGATCCGCTCGGCCTCCTGGAGAAGGAGCGTCCGCACTTCAACACCGGCCTCCGCCAGCAAGCGGGAGACGACGAGTCCGTCGCCTCCATTCCCCCCGGGTCCGACCAGGACCGCGACGCGAGCCGGGGCGAGACGGTCAAGGATCCAGTCCGAGGCCGACCGCCCGGCGCTCTCCATCAGCTCGATCTCCGAAACGCCGTGCGCCGTGGCCGCTTCGTCCGCAGCCCGCTGGTCTTCGGCGGTCAGGACGAAGCGTTCGAGCGGCCGAGAGGACATTGGATCGCTCATCCGGTTCTCTCCCTCCAGCGATCGACGATCTCAGTCGCCAGATCGTCGATCGTTCGCGCTGTGACATCGAGCCAGGTCACATGCTGATCTCGGCGGAACCAGGCCGTCTGCCTCCGCGCAAGAGACCATGTCTGCCCGACGATCGCGTCCAGCATCCTGGCCTCCGAGAGCCGCCCGTCAAGGTAGGCAACAACCTCCGGCACCCCTATGGTCCGATAGGCCTGCACACTCTCGTTCAGCCCGGCTTCGCGCAGACAACCGATCTCGTCGACCAGCCCATCGTCGAGCATCTTCGCAGCGCGAGCCTCGATCGCAGCACGATGGTCGGTCCGCTCCCGCTTCAGTCCAAAGACCGCGAAATCATACGGCAGGGGCGCGGCCTCAGTCTGCCACCGGCTGATCGGCCGCCCGGTCGCCTCGTAGACCTCGAGCGCACGCACGATCCGAAGACGGTCGTGCGGGTGAATCACGCCCGCCGCCGCCGGGTCGACCTGTCGCAGACGATTGTGCAACGCCGCGACCGGCTCCTCGGCGACCGCCTCCCGGTAGTCCGAATCCTTCGGCGGCCCCTCGAAGATCCCGCGCAGCACGGCGCCAAGATAGAGGGTTCCGCCGCCAACGAGGAGGGGAACGCGGTCGCGCGCTGCGATCTCGGGGATGAGCCGCTCGACATCGCGGCGGAAGGCCATCGCGTCATACGCATCACCAAGCGAAACGCAATCGACCCGGTGATGAGGAATCCCGCGGCGCTCTTTGACCGTCGGCGTGGCGGTGACGATGTCGAGGCCTCGGAAGAAGGCACGTGAATCGGCCGAGACAATCTCGCCGCCAACCCGCAGAGCAGCTTCCACAGCAAGCGCCGTCTTCCCGGTCGCCGTCGGACCGAGAAGGACCAGAACCGGTATCCCGCCCGTCGCCTCGGACGCCACGCTGATCATTCCTCCGCGAGGAGGAGTTCACGGAACCGTTTCAGCTCGGCCCGGCGTGACGGATGCTTCAGCTTCTCGATCGCCTTGATCTCGATCTGCCGCACGCGTTCGCGAGTGATATTGAACTTGAGGCTGACGTCCTTCAGCGTACGGGGATGCCCGTCTTCGAGACCGTAGCGGAGCTTGAGGATCTCCCGCTCGCGCTCGTCGAGCTGATCAAGTGCTCGGGCGAGCTGTTCGCGAAGGAACATCCGGAACGTCTCCTTCGTCGGCGACGGGGAGGAGGGATCCTCGATGAAATCGCCGAGGGTGTCTTCGTCCTGCTCTCCGATCGGACGCTCCAGCGACGCCGTGTACTGCGAGACGCTCTCCACCTTCTTGATCTTGTCGATCGACATTCCGGTCAACACGGAGAGATCCTCGAGCGACGGCGCCGAACCACGCTTCTGGATGTACTCGCGCTTCACGCGGTTCAACTCACGAACGGTCTCGATCATGTGGACAGGAACGCGAATCGTCCGCGATTGGTCGGCAATCGCGCGAGTGATCGCCTGACGGATCCACCACGTCGCGTAGGTTGAGAACTTGTAGCCCCGCGTGTAATCGAACTTCTCGACCGCCTTCATTAACCCCATGTTCCCTTCCTGGATCAGATCGAGGAACGACAGACCGCGGTTCATGTACCGTTTGGCGATCGAGACGACGAGACGAAGATTGGAGACGGTGAGACGATCGCGTGCCAACCGGCTGGCGCGGATGACCGCTTCAAGCCCCTCGCGGGATCGCGTCGCCGGGAGTTCGTCGCCGAGCTTCTCCTCGAACGAGGCGGTCACGAGGAGTTCGGCGGCCTCTTTGCCCTTGTCGACCAGATCCCCGAGTGCGACGCGTTCCGTCTCGGTCGGCTTGTCCTTCCTCGATCGCAGTCGTTTCCCCGCCTCTTCGCCCGAAATCGTCGCGAGCTGCAATTCGGCGAAGGACCCGATCTCCATCGCCTTGGCCAGTTCGACTTCTCCCTCCTTCGTCAGCAGAGGGACTTTCCCAATCTCGCGCAAGTACGTCTTGACAGGATCCTCGCGACGCTTCGAAGCCTCGGGATTGATCCAATCCGTCGTCGAGCGATGCCTCCGCGTTACAGTCGTCGCGGGAGGCTCGCTGACTTCATCCGGTTCGGTGTCGTCCTCGATCAGGTCCTCCGGGTCGGCCAGGTCGTCATCGGCGGCGTTGTCCGCGGCTGCCTCTCCGTCGCCCTGGAGATCCTCGGCCGGGACGGACGATGGCTCCTTCACTTCGCCGTCGTCGATCTGCTCCGGCGCAGTCTTCTCATCCTGCTTGTCAAGCTGCTCGTCCGGGTCGCGCTTCTTAACCTTCGTTGCCATGCATCCCCTCTCGCGCGAGCTTCTTCTCCATGAGGAGGTCAACCCTTTTCAGGGTCAACTCATTCTGGCGATCCCGATCCTTGTTCTCTTCGCACGCGGCGATCTCCCTGTCAAGCTCAGAGAGCTTCTTCGCAAACGACGGGAGCTGCACAAGTTTCAGCAGCGCGTCGTCCGTGGCCTTGTCGACGTCGCTGAATCGCACGGCCGCTAGCGCGTAGTGGCTCACTCGCCGCGCCGATTCTTCGTCCATCCCCTCCACCAACTCCGATATGTTAGGGCTTTCCTCGCTTTCCGCCAGGGCCTGCGCGATCGGCCGGTTCGCCTGCGAGAAGTCTTCGGGCGCGAGAACTGCGGAAACGCGCTTCCAATCGATGTCTCCCCTCAGCAGCATGACGAGGAGATCCTCTTCCGGGGTCCACGCATCTTTCGGCACGAACACGGCATCCGCCGCGGGGCGCAGCCGCCGCCCCCGCCTCAGCTCCCGAAGAATCCCTTCACTCGGAAGATCGAGCAGACCGGAGAGCTCCGTCGCGAACGCTTGCCGCAACGGCAAGCTTCGGATGCCGCGTGAGAACTCACGAGCCTCCGCGAGGATTCGCTCCTTCCCTCCGATCGAAGAGGGATCAACCTGCGCGCGGAGCTCCTCGACGTAGAAGCGGTAGAACGGGACCGCCTGATCGAGCGCTTCGTGCAGCGCGTCCGCCCCGTCGCGTCGAACGACGGCGTCTGGATCATCCCCTTCGGCGAGACGCGCCACGCGAACTGCCAGGCCGCTGTTTCCGAGGATCTGCATCCCTCGCAGGGCCGCGGCTCCCCCGGCCGCGTCGCAATCGTAGACGATCACCACTTCGTCGACGAAGCGTCCGAGCAGGTCAGCCTGTCCCTGTGTCAGCGCCGTTCCCATGCTGGCTACGGCGTTCGTCAGCCCCGCACAGTGCAGCGTGAGAACGTCGGTGAATCCCTCGACCAGGACGGCCTTCCTACCTTCGGAGAGCGCGTCTCGGGCCCACGAAAGCCCGTAGAGCGTTCGACCTTTGTCGAACAGCGGCGTCTTCGGCGAATTCAAGTACTTCGGCTCCCCTTCGAACGCTCTCCCTCCAAAGGCGATCGGACGCCCCGACAGGTCGAGAACGGAGAAGATCGTGCGATCTCGAAAGCGGTCGTACGTGCCCTTCTCGCCTTCTACGAGAAGGCCGAGTTCGACAAGCTGGCGTTCCCCGCGTTGCGACGAGAGAGCCCGCTTGAGGTTGTCCCAGCCCGGAAGCGCGCAGCCCAACCCGTACCGCTCCCAGACATCCTCGCCGTAGCCGCGCTCGATGAGATACTCGCGCGCGCGCTTCCCGCCCTTCGTGTTCCGCAGGTTCTCGCCGAAGTGGCGCGCCGCGTCCGCCATCGCCAGCCGCAGTTTCTCCCGATCTCCCTCCTGCTCCTTCGTCTGAAATTCGACCCCGGCCTCCGCCGCCAGCCGTTTCGCCGCATCGATGAAGGAGATCTTCTCGATCTTCATCAGGAACCCGATGACGTCGCCGCCTTCTCCGCAGCCGAAGCAATGCCACAGACCCTTCTCACCGCTGACGACGAACGACGGCGTGTCGTCCTTGTGAAACGGGCACTTGCCCTTGTGGCTCGCCCCCGCTTTCTTCAGTGACACATACCGTGAGATCACCGAGATGATGTCGATCCGTTCCTTGATCACACGGATGTCGGCTCGATCTCTCGGCATCACTCACTCCAATCCCACAAGGAACGGATTGCACCGTCGTTCGAGTTCCAGCGTCGTCGTTTCGCCATGTCCTGGATAGACCGTGTAGTCTCCGGGAAGGCGAACGATCCGTCGAAGCGACGCGATGATCTCCTCGACCGATCCGCCGGGTAGGTCGGTCCGGCCGATCGAACCGGCGAACAAGAGGTCGCCTGCGAACAGCACTCCGTCTCCCACGATGACGATGCTCCCCGGAGAGTGGCCTGGCGTGTGCAGCACGGTCAGTCCGTCGATGACGTGCTCACCCTCTTCGAGCGCGGGGCCTGTCGGGGGATGATCCGGATGGGTCTCCTCGAGGAACGTCAAGTCGGCTGCATGGATCCGAACAGGAACGTCAGGGAACGCCCAGTCGCCGCCGGTGTGGTCGTGGTGGCCGTGCGTATTGATGATCCAGTCGATCCGGCGATTCCCGACCAACGTGCGGAGTGCCGGAGAGTCCTCGGCAGGATCAATCAACAAGGCGCAGCCGCCATGCTCGACGAGATAGCAGTTGGTCGCGAGTGGACCGAGACAGATCGACGCTACTCTCATTCGACCTCCTCGCTCACGCTCGAGCGACGACAAGCACGCTCACCGAAGAGAACCCGGCGCCCTTGAGCGTACGAGCGCACTCCTCTGCAGTCGAGCCCGTCGTGCAGATATCGTCGACCAGAAGGACGCGACCGCCATTTGATGGTACCGCGCGGAAGACGCCCTGCAAGTTCTCCCTCCGCTCTTTCGCCGGAAGCCCGGCCTGCGGTCGCGTCTGCTGCGTCTTGATCAGGGTCCTCTTCATCGGCAACCCAAGCCGCTTCGCCACACCGCGCGCGAGGACTCGAGCCTGGTTGAATCCGCGTGTCCGACGCTCGCGCGCACGCATTGGAACGTAGGTGATGATGTCGATTTCGTTAGCCAGGCGCTCGCGCCGCACAAAAGCCGCCAGCTGAGTGGAAAGCCAACGACCCACGGCGAGTTCACGCTCGAACTTGAGTGCACGAACAAGTCCTCCCCAGGCTTCGTACGATCCGAGCGCGACGATCCGATCGAAGCCGCGGTCCCTCGTTCCGCACGTCACGCAAAGATCGATCGTCGGGTCCTCAACCGCAACGGCGCAGACCGAACAACGCGGTCCCACCGGGTCGGATAGGCGCGATGCGCAAACCTCGCACAGGATCCCGAGCGAGGGCAGACCCCGCGCGCAGGAGACGCACTCCGGCGGGTAGAGAAGCGCAACGAGCCCCTCCGCGAGCTGCGCGACGAAGCGAACCCGCCTACAGAGCCAGGACCAGGCGGAGGAGCTGGTTCGTGTACCC
Source organism: uncultured Thermotogae bacterium (assembly GCA_964570515.1). Classification (GTDB taxonomy): domain Bacteria; phylum Bipolaricaulota; class Bipolaricaulia; order UBA7950; family UBA9294; genus CAZMYM01. The sequence goes on along the minus strand of CAZMYM010000011.1, from coordinate 20,001 downwards.
CCACTCGTTGTCATAGAACGCCATGACCTTCAAGAAGCGTCCGTCGACGACGCGCGTTCCCGTCAGATCGACGATGCTCGGACGATCATCTCCGATGATGTCGGTGGAGACGATGGGGTCGTCGCTAACGCCGAGGATGCCCTTCAAATCTCCCTCGGCGTACCGCCGGAACAGCCCGTTGATCTCATCCCTGGTGACATCCTTCGCCAGCTCGACGGTCACGTCGCTGACCGATCCGGTAGGCACCGGCACGCGGAAGGCTATCCCGTCCATCTTCCCTTTCAGAGAGGGGAGGATCGTCGTCGTCGCGTTCGCCGCACCCGTCGTGGTGGGAAGAATGTTGATCGCCGCGGCACGGCTGCGGGTCAGCTTGCTGTGCGGCGCATCGACCAACCGCTGATCCCCCGTATACCCGTGAATCGTCGTGAGCAGTGCGTGCTTGACGCCGATCTCCTTCTCGAGAATGTACATCACCGGAACGAAGGAGTTGGTCGTGCAAGACGCGGCGGAGAGCACCTTCATGCTCGGCTCGATCGCGTCGTGGTTCACTCCGTACACGACTTGGAGGATGCCGTCGCCCTTGGGCGGCGCCGACAGCAGCACCCGCTTGGCTCCCGCCTGAAGATGCAGCTGCGCTTTTTCGGGCGAAAGGAAGACGCCCGTCGACTCGATGACGAAATCGACGCTCATGTCGCCCCACGGAAGCTTCTCCGGCTCTCGGCCGGACAGGAGCGCAACGGAGGTTCCGTCGATCTCAAGGGATCCTTCGACCTCCCGGACCTCATGACCGAAACGGCCGTAGACCGAATCGTAGGTCAGGAGATACCTTGCCGTCTCCGCGGGGATGAACGGATCGTTGATCGCCACAATCTCGATCTCAGGGCGACCGAATGCCGCCCGGAAGAACGCCCTTCCGATCCGCCCGAATCCGTTGATCGCTACTCGCTTCATCTGCCGTCCTCCTTCTCTCTGTCGACCACTTCTTCGATGAAGTACCTGTGAATCCGAAGGTCCTCGGTCAGTTCCGGATGGAAGCTCGCGACCAGCACGTTTCCCTCGCGCGCCATCACGACGAATCCGTCGTGATACGCCATCGGTCTCACTCGCTCACCGAGCCGCGTCACGTACGGCGCACGAATGAAGACCCCCGGTATGTCGTCCCCGATGCCGTCCACCTCGAGGGACGTCTCGAAGCTGTCCACCTGTCGACCGGACGCATTGCGCACCACCGAAATGTCGATGGCGTCGATGCCGGAATGCTCCCGTCCCTCGGCTTCCGTGGCGAGGAGGATCATCCCCGCGCACGTTCCGAACAATGGGAATCCCTCGTTCGCCATGTCTCGGAGCCGCTCGAGGATTCCGTTCTCGGCGAGAAGCGAGATCGTCGTGGACTCCCCGCCGGGAATAATCAGCGCGTCCAGTCCGTCGAGATCGGCGAGCCTCTTGACGACGCGGGCTTCCACGCCGAGGAGACCGAGGCTCCGGACGTGTTCGCGGACCGCCCCTTGCAGGCCGAGGACCCCGACGATCATTGCCCTCGTGTCTGCATCAACTCGTGCTCGGGGATCTCCTCGATCGCAATTCCCGTCATCGCCTCGCCCAGCCCCTCCGAGACTTCGGCGATGACCTTCGGATCCTCGTAGTGCGTCGTTGCCTGAACGATGGCTTTCGCCCTCGCCGCCGGATCGGCCGCCTTGAAGACGCCGCTACCGACAAAGATCCCGTCGCAGCCAAGCTGCATCATCATCGCGGCGTCGGCCGGCGTCGCGATGCCGCCGGCTGCGAAGTTGACCACGGGCAGACGGCCCGCATCCCGAATCGCTTGCAGGATGCCAACCGGGGCACCCAGCTCTTTGCCGAGCGTCGTCAGTTCCGACTCGGGGGCGGAAAGCACGCTTCGAATCTGCTCGTTCATCAGGCGCATGTGGCGCACCGCTTCGACGACGTTCCCTGTTCCAGGCTCGCCTTTCGTGCGAATCATGGCCGCACCTTCGGCGATCCTTCGACACGCCTCGCCCAGATTTCGCGCCCCGCACACGAACGGGACCGTGAACTCCCACTTGTTGATGTGGAAGCGAGGGTCGGCAGGGGTAAGGACTTCCGACTCGTCGATGTAGTCAACCTCGAGTGCTTGAAGGACCTGGGCTTCCACGAAATGGCCGATGCGAGCCTTCGCCATCACTGGAATCGAGACGGCGGCGAGAATCTCCTTCACTCTCGTCGGGTTCGCCATTCGGGCAACGCCGCCCTGCGCACGGATGTCGGCCGGGACTCGCTCAAGCGACATCACGGCGACGGCTCCTGCGGCTTCTGCGATTCGTGCCTGCTCGGCCGTGGTGACGTCCATGATCACGCCACCCTTGAGCATCTCGGCAAGCCCGCTCTTCACTCGGTACGTACCCTTCTCGACCATCGCTTTCACCCCCTGAGGCATGCGATAGCGGAGTCGATTATACGCCTCGGCTTGGGCCCGCGAAAGGCGAGAATCGCCCCGCGTTGTCTGCACAACGGCATCCGGAACCCAAGACGCCCACGGCCGGGTTACGCGCCGGCCCAGTTGAGCTTCTCGTTCAGAACACCGAAGAACGGCTGGGCGTCGCTCAGACGGACGAGCCGGGTTGGGTATTCGAACCGCCGGACCACGACTTCGGCCCCCGACGCAAGCTGTCCGACCGAGTCCCCGTCGGCGATCAGCTGAGCTTTCGTTCGTGCGACGATGCGAAGGATCTCTTCCGGAGGGAACACGATCGGTCGGAGCCCGAGCCGGTGCGCGGCGTGCGGCGTGACCAGGATGCAGGCAGCCGGAGGAACGATCACCGGACCTCCCGCCGAAAGGCTGTAGGCCGTCGACCCTGTCGCCGTGGCAACGATGAGCCCGTCTCCTGGGTACTCGGCAGCCTGGCCGTCGCCCCAAGAAAGAACCAGATCGCAGAAGCGCGAAGAGGCGACGTCGGTGACCACGAGGTCGTTGAGGACGGACCCCTCGATTCCGTCCGCTTCGTATTCGATGCGCATCCGCTCCTCGATCGAGAACTCATCGGCAAGGACGTGCTCGAGCGCGTGCGTAAGCTCCGGCAGAGGAGCCTGCGTGAGAAACCCCAGACTTCCTACATTGACTCCGAGAATCGGAATCGCCGATTCTTCGAACAGCGACGCCGCTCGAAGGACCGTCCCGTCCCCGCCGAGCGTGAGCACTATCGCCCCTTCGGCATCCTTCGGCGGGGCGTCATCGACCAGCATCGCCTCGATCCGCCGCTCTTGGCACCAGACCTTCAGATCGGCAAGCGCCCGCAAAGCGTCAGGCTTCGTCGTGTTCGCAACGATGTAGATCCGCGCTAGATCCATGACGCGATGGTAGCTTGGGAGGAAATCCTCATCAAGACGAACGTCTCCCCGTGTACCGCCAGCGGCAGACAAGCCGCTCGATCAAGTCGATCGCGACGTAGAGGATCAGGCCGAGGAGGGCCATCGCAAGGATTCCGGCAAACGCCTGCACCGCACTGTAGGAGTTCGCTCGAATGAACGCGCCGAGACCGCCTCGCATCGGATCGACCGAGCCGAAAGTCTCCGCGATGTACAGGAAGGCCATGCCGAGCCCGATCGAGACCCGCAGGCTCGTCAGAATCGAGGGAAGCGTCGCCGGCAGGATCACGTGCCGATAGACCTGCCAGCGGGAGGCTCCGGCCGAAAGAACGCTCGTGACGTGCGTTCTCTCGATGGACTTTGCCGCGCCCCGAGCCGAGATGAGGATCTGGAAGAAGAGCGCCAGCGCGACGATGGCCACCTTGACCGGATTGCCAATCCCGAAGATAAGAAACAGGAGCAGGATGAAGGCGACCTGCGGAATCGGATAGACAATGTAAATCATCGGCGAGATGAGTTCATCGAGCCACCGCTCGCGCCCGATGAGGAGACCGAGCGGATAGCCGAACGAGAAGGCAATGAGAATCGCGAGCAGGAGTCGCCAAGCGCTGATCAGGAAGTTCGGGAACCAAAGGTGAGCCAACCGCGCCACTTCCGAGATCGCGCGCACCGGGTTCGGAAGAAACTCCCGTCCTCCCTTCCAGCCCTTGATCACAACGCTCGCCGCCCACCAGAGGCCGAGCAGGATGATCACGCTCAGCACGTACATCGCGGCGTACCGCACCGGGCCACGACGCAGTCTCTCCGGCAGCCGGAAGCGAAATCGAGAGGAACGGTCCGTCATGGTTGATCCTCCAGCGCCTCGCGCAGTCGACGAACCGTCTCGCGGAACGCGTCGCTCTCCCGATAGTCGAGGCCGCCGACCGCGTCGTTCGAAACCATCGCCTTGATTCGCGCCGGCCGTTCCGTGAGGACGACGATTCGCTGTCCCAGGAAGGCCGCCTCCTCGATGTCGTGTGTCACCAGGATCAGCGAGAAGCGATGGCGGTTCCAGAGACGCAAGAAGAGGTCCTGAATCCGCTCCTTCGTCAGCGTATCGAGGGAGGCGAGCGGTTCGTCCATCAGCATGACGTTCGGCGCGGTGGAGAGGGCGCGCGCCACGCCAACCCGTCGTTTCATTCCTTCGGAGAGCTCGGCAGGGTAGCGATCTCTCACTTCGGACAGCCCGAGCTCCTGCAGCACATCGGCCGCGCTCTTCGCCGGGAACTCTCTTCGGAGCTTCAGGCTCAGGTTCGCGTTCTGCCAGACCGTCTTCCACGGCAGAAGACCGGCGTCCTGCAGAATGAGGGCGATCTCGCGGCGCGTTCCTCGGATCGGTTCGTCGCCGATGCGGATCTCACCTTCTGTCGCACGATGAAGCCCGGCGATGGCGAACAGGAGGGATGTCTTGCCACATCCGGAGGGCCCGATCAGGGCGAGGCTCTCTCCCTCGGCGATCTCGAGACTGACTCCGTCGACCGCCCGCGTCGCACGCGGACCACGCCCATATTCGACGACGACGCGTTCGAGGCCGATCATGGAACGAATGCGCAGCTGACGACCATCTCGTACTCCGGCCGGATATACGCGTAGCCCTTCTCCAGTGCCCACGCGACAACGCTGTCGAACTGCTCCTGATCGAAAGTCACGGGGAGATCGAAGGCCGGGATCGACAGCGCATCGAGAACGTCCTCGCCGATCAGTGCCCGATCCGCCCCCTGGAAGAAGAGCGGAAGGACGACGCCGAGGCCGGTCTCGACGATCTCGTCACGCGACATCCCATTCAGACGCTCGATCGCCTCGACATAGGCCGCGTAGAACGCGTCGACCGCCTCCGGGTGCGCTTCGACGTAGTCAGATCGGAAGACGAGTAGGTGCGGCAGCCGGTCAAACTCGGCGAAATCGTCCAGTATGACGACCTGCACGAGGGGATTCTCGATCCCCGCTGGCTTGTAGGCCCCAATGTAGGAGATGTAGGGCTCGGGGAGGACGACGGCCGGCATCATCCCGGCTCCAAACCAGGTCGCCAGGAAAAGGACGTCCGTCATGTACAAGTACCGAGGCGCCTTGACCCCATCGTCGAGGGCCGTCTCGAACAGGCGATCGAGCAGGTACTCGTGATCGCTGCGAAAGACGGTCCCAACGGTGTTTCCGGACGCCACGAGGTCATCGATCGTCTCCATGCGGAAGATCCCTGCGGAGACGAGGGCAACCTGCTGGCTCGTCGTCTGCGGTTGGATGTACGCGGCGCTCGTCGCCAGCAACCCCTGACCGCCGTCGATGTCGACGAGGAATTGCGTGATGTCTTCGATCACGAGATCGAGGCTTCCACTGGCAAGGGCCGCGCTCCGAACCTCGTTGTCCGTCATCCCGATGATCTCGACGTCGACGCCGTGAGCGTCGAACAGCCCCCATTCCTCAGCAAACGCAATCGGAAGAGACGCCAGGACCGGCGGCAGGCTCACGCGAAGGCGTCCGGCGCTTTGGCCAAGACAGATCAGTGGAAATGCTAGGGCCAGACACAAGAAAAGCCCCCTTCGGACACGAGTCATCGCCGCCCCCTCATCTGTTCCTAGAGATTCGAAGCGGATTATACCGAGCGCCCTCGGATCGACCAATCCGAACCCGGTCGCCAGGAGCTTCAGGCCACGCCTACCTGAGCGCGGTTTCTCCTTTCCGACTCCAGGAAGATCGGATACCATCACCGTTCCATGGATCGGCTTCGGACGTGGCTTTGGCGCTATCGTGGCAGAATCCTCGCCGGTTTCGTCGCCCTGATGGCCGTCAACGGGGCCGCCATCCTCGTTCCGCTCGTAATTCGCAACGTGATCGACCAGCTCACTCGCGGGGAGGGCGCGCTCCTGCGCAGCGGGTTGATGATCGCGGGCCTCGCGGTCGTCGTGATGGCCTTCCGTTTCCTGTGGCGCTACTTCTTTATCGGAACCGCGCGGCGGATCGAACGAGACCTGCGCGCGAAGCTGTTTGCCCACCTCCTGACGCTCCCGGCGTCGTTCTACAACGAGACAAAGACGGGCGACCTGATGGCTCACGCGACGAACGACATCGAAGCCGTCTCGATGGCCGCCGGCTTCGGCGTCCTCACGATTGCCGATCCGCTATTCATGATCCCGATCTCGGTCGCGATCATGTTGACCATTGAGCCCCGACTGACGCTGTTTGCTCTCCTGCCTCTGCCGATCCTGACCGTGTTTATGCTCTTCTTCGGCCGGATTATCCATCGACGATTCGAGCGCGTTCAGGCCACCTTCTCCGCGATCATGGAGAAGGTTCGGGAGAACGTCGCCGGGATTCGGGTCCTGAAGTCGTTCGTGCAGGAACCGGGGACCGAGCGCGACTTCGCGATCACGAACCAGGAGCTCGTCGAGAAGAACATGGCCCTGGTCCGCGTCTGGGGCCTGTTCCATCCGCTGATCGAACTCCTCTCCGGTGCGTCTCTGGCGATCATCCTCTGGATCGGCGGCGCGCAGGTCATTCGCGCGTCGATCTCGCTCGGCGACTTCGTCGCGTTCACGCAGTACCTGATGATGCTTATCTGGCCGATGATCGCGATTGGGTGGGGCGTGAACCTGCTGCAACGTGGCACCGCCTCTCTCGGACGGATCAACAAGCTGCTGGCCGTCGTGCCCGACATCGTCGATCCGCCCACGCCTCGCTCGGTGACCGAGACGCGGATCGAGATGCGGAACCTCACGTTCGCCTACCCTTCGGACGACGGCCCACTAGCCGACCCGGCCCTCTGCGACATCAACCTCGAAATCGAGCAGGGAACGACGCTCGGCATCGTCGGTCGTACGGGCTCAGGCAAGAGCACGCTCGCCCACCTGATCCTGCGCGTCTTTGATCCGCCGCCGGGCACGATCCGGATCGGAGGCATCGACGTCCGAGACATCTCTCTCGGGGAGCTGCGCGGCCTCGTCGGCTTCGTCCCCCAGGACCCGTTCCTCTTCTCGGCCACGATCTCCGAGAACATCGCGTTCGGCGTCCCCGACGCAACCGAGGCGGACGTCGAGCGGGCGGCGACGCTGGCCGGGATCCACGAGGAGATCGCCGAGTTCCCGGATGGGTACGAGACGATCGTCGGCGAGCGCGGTATCTCTCTCTCCGGCGGCCAGAAGCAGCGGGTCGCCATAGCTCGCGCGCTCCTTCTCGACCCGGACGTCGTCCTGTTCGATGACCCCCTGTCGGCCGTCGACGCCGAGCGGGAGGAGTTCATCCTCGGCAACCTGCGCGAGTTCTTCCGTGAACGGACGAGCATTCTGATCGCCCACCGAATCTCGGCTGTAATGAACGCCGACCGAATCATCGTCCTCGACGGGGGGCGCATCGTGGAGGCGGGAACGCACGACGATCTCACCGCGCGCGACGGGATCTACCAGCGGATCTGGAGGCTCCAACAGGCGGAAAGGCAGGCGGGAGCATGAGCGAGTACTTCCACGAGGACGAGATCCTCGGGCGCGCCTTTGACGCCCGCCTGATGCGCCGGCTCATTCGGTTCCTGAAACCGTACAAGGGGCTCTTCGCCGTGACCGTGATCCTGACGATGGTGATCGCCGGGATCCAGCTCGTCATGCCTTTCCTGACGAAGATCGCGATCGACAACTTCATGAGCCTCCCGCACGCCGTGGTCCAGTTCGCCGCGCCGCCGGCGTACGGAAGCCCGATCGACCTCGGCGACGGCCGGTTCCTGATCGAAGTGCTGGCCGTTCCGCCCGAGATCCGCAGGGAATGGGAGGAGGACGGAACACTCGACGAATCACGGTACCTGTTCGTCGAAAACGCAGGCTCGAGTGCCAAGATCGCAGCCCGCTATCCGGACGTCTTCACCGAGACCTCAGCTGGTTTCCTCGCCGTCGAGGCCGACCTATCGAAGGTCCCGGCCCGCGACATCGAGCGACTCCGAGGCGGTGCGATCGCAGGCATTCTGCGGCTTGCGTCCCTGTTCGCGATTGCACTCCTTGCGCGGTTCCTGTTCGGCGTCGTCCAGGTCTACATGCTGCAATACACGGGCCAGCGCGTGATGTTCGACATGCGCCACGAGATCTTCCGGCACGTTCTGCGGCTCCCGCTACGCTTCTTCGACCACACCCCAGTCGGACGCCTCGTCACTCGAGCGACCAACGACGTCGCCGCGATCAACGAGATGTTCACGTCGATGCTCGTGAACCTCTTCCGGGATGTGTTCGTCGTCCTCGGCATCCTGATCGTCATGTTCGGGCTCGAGTGGCGGCTCGCCCTCGTGATTCTCGCGCTGTTCCCGTTCATCGTCTTCGCCGCCTGGAAGTTCCGAAACCGCGTCCGCGTCGCATACCGCGAAGTGCGGAAGCAGATCGCGCGGCTGAACGCCTACCTGCAGGAGTCGATATCCGGGATGCGCATCATCCAAGTTTTCGTGCAGGAGCGGAAGGCGAACGAGCGCTTCGCCGAGATCAACCAGCTCAAGTACACGGCCGACATGCGGCGGCTCCTGACGTTTGCCGTCTTCCGCCCGCTAATGAGCTTCTTGAGCTCGTTCGCGGTCGCCCTCGTCATCTGGTACGGCGGCCTGAACGTGCTGCGCGGAAGCCTCTCCCTCGGCGCACTGACCGCGTTCATTCAGTATGTGCGGATGCTGTTCGAGCCGGTTTTGGGGCTCTCCGAGGGATACAACGTCCTCCAGGGAGCGATGGCCTCCTCCGAGCGCATCTTCCGTCTCCTCGACGAGCCCGAAGAGGATCGCGGGGGTGGACGATCGATCGAAGGCCTCACAGGCCGAATCGAGTTCCGCGACGTCTGGTTCGCGTACAACGAAGAAGACTGGGTTCTCAAGGGTGTCTCGTTCTCCGCGGCACCGGGGGAGCGTGTCGCGATCGTCGGGCCGACGGGGTCGGGGAAGACGACGATCATCCGGATCCTCCTGCGGATGTACCCGATTCAGAAGGGCCAGATCCTCCTCGACGGCGTGCCGATCGACGAACTCGATCTCTCGTACCTGCGTTCGCAGATGGCCGTCGTGCTGCAGGACGTCTTCCTCTTCTCCGGGGATGTGATGGACAACATCAAGCTCCGGTCCGACGTCACCGAGGAGCGCGCCATCGAAGCGGCTCGGTTCGTGAGCGCCGACTTTGTCGAGGCCCTCCCCAACGGCTACAAGACCGAGGTCAAGGAACGTGGAGTCACGCTCTCCGTCGGCGAGCGTCAGCTCCTGTCATTCGCGCGAGCGGTGGCGTTCGATCCCAAGATCCTCGTCCTCGACGAGGCGACAGCCAGCATCGACTCACACACCGAGCACCTGATCCAACAGTCGCTCCACCGGATCATGCAGGGACGCACGTCCCTCGTCATCGCGCATCGCCTTTCGACGATCCGAGAAGCGGACAAGATCATCGTCATCCACAAGGGCTGCCTGGTCGAACAGGGAACGCACCAGGCTCTCCTTGCCTCGGGCGGCCTCTACGCCGCGCTGCACAACCTCCAGTTCGCCGAGGGCGGCGAAGAGAAGGACGTCGCGTGATCGGCCATCGCGCGACGTTCGATAGGCACCGAGCCGCGGGCTGGTCTGCGGGACTCCCTTGTCGCATACTTAAAGACATACGATGAGCAACGAGCGACGGAACCCCGCGCGCATCAGCAGCGACCGCTATCGCGACCTGTTCGAGCACGTGCCGATCGGCCTGTATCGGTCCACCCCTAGCGGAGAGATCGTTGACGTCAATCCCGCGCTCGTGCGGATGCTCGGCTATCCGGACAAGGAGACCTTGCTCGCGGAGACGGCCGGCACGATGTACGGGCGACCTGAAGATCGAGATCGCTGGCTGGCCGAGCTTGAGCAGAACGGAACGGTCGCCGGCTTCGAAGCGCAGTGGCGGCGCCGAGACGGCTCCGTCATCCGGGTGGAAGAGAACTCGCATGCCGTACGAGGAGCGGACGGGACGACCCTGCACTACGAAGGAAGCGCAGAAGACATCACCGAGCGAAGAATGATCGAGGCGCGACTCGCCGAGGAGAAAACACGCTTCGAGCAGCTGTTCGCCGCGGCCCCCGAGGCGATCGTCCTCTGCGACAACGACGGGAAGATCCTGCGGATGAACACGGAGTTCACACAGCTTTTCGGCTACACCGAGGCGGAGGCGCTGGGTCGCGACATCGACGGGCTCGTCGCCGAGGGTCTGAATGGCCTTCACGAGGAAGCCAGCGGCGTCACGGAGAGCATCGCAAGAGGAGAGACGGCGTTCATCGAGAGCCAGCGCCGACACAAGGACGGCCGTCTGATCGACATCTCGATTCTCGGCAAGCCGATTCTCGTCGACGGGGAGAAGGTCGCCCTCTACGCGATCTATCGCGACATCACCGCGCGCGTGGCAATGGAGCGGAAGCTCGCGCAGGAGAAGGCGCGCTTCGAGCTGCTGTTCGCCGCCGCTCCCGAGGCGATCGTCCTGTGTGCCAACGACGGAGCGATCCTCCGAATGAATGCCGAATTCTCAAACCTGTTCGGATACACGGAGGACGATGCGCTCGGCCGCGACGTCGATCAACTCGTCGCCCCGGACGTTGAGAGCCTGCAGGACGAGGCGAAGGGGATCACGCAACAGATTGCCGACGGCCAGTCCTCGTTCGTCGAGACGCAGCGACGACGCAAGGATGGAATCCTGGTCCACGTATCGATTCTGGGCAAACCAATCATGATCGACGGAGACCAGATCGCCGTCTACGGAATCTACCGCGACATCTCGGCCAGGGTGGCGGCTGAAGCGGCGCTGGCCGCAACCCGCAAGAAGGTCGAACGTCTCCACGACGCGGCCGACGCCCTTGGAGAGGCCGAGGACGAGGAAGACGTCTACCGGATCACCGTGGAGGCGGCCGAGCTGGTTCTCGGCTTCTCGCACGGAGCCCTGTACGCCGCGGAAGACGGCGACTTCACGTGTCGAGCCGTCTCCTCGAGGATCGTGGTGGAAGAGCCGGAAAGAATGAAGATCGATCCGGTAGGGATCGCCGTGCAATCGCTCGAATCAGGACAACCGATCATCGTCGACGACCCCGAGCCCAAGAACCTTCCGCGCGGGATGCCGCCGACGTCGCGGTCGTTGATTTGCGCGCCGATCAGAGAACTAGGGATCTTCCTGGCCGCTTCGCCTGATGTCGGCACGTTCGGCGAGGAGGACGGCCGCCTGCTGGCGATCCTCCTCGGTCACACCGCCGTCGGCGTGGCTCGCCTTCGCCTTCAGAGTCAACTCATCAAGCAGGCGCGACACGACGCACTGACCGGCGTCTTCAACCGGCACTACTTCAACGAACTGATCGCGCAAGAGGTCCTGCGAGCATCGCGCTACGACCACCCGATCGGTCTGCTGATGATCGACGTCGACCGTTTCAAGGAGATCAACGACCGCTACGGCCACCAGACCGGGGACACGGTCCTTCAGGAGATCGCGTCCGTTCTGCGGGAGACCGTCCGCGAAACCGACATGATCGTCCGCTACGGCGGGGATGAGTTCTTGGTCGTCTTGACCGAGACCGGCGAAAAAGCGGAAGAGGTCGCGGTCCGCATACGGGAAGCGGTTCGCGGGAACGAGAAGCTCCGCCAGATCAGCGGATTCAACGTCTCCGTCTCCGTCGGGAGCATCTTCTGGAATCCAGGCGCCGACCACCCGATCGAAGAGGCCCTCGCGGAAGCCGACGCGCGGATGTACGAAGACAAGAACAAGCGGTAGACTGGAAGCGTCCGATCCGTCCGTGAGCCTGACTGACCGTTCCCC
>CAZMYM010000011.1:6216-7746 GCA_964570515.1 uncultured Thermotogae bacterium | reverse complement strand
GGCAGCGCGCTGTGGATGGAAGCGACGAGCCGACGGATCACGTGGGAGGGTCGGCAGGTCGTTCAAACGATCGTCTGCGACATCAGCACCCGCCACCAATTCGAGGGCGCGCTCCGCGAGAGCGAGACGCGGTATCGGGATCTGTTCGACAGCGTTCCCGTCGGCCTGTACCGCACGACCCCCGAAGGGCAGATCGTTGACGCCAACCCTGCTCTGGTCGAGATGCTCGGCTACCCCGACCGAGAAACTCTGATGCCGATTCCCGCGCGGGACGTCTACGTCAGCAATCAGGTCCGAGACGAGCTGGCGGAACGCGTTCAGCGCGAGGAGGTCATCGAGAGTTTCGAGTCGCAATGGCGCAAGCACGACGGCACAATCCTGTGGGTCGAAGAGACGTTCCGCGTGGTGCGCGATCGAAACGGGAAGATCCTGTTCTTCGAAGGGACCGCCGACGATATTTCGAGACGAAAGGCGATGGCCGGCGCCCTCGAGCGGGAGAAGGCCCTGTTCGAGCAACTCTTCTCGGGGTCGCCCGAAGCGGTTGTCCTCTGCGACAACGACGGAGTGATCCTCCGCATCAACGAAACCTTCAGCCGGCTGTTCGGCTACGCGGAGGCGGAGGTGCTCGGGGAGAGCATCGATCGCCTGCTGACGTTCTCCGAGGATCTCAACCAGCAGGCAACATCCATCACGAAGCGCGTCAGGCAAGGAGAGCCGGCCGCGGCGGAGACGACTCGGCGGCGGAAGGACGGCCGGATCGTCCACGTCTCCGTTCTTGGCCAGCCGATCCTCTTGGACGGCCGCCAGGTCGGCGTTTACGGAATCTATCGAGACATCAGTGCCCGGAAGGCCGCCGAGAACGCGCTCCATGAAGCCCACGCGAAGGTCGAGCGGCTCCATGAGGCCGCGATTCTCTTGGAGCACGCAGAGACGCTGGCGGGCGTGTATCGGAACACGATCGATGCTGCGGAGCGGATCCTCGGGTACTCGCGGTGTGCACTCGACGTCGTCGTCGACGGGCATCTGCTCACGGTGGCGACATCTTCGGAGACGCCCAAGGACCGGTTTCGTAGAGCGCTGGTCGAGGAGGCCGGCGTCGCAGGCAGGGTATTCGCCTCCGCTGAGACCGTGATCCTCGACGACCCCGACCCGTCCGAGCTGGCCGAAGCGAGTGCGGCAGCCATCCGATCCTTGATCACGACGCCTCTTCACGACATCGGCGTCTTCCAGGCCGCCTCGGACAAGAAAGGCGCGTTCTCCTCAGCCAATGTGCGATTGCTCGAGATCCTGCTGCGCCACACGTCGGCGGCGATCGAGCGTCTCCGCCTTGAATCCGAGCTGAAGGAGCAGGCAACGCACGACCCGTTGACCGGCGTCTTCAATCGGCGGTACTTCAACGAAGTGATCGAGCAAGAGACCCTGCGAGCCAAGCGGTACGAGCACCAGATCGGCCTGCTGATGATCGACGTCAATCGGTTCAAGGAGATCAACGACCAGCGCGGCCACCATGTCGGAGACGACGTACTGCAA
>CAZMYM010000011.1:0-6116 GCA_964570515.1 uncultured Thermotogae bacterium | reverse complement strand
AAGACGGCCGCCCGATGACGGACGGCCGTCCTGTCGACTTCGATTCCCTCTGCTCGGCTACGGGTTCACCGCGCGCGCCGCGTTCACGCGCCCGTGACCGTAGTACACATCCTGCCCTGGCTTCCCGAGATCGTCTGACGACTGCCGAAGGTCGCGCAGCACGTGCTGCGGTTTCATGTCGCCGCCGTTCTTCCCAATGATCAGTGCCGCGACACCAGCGACGTGGGGCGCGGACATGCTCGTACCATCGGCCCAAGCCCACCCCCCGGGGTAGCTACTCAGGATCATGTCGTAATGCCACCCGGGCTCCGGCCACAAGACATCGTTCCCGCCCGGAGCGGCGAAGTCGATCTGCGGTCCGTAGTTGCTGTATATCGCCAACACATCGAGGTCTGTGCTCGGATCGAAGATCCACCCGATGGGTCCGGTCGCAGAGATGCAGACCGCGTTGCCGACATCCGATGGAACGTGAAGCAAGCCGCCATCTCCCTGGCCGTCGAGGGCGTCGTTCCCCGCGGAACAGACAACGAAGACACCTTGCCGGTCGGCGTAGTTCACGGTCTTCCTCACGAGATTGATGAACGCATTGGTCTCGTTAGCGGGGAGCTCTGAGTGAGCGACGTATCCGCCGAGGCTCATGTTGATCACGTCCGCTCCCACATCGACCGCGTGGAGGATACCAGCCAACGTCCAACTGAAGAAACCCTCAAGTGCGCCCGTATCAGGATTGATCCCGAACACCTTGACCGAGATGATCTCGGCGTCTGGGGCAACGCCCGTCACGCCAATCCCGTTGTCATCGGCCGCTACGATTCCCGCCACATGAGTTGCATGCCAGTGCACGGGGATCAGACTGGGGTCATAGGGAACCATGGACGCGCTGCTCGCGAGGTCAACGTTGGCCGCGAGGTCCGGGTGCGTGTAGTCAACGCCTGTGTCGAGAACCGCCACACGGGCGCCGCTTCCCTTGTATCCGGCATCCCATGCACCAGGTGCATCGATGGCCAGCATGCCCCACTGGTAGCCGAAGTACGGCTCGCTCTCCGGTCCAGCTTCGGGTTCCACCTCCTCAAGCCGTGGTACTGCGAACTCAAACGCCAGATCCGGGAGGACCTCGACGACTCCGGGGAGCCCGGCCGCAAGGTCCGCGAAGTCTTCTCTGGATGAGGAAACCACAGCTACGTCGATCTGCTCAAGAACGCCAGTGACCTTCCCGCCGAGAGCTGCGATGTCAACGTCGAGATGCTTCGGGAGCTTGTTGAACTCAACAATGTACGCTCTTTCCGGCAGTAGCGACTGCGGATCCAGCCTCTCAACGCCGAACCACGTGCACCCCGCAATCAGCAGGCCCAACACCACCAAACATCCGATGCCAGCAACCAGTCTCCTTTTCATACCTCCTCCTTCGTCCCTTGTCCGAACCCTCCATGAAAAGGATGGGTTATACATGTATCGGAATATAGAGCGAGATGGATGGTGAAGCAAATCGGCGAAACGGAAGGCCCCGGATCACGACGACCGCGTCAAGATCCGAGAAGAACGCTCTCCTGCCTCACGAAACGACCCGCGATGCCAAGTGAACACTTCGCACCCCTCGATCGTCGTATACAGTAGAAGGCGCCAGATCATCGCCAACAACAACGCGAGCAGGAGCGCCTTCATGACGGAAGACGAAGGTTGGAGGTCGGGAGTGCCGAACGGCGAAGAGAACGCCGCGGGGCTGGTCGCCGATCTTTATACCACGGAAAGGGAGACGCTGTTGCGATACGCGGGAAGCCTGACACACGACCGGAGCCGGGCCGAGGATCTCATTCAAGACGCCTTCGTGCGTGCGATGTCCCATCTCGGCCTCCTCTGCGACCTAACGCGGGGCCAGCGCAGGGCCTGGCTGTATCGCGTGATCAAGAATCGGTACATCGACCAGACCCGCCGCGCCAGGCGATGGAATCCCGTTCAGGCAGAGCTCGAACGAACGGCGAGCGAGGCGAGCGACCCCGTTCTGGCCGACGTCAGGCTGTGGGAACTCCTCGACTCGGTTCCTCGAAGCTATCGCGAGATCCTGCACGATCGGTTCGTGCTTGGGCTGAACAGCACCGAGATCGGCGAACGCCGCGGAATCCCTGCGGCAACGGCCCGATCGCGCCTCCGATTGGCAGCGACGTGGATGCGAACGCATCGAGAGCGTCTGCTCGGGAAGGAGTGATCATGGGACCCTATCCATGGACCGTTCCACCGACCGATCCGTACGCCGGCTCACGGCGCCGGGTCGACCGCTGGGCGAATCCTCATCTCAGAGGTCGGCAACTCAACCCATCGGGGTGCAGGCCGAGACAGACGGGCCTGGGATTGCAGCGAGAAGCGAATGGGGAAGACCTGCTCATCGAAAGGAGAGAAGCGTGGAACGTGGGAAAGTAATCGGGAACGTCAACATCCTCGATCTGCGAAACGCGACCGAGGAGTCGGTGAAAGAGTATGAGTCGATCGGGAATGTCAACATGGCCATCTACACGCCCGAGACGGCTCACCTCTTGCACAAGCTCACGCTCGGCAACATCAACACCACCGCGGAGGTCCCCTCGGACGTGCGCGTAGAGCTCATCATGGGCCCTCTCGACATCGGCACCGATCACTTCGCCAACGTCGCGGAGCCGATCGGGTTCCTGGTGATGGGGCCGGTGACGATCGCCCCCGACGTCCCGCCGGAGGCACTCGAGCGTGGCCTCGCTGTCGCGATGGTGATGGGGCCGGTGACTGTTCCCGAGCCGTTGGCCGGCATCTTCCAGTCGAAGGCCCGGCTCGTGATGGGCCCTGTCACGTCGTATCCGGTCCTCGAGAAGATGCACAGGGGAAGGCTCACGCTCGACCGGGCATACCTCGACGCGCTGGACCCTGCCACGGAACTCTCCGTCGTGGGCTCCGTAGTCGCTCCCGAGGGGATCCCCGAAGGACTGATCCGAAAGAAACTCGCGAAACTCCACGTCACCGGTCGAACGACATGCTATGAGCCAAGCGCGGCCGAGCTGCGCGCGGCCCTCACGGGGACATCCGGGAACGTGCGCGTCATTCCACCGGGGTTCAAGGTGATCGACAAGGAGGTCAGGCTCACAAGGGACTTGCTGACATCGATCTCCGACCGGAAGCTCTACTTCACCCAATCCGTCGTGATCGAAGGCGATGTCGACGAGGGGCTCTTCTCCAAGAAGATCGAGGGGCTCGTTTGCGAGCAGACGATCCTCTGCCCGCGGCCGCTGCAGACAGTCCTTGCGAAGGTCTGTGATCTCATCGACACGAACACGCTCTTCTACGAGGAAGAACTCTGGCTCATCGACGGCGAGACCGAACTCCATCCGGAGCGGTTCGAGTACCTCGATGGGAAGGCAACGCTGGTCGTGACCGGCGCCCTGAACGTCAGCCCGGACGTCGCGCCCGCCCTCCTCGCGGCGCGGCTGGCCAAGGTTCACCTGCTGGGTGTGATCGAGTGCTCGCCCGAGCAGCAAGCGGCCATGGAATCTCGAATCGGCACCTCGGAAGGCGTCTTCGAACGTTCCGGCAGCGAGGAGAAGGGGCAAACCGACAGAGGGATACAGAACGCCAACTACTTGGCGCTTTGATCTCTCGGGCTCAGGCGCGTAGCGTCGCCATGGCCGAGACGAGGCTCGCTGCCAGCGCGGGCCTCTGCTCGGCTCAACTTCTCGCGGGACCACGCAGGCGGGTCCGCCCACGAAGCTGCGCGAGAACCATCCCCGCCAGCATCAGAGCGCATCCGATCAACATCACACCCGTGACCCGTTCGCCGAGAATCGCCCACCCCCCGAGGACGGCGAAGACCGCCTCCAGACTGACGAGGATCCCTGCACGGGATGGGTCAACCTCCCGCTGGCCGACAATCTGTAGCGTATAGGCGATTCCGACCGACACGATCCCGGCGAACAGAACGGCGGGGACCACGGCACGCAGGCCGACAAGCGTAATCGTCTCGGTCGCGAGGGCGGCCGCCAAGCTCAGGAGTCCACAGACCGCGGTCTGAATCACCGCGATCCGGAGCGGATCGATCCGACGCACCAGCCACCCGACGAACTGCACGTGAACAGCCCAGCCGACTGCGCCGGCCAGGATCAGGCCGTCGCCGAGGCCGACCCGTCCGACCTCGAGCCCGGTGAGAAGATAGAGCCCCCCGACAGCGGCGGCCGCGCCAACCCAGACGGTCCGCCGAACTCGCTGTCCGAGGAAGAGGCCGAGGATCGGCACGATGAGAACGTAGAGGCCGGTGATGAACCCGGCCTTGCCCGCCGTCGTGTACAGGAGCCCCCACTGCTGAAGCGTCGCGGCACCGAAGAGAACAACACCGACCAGGGGCAACGCGACCCACGTCGAACGGTCGGCGGCGTGCCGTGCGCTGCCGTTCCGGCGCGCGCGGCGGCGCCTGAACAGCAGGAACGGCAGAAGAGACAGACTGCCGAGCAGGAAGCGCAACGCGTTGAAAGCAAACGGACCGACGTGCTCCATCCCGGCACGCTGGGCGACGAAGGCGAAGCCCCAAATCACTGCTGCAAGCAACAGTAGCAGGCTGTGGTGAAGGCTCTTCCGATCTTCACGCATGCGCGGATTCTACCTATCCAGGCGGGTCAGGCGCATCGCTTCAGAGATCGGCCGCGTGATTCATCTACGAATGGTCCGCACGCCTCATAGATCCGAAGACCTTTTGACCACTGCATGGCCTGCGCCGAAAGCCACCATGCGGAAGCCATCACGCGCCCATGCTGCAAGTAGAGCAAGCGGCCCCGTCACGGAGTGGGACCAAGTGCCTTCTGCAACCCGTTCTCATGCCCCTCTGACGTACCTATACTGCGGCATCTCTCCGGCCTGAGAGGTGGCAAAGGTGAGTTCCATGGCAGGCAAGAAGAAACCGGCAAAGAAGAAGGTCGCGGCAAAACCGAAGAAGAAGTAGCTACTCGATCGGATCGGTGTACGAAGACCTCCAGAACGCCAGAAGGGAAGGAACGAAATGCCGAAGGCAGCTTGTCCGGTGTGCGGCAAGAACGTGACGGTTCATGAGGACGAGGCACTCCTCTACGAGCGCGTCTCCTGTCCCCACTGTGACGCCACACTCGAGGTCGTCGATGAAGAGCCCCTGATGCTGGACGAAGTGATGGACGACTAGCAGGAGGGTTCAGCCCGAGCTGGCTTGAAGCGCGCGCCGCAAGGTGATGGAACCGCGGGCATCGTATGGATACCGCGGCGACTAGATGCTCTCATGTATCGCGGCCGCGCTTCCTCTTGTGTGCACGACCCTACGGAACGCCGGAGTCCCGACGCAGAAACCAAATCGGCAGATCGCAAACCGGCTCGCGCCGCTCGGCGATCACCTCGAACCCGCTCTTCCGATAGAAGGCGACGTTCCCTTCGGTCTGCGTCTCCAAGTAGCACGGGAAACCGTCTTCGTCGGATCGCGCGAGGACCGACGCGATGAGCCGTCGACCGATCCCCCACCCCTGAGCCTCCGGCGCGACGCCGAGAGCCAACAGGTACCAGTGCCGCCCAGGCATCAGATCCTTGTGCATCTCGTCGATGAGCCGCATCATGCCGAAGAACCGCCCGCGCGCCTCCTTCGGCAAGCGCATCATCGAACGAGGAAGGGCCATCCCCGTGCGGAGCATCTTCCACAGCGTCATCTTCGTCTTCCCCGGCGCGATCCAGCAGGCCGCTCCTTGCCCTTCGGGGGTCGTGAGCGCCTCGCCGTAGACTTGGGCGAAGCCGATCAGCGCATCCCACATCGGGCGCAACAGCGTCGCCCGCGCTTCGCGATCCGGCAGGACACAGCTCCACATCGGATCGTCAAGAAAAGCCCGCGTCACCGCGTCGGCGGCACGCTTTCGATGGGCGGCCTCGAGGCGTACGGCTTCGATCTCAGGCGGCATGGTCGGTTCCCTTTGGCTGCGAGGGCAGTATAGCCCGCCCCTAGCGCTCCGGCAGCCGCCCGTGAGTCTCGCGGACAAGCTCGATCAGGCGATTGGGAAGGCCCTCCGCCTCTCCTTGGTGGATCAAGCAGCGCAGCAGGTTGCGTGCGTTGACGTATCGGTAGTGAACGCCCGGCAACTCGCCTTCGTAGCGGGTCT
>CAZMYM010000010.1:0-65389 GCA_964570515.1 uncultured Thermotogae bacterium | reverse complement strand
CTCTCAAAGAGTGGCGCCCCGAGCGTCGACCTTCGACGACAAGTCTCACGCTGTCACCCCTGCGAGATGGGCTCTCGCTCCTGCGTCTCGGGTTGTCGGCCCGGGGCACCGCCTGGAGTGTGACCAATCTAACAGATTGTCGCCTCTTTGTCAAGTTTTAGCTCTTTGATGTGCCTCTACGCGCGCAGTACTCTGCTATAGATGCTGATTGTGATCTTTTGACGCTCAGATGTTGTCCGTGGTCTGCCTACGCGCTCGAATGTCAACCAGATCTGCCCGCGTAGGCGCGGAAGCTCAGATTGGTGCGCCGTTATCCTGATGCCCGGAGTAAGCGCGACGCGATACTTCGGTAGACATCCGTGCTGCGTTCGAGTTCGCTGATTTCGACGCGATCGCGTGGTCCGTGGGCATCAGCGATGTCGCCGGGGCCGAGAACGATCGTGTCGATCCCGTGGTCGGCAAGATGGCTCCCGTCGGTCCAGTAGGTGACACCCACGGGGGCCGGGTCGGGCAGGCCGTCCGCGCCGAGCGCAGCCTGAGCCAGCGGCGAGTCGGGCGAAGTCTCGAGCGGCGTGTGCGGGACAACGGACGTCATCGGCATTTCGACGACCTCGAACGAAAGGCCTTCGACGCCCGAGCAGATCCCTTCGACGAGTGCTTGGAGTTCGGCGAGAGGATGCACGTCGCCAGGGATCATCCGTCGATCGATGTCGATCTCGCAGGTCTCGGCGACGATGTTCGGCTGCGTTCCGCCGCAGACGCGGCCCACACTGACGGTCGAGGAGCCGAGGAGCGGGTGCGTCCGTACGGCCAGTCGCGGCCTAAGCTCCTCCTCTACGGCACGGACGACCTTCGCGGCGTACGACACGGCCGAGACACCTTCCTCGGGACAGCTGCCATGTGCACCGAGGCCGGTCAGCGTCACACGGGCGAAGCACGCACCCTTGTGCGCCAGCGCGACTCGCAGGTTCGTCGGCTCGCCGACGACGGCGTAGTCAGTTCGGATCCCAGCGTCGACGACGGCCTTGACCCCGAGTCCACCTGTCTCCTCATCAACCGTCCCAACGAAGAGCAGGTCTCCAGCGAGAGAAGCTCCGCTTCTCTCCCCTGCGCGCTTGATGGAATCAAGCGTGCAGGCCATCCCGGCCACGGCCCCTTTCATGTCGCAGGCCCCTCGCCCCCACAGGACACCGTCCTCAACTCGCGGCGTGAAGGCGTCGACCATGTCGCCGCCCGGCACGGTGTCCATGTGCCCGCACAGCATCAGACTCGGTCCGTCATCCCCGGGAATCCGGGCGAGCACGTTCGCCCGACCGTCCACGACGGGCTGCATCTCGGCTGCGATGCCACGGTCGGTAAACCAGTCGACGAGGAACCGAGCAACTGCGGCTTCGCGGCCGTCGGCCAGCTTGTGGCTCTCGATCGCGATCAGCTGCTTCGTCAGTTCCAGGACGTCGGTGCGCGCGTCTCCCATGGCCTACTTCTTCTTCGACGGCGAGAGCTTGGCCATCTCGCCCGCTTCGAACCCTGCCTCTGCGATCTCCCGAAGCTTGAACTTCTGGATCTTGCCGGATTGGGTCATCGGAAACGCGTCGACGACGACGACGTAGCGCGGTACCTTGAAGTTTGCGATCTCGCCCACGCAGAAGTCGACGATCTCCTGCGGATCGATGGTCTGCCCTTCGCGAGGGATGACGTAGGCGGCGGCGACCTCACCGAATACGTCGTCGGCGGCGCCGATCACCGACACGTTCTGCACCTTCGGGTGTGTGAACAGGTACTCCTCGATCTCCGCCGGATAGACGTTGAACCCGCCGCAGATCAGCATGTCCTTCTTGCGGCCGACGATCTGCACGTAGCCTTCCTCGTCGATCGTCGCCAGGTCGCCGGAGTAGAGCCAACCCTCCGCGTCGATCGTTTGCGCCGTGATCTCCGGTGCGCGGTAGTAGCCCAACATGACGTTGTATCCGCGGCAGGCAAGCTCGCCCATTTCTCCCACCGGAACCGGCTTGCGGTCGTCGTCAGCAATCTTGATTTCGATGCCGTCGAGCGCCCGGCCCACCGTCTCGACACGCCGTTCGATCGAGTCGTCGAACCGGGTCATCGTGATCACGGGCGAGGCCTCCGTCAGCCCGTAAGCGATCGACACATTGCAGCCCAGTTCGTTCATCGTCCCGCGCATCACCTCGACGGGGCAGGGCGCTCCGGCCATGATCCCCGTCCGCAGGCTGGAGACATCGTAGCGCGATCCGTCCTTTTTGCCCTTCCGCGCGCCTTCGAGTTCCAACACGAACATCGTCGGCACGCCGTACAGGACGCTCACGCCAAACCGTTCCACCAGCTCAAGCGCCTCCTCCGGCTTGAAGACCTGCATCGGAACCATCGCCGCCCCCCACGTGATCGAGCCGGCGATCCCCATGACGCATCCGAAACAGTGGAAAAACGGAACCGCGAGCAGGAAGACGTCCTCTTCGGCCGTTTGCAGAACCTCCGTGACCTGCTCGGCATTCTTGGCGATGTTGTGATGCGACAGCATCGCGCCTTTCGGATTCCCCGTCGTGCCCGAGGTGTAGAGGATGAAGACGTTGTCCGCTGGATCGCAGGCTGCTTCTCGCTCAACGAGCCTGCCATCGTTCACAGTCTCGCGGCCGGTTCGCACCACATCTTCGTACGCCATGCCCGTTTGGCCGGCCGCCCCGACGATCACGACGTGCTTCAGATTCGGCAGCTTCGGCCGGATCTCATCGATCATCTGCAAGTAGTCGATCCGAGCGAACGCGTCGACCGCGAACAGCGTCGTCGCTTCGGAGTCGTCGAGGATGTACTCGACCTCGTGGGTCTTGTAGCGCGTGTTCATCGGTACGACGACCGCGCCGATTCGGGCGACCGCGTAGTAGGCGACGACCCACTCCGGGATGTTCGGCATCCACAGGCCGACCTTGTCCCCCTTCGCGACACCCAGTTCAAGCAGGCCTCGCGCCAGGCAGTCGACCTCTTTGTCCAGTTCGTCGTACGAAAAGCCGCCACCGCCGGGATCGAGGATCGCCGGTCGCGAGCCGTAGCATTCTGCCGTCTCGCGCAGGACCTGGGAGAGCGTTCTCATCGATTCACCTCATGTTCGGGAGTTCAGATGGATACCGCGATTATCCGCAACAGAATTGACGAAGACAACCTGGCGATCCGGCGATCGCCGGGTAGAATCGAAGGATGCTAAAGGGGGGATCCGCATGCAGTGCGTCTTCGGCAAGTACTTGGACGTAAACCTTTCGAACGGTGAGATCAAGGACTACGTCATCCCTGCGGATTGGCTGGAACGGTTCGTCGGCGGCAAGGGAGTCGCCGCTCGAATCCTCCTCGAGGAACTCCCCGAGCGTGTCGATCCGTTCGGCGAGGAGAACATCCTCGTCTTCGCCACCGGGCCGTTCCAGGGGACGAGCTTGGTCGGATCGGGACGTCACGCCGTGCTCGCCGTTTCGCCGAAGACCGGCTTCGTGGCCGACTCGTACGCCGGCGGCTACTTCGGCCACGAACTCGGCCGGAGCGGATTCGACGGCATCCTCGTCCGCGGAATCTCCGAGCGGCCCGTGCTGCTGGCGTTGATTGACGAGACTGCCTCCCTTCTCCCTGCCGACGACCTCTGGGGCGCCGGCACCGGCACGACGGAGGAGACCCTCAAGTCGCGGTTCCCCGGCAGTCGCGTCAGCTCCATCGGCATCGCCGGAGAAGCGCTTGTCTCCCAAGCGTGCATCATCAGCGACCGCTCCCGCTCCATCGGCCGGCCCGGCTTTGGAGCCGTCATGGGTGCCAAGCGGCTCAAGGCCGTTGTCGTTCACGGATCGGTCGAGAAGCAAGTACACGATTCCGCCCGCTTCGCGGAGGAGCGAGCGGCCTACCTCAAGACCTACACCGAGGATGATGGGATGAAGCGCTTCGGCGAGTACGGCACGGCAAACGGCGTCCCGTACCTCTCGGAGATGGGCATCCTCCCGACGAAGAACTTCCAGGAGGGTGTCTTCGCTCCTGCGGAGGCGATCAGCGGCGAGCGGATCCACGATACGATCCTCGTCGGTCGCGAGACGTGCGCCGGCTGTCCGATCCGCTGCAAGCGTGCGATCAAGACGACGTTCGCCGGACGCGAGGTCCTCCCTGAATTCGGCGGGCCGGAGTACGAGACGGTCGCCGCACTCGGCTCTCTCTGCCTCAACGAAAACCTCGACGCCATCGGGCTCGCCAATCAGCTCTGCAACGACTACGGCCTCGACACGATCTCGGCCGGCGTGGCCGTCGCCTTCCTGATGGAAGCATCGGAGAAGGGCCTGATCGATGAAACGATCCCGTGGGGCGACCCGGACGCCGTCGTCCGATGGGTCGAGGCCATCGCAAGACGCGACGGACTGGGCGACAGCGTCGCCGGCGGCCTCGCGTCGTTCGCCGAGCAGATCGGCGCGGACTTCGCGATGGAGATCAAGGGGGTCGAGATCCCAATGCACGAACCTCGCGGAAAACAAGGTCTGGGCATCACCTACGCGACCACACCCCGCGGGGCGAACCACATGGAGGGGATGCACGACACCATCACCGCTTCCGGTGCGACGAATCCGGAACTCGGCTTGACGAAGGCGCACGATCGATTCACGTTGGAGGAGAAGCCGAAGCTCGTACGTAACTTCGAGAACGCCGCCTCATTCGACAACTCTCTCGTGCTGTGCTGTTTCACCGTCCGAAGAGTCGGCGAGAACTGCAGCTACCCCACGGCTCGCTCGCTCCTCGAAGCTGCAACCGGGATGACCGTCGATGCAGACGAGATGTTGCGAATCGGGGAGCGTGCCTACGCGGTAATGCGAATACTCTCCGGCCGAGCTGGGCATCGCAGGGAGGACGACCGACTCCCGGCCCGCTTCGCGCAGCCGCTTCCGCAAGGAGCGAGCGCGGACCATCCCGTCGACCCGGTGGCCATGGATCGCGCGATCGACTCCTACTACGCCCTTCGCGGCTATGATCGATACGGCCCGACCGATGACACGCTCCGCCGACTCGGTATCGAGGACTGCGTCGGCCGCATCCACCGAGAATGAGTCAGGACAGGATTCCGGTCGTCTCGATCGTCGGACACCACGACAGCGGGAAGACGAGGCTGATCGCGGACTTGCTGCCGGTTCTCGTCGCGCGAGGTCTTCGCGTGGGGACCGTGAAGCATGCGCCGCACCTCGCCGCCCTCGATACGCCGGGATCGGACAGCGCACGTCACTTCGAGGCGGGAGCCAGCCGCGTCCTATTGCTGGGAGAGAACACTTCGGCCCTCTTCTGGGCGCACGACGACTCGGCTCTCTCTGCCGACATCGACCGGCTGTTCGCGGGCTGCGATCTCGTCCTCATCGAGGGAGGAAAGGCCTGTTCGTACCCGAGAATCGAGGTCTTTCGCCGTGGCCGAGAACTCACGCGCGAGCCTCTGGCAGGCGAGATCGACGTGGCTTGCGTCATCACGGACGAGCGGGTCGCGCTCCCCGACGGTTTGGCCGTGATCCGGCCCCAGGACCTCGAACGGATCGCCGACCTCGTCGAGCAGCTCGCCTTCGAGACCTAGAGATGGTCGTCGGCACGATTGCACGACCCTCACCCCTGTGGTACTCTGGCACCGCGATGAAAGCGGTTTCCCTTGGGGAAAAGACGACGCATGCGACCTCGACCCTCTTCCTCGTACCCGCACGATCGGATCGCACAACGGAAGGACGCCGGCTCGCGGCGCTTCTGGTCGGCGAAACGCAGCGTGATCACGCGCTCGCCCGACGTGGGGCGCACCCTGACGTGATCGAACTCGCTCCACCGGAGGGGAAGGAGCGCGTCGGGATCGACCAGGTTCGCGTCGCGATCCGTAGCGCGCAGTTCGCCCCGGTCCAGGGAGACCGGAAAGTCTGTCTGATCCCGACCGCGGAGGGGCTGACTCCCGAAGCGGCAAACGCTCTACTGAAGACGCTCGAGGAGCCACCAAGGGAGATGGCATTCGTCCTCCTCGCCGGGCACACGACGGACCTTCTTCCAACGATCGTCTCTCGTAGCCGCATCGTCCGCCTCCCGCCCACGAAGCAGCACGATCTTCTCGGCCGCCTGCGCGAGCGCGGATACGATGAAGACGATGCGCGGTGGCTCGTATCGATCGCCGATCGTGAAGGCGAGATCGATCGCTTCCTGGGAAGCACGCTCGATGTCCGCGCGTTGCGAGAGGCCGCCGGAACCCGAGCCGCGGCCCTCGAAACCGCCGAGTTGGTCGCCACCTCTGTTGGCGGCGAGTCGATCCTCCGACGCGAGGCCCTCTCCGTTCTTCTGGACCGGGCGGCTCGCAGAGAGACCGGCCTCCTCACCGAGGGGGTGCGGACCCTCGCGGCGCAGACCCGCGAGGCGCTGTTCGCTTTCTTGCAGGATCTCCTCACCGTCTGCTTCGATCACGTGTGTGCCCTCGAGGCAAACGGGATCGATGCCATGGGTGGCGACCTCTCACGGGAGACCGGGGTCGACGGCCCGCGTTCGGCATGCATCGCGATCGACCACGCGCATCGAGCCCTGTCGGTCCACGGCCCAACCGAGGCCATCCTCCTGTCACTCTTCCTCTCGATCGGAGGCGGCGCAGATGGCCGGTGACCGCATCGTCTTGGTCCGAGTGCTCAATCTGGAGCGTGAGACGGCCTACTTCAACGCCGACGCGCTGGGCGTTGGAGCGAGCGACCACTGCGTGGTCGACCACGGAGGTCTGAGACTCGGGGTGATGCTCAGTGAGCTCGAAGCCGGCGGAGGGCTGAGCGATCAGCTAGAGCGGGTCGTTCGCACCGCGACCGATCGAGACACGGAGTCGCACAAGTACAACCAGGCCGATGCCGAGCGGACCCTCTCATCCACACGCGAGGTCGTCACGCGCCACAACCTGCCGATGCACCTCGTCGCGGCCGAGTACACGCTCGATCGGAAAAAGCTTCGGATCTACTTCACCGCGCCGCATCGCGTCGACTTCCGGTCTCTCCTGCGCGATCTCGCCGGTCGTTTCGGAACGCGCATCGAACTTCGTCAGATGGGCGCGCGCGACGAGGCTCGCCTCAAGGGCGGAATCGGTCGGTGCGGCCTGATCATCTGCTGCCACCGCTACTTGCACGAACCGAAGCCGATCCGGATGGAACTCGCCTACGACCAGGAGTTGTTCGTCTCTCCGGAGCGGATCACGGGCGTCTGCGGCCGCTTGATGTGCTGCCTCGCGTACGAGCACGAGACCTACAAGTGCGAGCTGGCAAGCCTGCCGAATCTGGGGGCCTTCGTGCAGTGGCAAGAGAACAAGGGAAAAGTCATCTCGCACAATATCTTCCGCCGTACGGTCACCGTACTGACCGACGGTCACGAGCGAGTGGAAGTCAATGCGGAAGAGGTTACGGTCGTCCGTCCTGGGAAGCGGCGAAGGCACTGAAAGCGGCCCCTGCCGCCGTTAGCTCCTGCAGCTCGCGAGCCGAGAGCCTCGCGCGAACGCGGATCCCTTCGCCTGTGTGTTCAAGGGCGTCAACGCGCTCCGGCGTCGTCTGCTCATGGAGCGTGCCGATCGCCGAGAACGGCACAAGCAGTTCGACGACTCGATCGTCCGGAAACAGCGCCTCGGCGACGCGGGCAAGGAGACGATCGACGTTCGTCCCTTCCTTTGCCGAAATCGGGACTCCGTCGGCGTCGTCCGTCGAGACGTCCACCACGGTGTCGATCTTGTTCAACACACTCACGATCGTGGGTCGGCGATCCTCCTCGCGGAAGACCTCCCGTTCGAGGATGCCTAGCACGACCCGATAGTCACGTTCCCACGAGCTTCTCGCCCGGTCGATGACGTGGAGAACAAGGTCGGCATGTCGGACGGCCTCGAGAGTCGCCGCGAACGCCGGAACGAGGTCGTGCGGCAGCCTACGGATGAAGCCGACCGTGTCGATGAACAAGCCCCACCTGCCCGACGAGACCTCGCCTCGGCGAACCATGGTATCGAGCGTGGCGAAGAGCTTGTCCCCAACAACGGAGTCGGCATCGCAGAGGCAATTGAGCAGGGTCGACTTGCCGCTGTTCGTGTACCCGACCAGCACGATCTGCGGAAGATCACTCCGCGATCGCTGCTGACGTCTCACGGAGCGCTCCGAAACCGCCTTCTTCAGTCGACGCTCGATCGCGTGGATGCGAAGCTTAACCTTGAATCGATCGAGCTCCAGCTGTGTCTCTCCGGGCCCGCGTGTGCCGATCCCTCCCCCGGTGCGCGTCATCGCTGCTCCCCAACCGCGGAGTCGTGGAAGAAGATAGCGAAGCTGCGCCAGCTCGACCTGCAGCTTCGCCTCCTTCGACGCCGCCCGCTGGGCGAAAATGTCCATGATCAACTGTGTCCGATCGATCACCTTGTGCGAGAGCGCTCCTTCGAGGTTCCGCGCCTGCGCGGGCGTCAGATCGTCGTTGAAGATGACGACGTCAGCGCCGAGCTCATCGACCGCACGACGGAGCTCGTCCACCTTGCCCTTGCCGAGGAATGTTCCTGGGGCCGGCCGCTTTCGCTTCTGCACCACGGAGGCGAGAGTGGGAATCCCGGCCGTGCGAGCCAGCGACTCAAGCTCTCGCATCGACTCCTCGATCGAGATGCCTTGCCCCGGTCCCGCGTCGATCCCCGCGAGGACGGCCCGCTCCGTGCCGAAGATTCGGGCTCGCGTTCCGAGCCGATCCTCGACCAACGGGGTGTCATTCCGCCTATCTTGTCCGTCGCTCAATCCTCGCTCCTAGCTGCCGTAGCTTCGTCTCCAGGCCGGAGTATCCCCGGTCGATCGCCTGGAGTCCCGTGATCTCGGTCATCCCGTCCGCGGCCAATCCCGCGAGAACGAGCGCCGCCCCGGCCCGGATGTCGGGAGCGACGACCGAACGTCCCTGCAAGCGATCTACCCCGGTGATCGTCACGCTCGTGCCGTGGATCGCGATCTGCGCCCCCATCGCTCGCAGCCCGTCGGCGTAGGTGTGACGTCGCTCGAAGACCTTCTCCGTCACGACGTTCGTCCCCGGCACGAGAGAGAGCCACGCGGCAAGCGGCGGATGCAAGTCCGTGGGGAAGCCCGGATGGGGACCCGTCTCGACACGAATCGGACGTCGGTCCCCTCCCTCGGAGATCGACAGACTGCTTCCGTCGACAACCGTGGCCGCGCCTGCGGCATCGAGCGTTTCGAGGAAGGAGGCGAGATCCGGTGGGCAGACCGCGTTCACGCGAACGTCGCCGCCGGTGATCGCCCCAGCGAGGATATACGTCCCGGCCTCCATTCTGTCCGGAATCACCGTGTGCTCTGCGCCATGAAGCTCCGTCTTTCCGTCGACTCGCCACGTTCGGCCTTCAACCTCGATCTCGGCCCCCATCTTCCGCAGCAGTGCAACAAGATCGCTGACCTCGGGTTCAATCGACGCGTTTCGCAGCTCGGTCACACCACTAGCGAGCGCCGCCGCCATCAGGATCTGTTCCGTCGCGCCAACCGAAGGGAACGCCAGATCGATCCTCGTCCCGCGCAGACGATCGGCTTCGACACAGACCGCGTTCGCACGCTCCTTGACCCGCGCGCCGAGTTTCTTCAGCCCGAAGAGGTGGAGGTCGACCGAGCGCTCGCCGATGGCGCAACCACCCGGCAGCGGAACGACCGCCCGGCCAAGACGAGCCAGCAGCGGGCCCAGAACGAGAAACGATGCCCGCATCTGCCGGACCGAGTACGCGTTCGCTTCCTGCGAGAGTGGACGATCACCGGAGAACACCGCGCTCGTCCCCCGCCGGACGATACGTCTTCCTAGGTCGGTGAGCGTGAATAGGATCGTGCTCACGTCACGAAGCTGAGGGACCCGATGGAGCACGATCGTCTCGTCGGTGAGAAGCGATGCAACGCAGGCTGGCAGCGCAGCGTTCTTTGCCCCTTCGATCTCCACGTGACCGGAGAGCCGAGACCCTCCCTCGATGAGAAGGGATTCTGCGCTCACGCTACGGGAGATAGCGGAACGGATCGATCGGAAATTGGCCGTTTCGTATCTCGAAGTGCAGGTGAGGACCTGAGGAGATACCCGTGTTCCCGGATTGCGCTACGCCTTGGCCTACCTCCACGAACCGCCCCTGCTCGACGAAGGAGTTCGACAGGTGGCCGTACATCGTGAAGAAACCGTTGTCGTGTTCGAGGATCAGCACGTTCCCGTATCCGGGCTGGTCCCCGTAGAAGAAGACGGTCCCGCTCGCTGCGGCGTGAACGAGCGTCCCTTCGGCCACGTCGATGTCGATCCCGTCATGGTGATGCCGGTCCCCGAGGACCGGGTGCTCGCGCCATCCGAAGGGCGAGACGACGTCGCCGGAGAGCGGCCAGATGAACACGGACGGAACACCCTTCGACAGGACGACGACGTACTCCCAGTACGTGTCCGTCATCGTCGGCACAAGAAGCCGCTCGCCCGCGAAGATCGTCTCGTTCACCGAGATCCCGTTTGCCGCAGCGATCGTCTCCTTCGGCACGGCGTACGTGACGGCGATGTCCGTCAGCGTCTGCCCCGCCTTGATCACGTGGAGAACGCCGTCGCGGGAGGCGGAGAGCACCTGCCCCGGCTGCAGAGGCTCGCTTCCATAGAGGAGATTGCTCGCTCGCAGGCTTGCGATGCTCACGCCAAGCGCGCTCGCCACGTCGGCCAACGTCTCACCGTCCTCCACGGTGTGGACGAGGATTTCCTCGGCAAGGGCCGTGTCCACGAGTGACGCATCCGAGGGGACGGGAGTCGTGTCGTCGGCCGTCGTATCCCCCGCCGGCGTTACGCCTGGCAGGAGGACGATCTCGTCTCCGGTTTCATCTTGGATGACAACGACCGGCTCGTCCGACCATCGCGTACAGCCGAGACGAAGAAGGAAGGGAAGAGCAATGATCGCAACGACAACGACCGCCGCCATCGCGAGCCGATCCTTCCGGATCGGCTTCTTCCGTGTCCCGTAGTCCGCGTACCTAGTCACTGCTCATCAGCTCGAGGAATTGCTCGTTGTCCTTCGTCGCCTCGATCTTCCCCTTTACGAACTCCATCGCCGCCTGCGGATCGTTCAAATCACTCATCATCTTACGGAGGATCCATACGCGGTTCAATTCCTTCTCGCCAAGCAGGAGCTCTTCTTTCCGAGTCGCGCTCTGCTCAACGTCGATCGCGGGGAAGATTCGCCTGTTCGCCATCCCCCGATCGAGGATGAGCTGCATGTTCCCGGTCCCCTTGAACTCTTCGAAGACGACTTGGTCAAGCTTGCTCCCCGTATCGACGAGCGCCGTGGCGATGATCGTGAGGCTCCCACCCTCCTCGATGTTTCGAGCCGCGCCGAAGAACTCCTTCGGCTTGTACAGCGCGGTGGGATCCATCCCTCCAGAGAGGAGCTTGCCGGACGCCGGAATCGCTAGGTTATAGGCGCGTCCTAGCCTTGTGATCGAGTCCATCAGAATGACAACGTCTTGACCCATTTCGACCAGCCGCTTCGCGCGATCCGTGACCAGCTCGGCAATCCGCGTGTGATGCCGAGGCTCGAGATCGAACGTCGCCGCGACGACCTCGCCGGCGCCGACCGATCGCTTGAAGTCGGTCACTTCTTCCGGACGCTCGTCAACCAACAAGACGAACAGCTTCACGTCCGGGTAGTTCGCGTTGATTCCCGCGGCAATCTGCTTCAGGAGAGTCGTCTTTCCCGCCATCGGCGGTGAGACAATCAGACCCCGCTGTCCCTTTCCAATAGGGCAGAAGAGGTCGATGATCCTCGTCGCGAGGTCCTCGGGATCGTGTTCGAGCCGGTACATCTCCTGCGGATGCAGTGGCGTCAGGTCACGGAAGTCCGGCCTCCGGCGTGAGTCGTCCGGATCCGAACCGTTGATGCCTTCCGCCTTCAGGAGAGCGAAGTACCGCTCGTCGTTTTTCGGCGCACGAATCGTCCCGGTGACCAAGTCGCCGTCACGGAGTGCAAATCGCTTGATCTGAGACGGCGAAACGTAGACGTCGGTTCGCCCCGGCAAGCAACTGTCGCCGCGCAGGAATCCGTACCCGTCAGGGTGGACTTCGAGAATCCCGTCGGTGAAGCGAAGCTCCTTCTCCCTGGCCATGTGCGCCATGATCCCCCGGAGGAGGTCGTCCTTGCCCGATTGCCTGGAGTTCTTGATTTGGAGTTCCTCAGCCATGACGAGGAGCTCATCGATTGTCCGATCACGTAGTGCTTTCACTTCCATCACGAATCACCTCTAGAGCTGAATCCCTCGGCCAATGATGACCGCAGTGACAGCAACGTAGACTCCGAGCAGCACCAACGAATCCAAACCGACGCCGAGAACGCGTCGTCGGGAGCGCGCGCCGATCGAGACGACGGCGATGCCCGTCAGAATGATCCCGCAGACGGCGACCAGTAGCTGGTCTGCTTCGCCGATCCCAAGTCCGCCGTAAATCGAGCCGCCGCGAAACGCAGCATCGGCGAAGACAATCGTCAAGATGTTGAACATGTTCGACCCGAACAGGTTACCCACAATCATGTCGTAGGCACCGATCCGAAGGGCACCGATCGACGTGGACAATTCCGGAAGAGATGTCACGATCGCGACCAGGATCGCTCCCATGAACGTCGCGGACAGCCCGGTCGAGAGCGCGATCTCCTTGCTCGCATGCACAAGGAAGATCCCGGAGACCACGATGATCGCCCCACAAACGGCGAACCCAATCACTGCTCCGAGAAGTGATATCCGGCTCTTCGTCGGCGCCGCGTCTTCCTCCTGTTCCTTCTCGGCGCGGAAGAGCAGGTAGACGCCCATGCAGTAGCCGATCAGGATCAGAAAGCTGATCGGGCTGATTCCGAGAAGCAAGCCCTCGGGCTTCCAGAGGATGCCGAGCATCGCCAGGGCGGTCAGAACAATCGCCACGCCCCCGCTGATGGCGTGATAGGAACGGACGTTTGCTAGGAAGGAGCCCGGACGGCGCCGCAGCAAGAGGACGTCCATCACACCGATGATCGCCACGTTGAATAAGTTACTGCCGAACGCGTTGCCGAGGGCGATGTTCGGCGCACCGATGCTCGCTCCCGTTACCGTCGTCGCCATCTCGGGGACCGACGTCAGTGTGGCGAGGAGGATCAGGCCGACCCAGCCTTGCCCGATCCGCAGGTGTCGGCCGAGTGCTTCCCCGTACGGCGCCAGCCGGATCCCCGCGAGCACGATGCCCAACGCGGAGAGCGCGAACACTATCCAGGCACTCATCGGCTTCCAGCACCTCGCGCCTCTGCTCCGGCGACTCCTGAAAGGCCGCGAACCCTTTTCCGCTCTGTTTCTAGATCTTCTTGAACAGCCACTTGATCATGTCTCCGTACATCTTGAGCCGGTCGATCATGCCTTTGGTGAACCCCCGCTTCTCTTCTTTCAACACGTGCGTGACGCCGTCGAGCTTCACATACTCCTTCAGCCAGCCTTCCTTGGCCGCAAGCTTGGACAGCGCGATCTCGATGCCGTAATCCATCTCGCCAACGTTCTCTTTCGCACGCTCCCAAACCTGCCGTGAGAGAACCCGTTGACCAGACGCGTACGGATTGATCTTCTGAGCAAGATCCGTGTTTTTCCGGCCGTTTGAGAAGATCCCAACGACCATGTCCAAGTTTCCTTCCAGAAACGCGCAGATCAGACGATCGACGTGCTGGGTCGTCAGCCCCACGAGGTCCGCGTCGAGGAAGAGAAACGTGTCGTTCTTCGCCAGCGACACGCCCGCGCCGAGCGCCGCAGCCTTGCCACGGTTCTGCGGCAGACAGACCAACTGAACCGGGAAGCTCATCGCTTCGTCTCTCGTCCCGTCGTCGGAGCCGTCGTCAACCACGATAATCTCATCGACCATCGAACTGGCGACGACAGGTCGGAGGACAGCGCCAATCCGACCAGCTTCGTTGTACGCGGGCACCACCACGGAAATGCTCATAGGAGCTTGATTCACTGGTTGATTCGCAAGGAATCCTGCGACCAGCTGCCGGCTATTTTACCGATCCGCAGGGCTCAAGTCAATTGGCTCGGACGGAGAGCGACCTCACTTCACGCCATCAAACCAGCCAGCGATCTCGTCGACAAGGGTCGCCTGATCCTCGAAGATCTCCACCGAAGCGGGCAGGGCCGCGGTAAACGATCGGCCGTACCCTCTCGTGAGGACGCGACGATCGGTGAGGACGACGACGCCTCGATCCTGGCGCGTTCGGATCAGTCGGCCGACACCCTGTCGCAGCTTCAAGACCGCCCTCGGCAAAGCGAGATCGCGGAACGGGTCGCGGCCGATCCTCGTGTAATGTTCTCCGAGGGCCGCCTGAATTGGATCGGTCGGCACGTCGAACGGAAGCCGCGAGATCACGACGTACTCCAACTCGTCCCCCGGCAGATCGACCCCTTCCCAGAAGCTATCGGTTCCAAGGAGCATGATCCCTCGCGGAAAGCGCTTGAATCGCTCGATCAGCTTGCTCCGAGGTCCGTCGATGCCCTGCGAAAGCGAAGGGAGCCCATCGGGCAAGCGCCGTCGGACGTTCTCCAGCATCCTGTACGACGTGAACAGCACGAGCCCCTTCCTCCCGATACGCCCGGCCAGCGCCACGAGAAGGGCGGCCAACGTCTCCTCGTAGCGGTCTGAGTCTTCGGTGACGACCGGGAGCGAGGCGGGAACGCAGATCCGCATGTGCTCCTCATACGAGAACGGGCTCGCGACCACCTCGGTGTCGATGTCCTCAAACGCGAGGTCAAGGCCGACAGCGCGGAGAATGAAACCGAAGTCCTTGTCGACCGAGAGCGTGGCCGAAGTAAGCACGACCGCTTCCAGCGTTGGATATAAGGCTCGCGCGAGAATGGGCGCGACTTCGAGCGGCGTCACGTGCAGCGAGAGGCCGCTGCGCTCCCGCTCGTACCAACGAACCGCGTCCTCCTCCGGCGGTGCCACCAAGCGGGCGAGCAGGACACCGAGATCGCGAACCATTGCGAGGTGTCCCTCACCCTCACGTTTCAGCTCGGGCTCCTCAATCTCGTCGACCAACTCCCCGAGCGACGCCTCCAACCGTCCCACAATCGTTGCGATCCGGTCGAGCGCTGCTGCAGAGGCGATAGCGAGATCCGGAAGCGTTCCCCGTCGCTCCTCAGGGAGTTTCCGCCCCAGATCGGAGAACAGACGTGCCGTCCCCGTCCGCAATGCGCCGACGAGGTCGTACGCTGCTCGGACCGCCGGTTCATTCCTCGGCAAGGCCAGCCGATCAAGCCATCCGACTCGGCGCCGTCGACTCGGCGTCAGCTCGTCGGCAAGACGCTCCACGATTCGCGAGGAGAGGGTCGAGGTGAACGCCGAACGCGCTGTCTCTTCGAGCGCGTGTGCCTCGTCGATGACGGCGTGTGTGTACTTCCCGAGGACGAGGCGGTCCACGGTAAGGTCGTTGAGGAGAAGCGAATGGTTCACGACGACGAGATCGGCCTTCCGCGCGCGTCGCCGAGCGCGAATCGAGAAGCAGTCGTCGACGTGAGGGCACACGGAGCCAATGCAGTGGTGAGACGAATCGCACAGACGTCCCCAGAGCTCGCGCCCGTCCGGATCGGCAAGGAAAACGGCGTTCTCGTCGATGTCCCCCGTTTCGGTGTCCCAAAGCCAGCGGACGAGCGGCGCCAGCAGGCTCAGTCGATCTCGCTCGAGCCCCTCGCTAAGCTCGCGAACGGCGATCTCCCACCGCCGGAGGCAGAGGTAGTTCTCACGCCCCTTGAGAAGAGCGACCTTCAGGTCAGGACGCATCTGCTCTAGCAGAAACGGCAGATCCTTGCCGAACAGCTGTTCCTGCAGTTGCTTGGTGCGGGTCGACACGACGACGCGGGCCGATCGCTCCCGGACGAGATACTCGATCGCCGGAATCAAGTAGGCAAACGTCTTCCCCGTACCCGGGCCGGCCTCCACGACGAGCGCTCCCCCGTCCCGGAAGACTCGACCGACTTCGCCGGCCATCCTGACTTGCCCCGCGCGAAGCTCGTACGCCGGGAGGGATCGAGCGATGAATCCGCTCGATCCCAACGGATCCACGTACTCGATTGGCCGCCCCACGGGCTCCGGCGCCGCCTCAGCGGTTTCCCGCACGCAGGCTGTCGCCGTCTCGATAGGCAACACGAGGACGCGGGAGAACAACTTCGAGAGCGGTTCCGACGCAAGGCGGGCGAGGAGCGCGACGACCTCACGGTCGAGCTGCGTCGCCTCGAGAACGAGCGCCGCGAACGCCTCGCCGACGCCTCGTGCCGTCTGACCCAAACGCCCCGGTACCTCGTGAAGCGCACAGATCGTCTCCAACTCGTGATCCGGAAGCGTCGGATGGAGGATTCGCGCAAGGAGCCTCACATCGTAGGCGATTTCGTCGGAAGGGTGATCCGCTTCGCCATAGACGATCCACGGGATGGCGTCGCACGTGTCCGGAAGACTCGCCGAAGGCCGACCGGACTCGAAGGCAACTGTCTCACCGTCGAACACAGCGCGAAAGCCCGCAAGCCCTAAGCGATTCCACGGAGCGCCCATCCGGGAGGCTACAGGAAGTGCCTGAGAAGATCGATCCGCCTCACCCGTCCGACCAGTCGGCCGTCGGCATCGACCACGGGCACGTTCTTGACTCCCTGCCGAATGACCAGGTCTGCCGCCCGGAGATCGTCATCGTCTTCCGTGACGTAGTGCACCTCGCGGCGCATGTACTTCTCGATCGGCTCGTCGGCGATCTGCAGCAGTTTCGTCGAGAGCTGGTTCATGTCAGGAAGGAACGACGCGCTGTGGAGCATCTCGAAGTATCCCGGAAGCGCGGCTCGAATCAGGTCTTTCTCCGAGATGAATCCGATCAGCATGCCATCGTCGTCCACGACCGGCATGTTCGGCATCTCGGCGTTTTCGAGGATGAAAATCAACTCGCGGACCGGCATGTCCTTCTCCACCGCGGTCAGATCCTTGGTCATGATCTCACGGACTTTCATGGTCCCTCCTCGCTAGATCCGCTCCACCGTGACCCTCGCCATCTCGGCGTCGATCCGGTCGCGATCTCCACAGACCTTCTCATCGGTCTCCGCACTGGCGAGCCCCGCCGCCAGCCCAAACCGTAGCGCGTCCTCGACCGAATCGTCTTGGACCAATCGGTAGAGGATGCCCGCCAGGAACACGTCATCCGCTCCGACAAGGTTGCGGAGTTCCGCCGTGCGAACCGGACTCCGGATCTCCCAAACGGCGTCGCGCGTCACGACGATGTCTCCCGTCACCTCGTGGGAGATGATCACCATCTCGGCGCCGCACGACGCGATGCGTTGCCCCGCTTCGACAATCTTCTCGCGCGATGCCAGGTCGATCCCCAGCAGCTCCCGGTGCTCTCGCGTGTCCGGCTTGACAAGGTAGGGACACGTCTCGAACGTCCTCTGGAGCGCCTCGCCGCCAGCGCTCAAGACGACCTTTGCTCCTGCCGCTTGCGCCATCGAAGAGAGTTCATGGTAGATGCCGACGTCGACACCGGGCGGGAGGCTGCCGGCAAGAACGACCCAGCTCGCACGGCTCAGCATCGTGCGGAACCTCCGAAGGAAACGATCAACTTCGCGCGGTGACACATCCCCGCCGGATTCCCCAATAAGGAGCGGCACGCTTTCGCGGCCCTTCTCGAGCACGGTTACGTTCGTCCGTGTCTCTTCTCGCGTCCAGACGAAATTCGTCGTCACACCGTGATCGCGTAGATCGCGAACGACGACGTGCCCCGTGTGCCCCCCGACGAATCCCATCGCGACATTCTCCATCCCCATGGCCGAGAGGAAGACGGACATGTTGACACCCTTTCCGCCTGCGGACGTCGCGCTTCGCAGTGCGCGGGTGAGGAACTCCTCCTCGGTGACCTCGCAGATCCTGAGACGTTCGACCCAGTAGACCTTGTCCACAGCCGGATTGAGCGTAACGGTGATGATCATGTTCTCCCCCTTGCTGACACAGCCGGCACAAGCGCGACGCCGGACAGCGACGCCGACGTGGCCCCCTCGATCCGGACCACCACCAGGTCGCTCGGCAAGAACTCGCAGCACGTAACGCCGTTCTGCGCGGGCTCGCCGTGCACCACTACGGTCCTGTGATCGGCCGCCCGCCCGTACCAGTCGCCATCCCGTGTTTTGCCCTCGATCAGGACGTCCACCTCTCGCCCGATGAACCGCTCGTTCTCCTCCAACGCGATCTCCCGCTGGCGCTCGAGAACTCCTTGAAGCCGCCTGTCCTTGCTTTCCGCTGGCACGTCGTCGGTGAGGCCGGCGCTCTTCGTGCCCGGTCGCGGCGAGTACTTGGCTGCGAAAACCGAGCCGAATCGAACGCGCTCGATCAAGTCGATCGACCAAGCGAAGTCTGCCTCCGTCTCGCCAGGGAATCCGACAATCAGATCCGTCGTCACGTTGATCCTTGGCACCATCGCTCTGGCCTCTCGTACGATCGCCAGGAACTCGTCTCTCGTGTAGCCGCGGTTCATCGCCTTCAAGATCGCGTCGCTCCCCGATTGACACGCGACATGCAGATGCGGACTGATGTTGGCCGTTTGAGCCATCGCCTCGAACACATCCGTCGTCAGATCCCGCGGATGGGAACTGATGAACCGAACACGATCGGGTCCGATCGCTGCGACCGCTCCGAGCAGCGAGGCGAAGTCGCCGAACTCCGATCGATCCCGACCGTAGGAATTGACGTTCTGTCCCAGCAGAAGGATCTCCCTGTAGCCGGAAGCGACGGCTTCCCCGACTTCCGCAAGCACCGCCTGGGGCGATCGACTCCGCATCGGACCGCGCGCGTACGGAACGATGCAGTAGGCACAGAAGTTCGAGCACCCTTCGGTAATCGTGACCATCGCCGTTACGGAACTCGAACGCAGAAACGGCAACTCATCGATTGCGGTCTGGTCGCCCGTCGAGACGACGCGCGCTCTCTCCGCAGAAGCGCGCCGGATCAGCTCGGGCAGGGCCTCGTGTCCCTGTGCGCCGAAGACGAAGTCGACATCCGGGAATCTTTCCAGAAGCGACTTCCCTCGCACCTGTCCAAGGCATCCACCGATTCCCAGCAGGACGACGCGTCGCCGCTTCTCTTCGACGACCGCGCCGATCCGCCCGTAGACCTTGTCCTCCGCCTTCTGCCGAACCATGCAGGCGTTGAACAGAACGACGTCCGCATCGTTCAATGCATCGACCAGACGGTAGCCCGCACATCGGAGGACTCCGGCGATCCCCTCCGACTGATGCCGGTTCATCTGACAGCCCCAGGTCTCGACGTACAGACGCTTTCCCATGGTTGCTCGCCAGACTATACCGAATCGCCGAAACACGGTCAATCGACCAAGGGAACGGGAAGAACGACGAGCGAACGCACGGACTGGGCGCCCCTCCGGCCGGTCCGGTACACTCGAAGCGCCATGCTGCGCCGCTGCGATCGGTACCTGCTCCGCGAGATGCTCGGGCCGTTCATCCTCGCCCTTGCCGGTCTCGTCCTGTTCATCCTCCTCAACATCATCCTCTCCCTATCCGATCTGATGGTCGACCGCGGCATCGGCATGCTCACGCTCCTCCGTCTCGTCGTGTTGAAGATGCCAAGCCTATTGGTGATCGCGGTGCCAATGAGCGCGCTTTTCGCCACGTTCCTCGGCCTCGGTCGCCTCGCCCACGATCGCGAGATCGTCGCCCTCGAATCGATCGGCATCCCACTGAGGCGGATCCTGTTGCCTCTGATCATTGCCTCCGCGATGATCGCGGGCGCCGACTTCGCGATCTACAACTGGGGCGTCCCGGCGTCGGAACACGCCTACCAACAGGCACTTCGCGGCGTCATCTTCCGCCAAGGCATCCCACGCATCACCGCCAACGCGTTCTTCAAGGGGGCCGACAACCAGTTCTTCTACGTCCGCCGGTATGACGAGGAGACGGGGACGCTCCACGACGTCCACATCACTGACACGACCGGCCGCCTGTTCCCACATGCGGAATCGCGGGTGACGATGATCACGGCGGAGACGGGCCATTGGACCGGCGTCGCGTGGGAGCTCGAATCGGGCCGCGTGTACGGCTTCGATCTGGACGGCCTTCTCAAGTACTCGGGAAGCTACGAGCGCCTGACGATCCCTCTCGAGCAGAGCGTGGAGGAGGTCTTGTCCCGCTCACGAACGCCGGCTGAGATGGGGATCGCCGAGCTCCTGAGGCGTATCGCTGCGGCCGGACGAACCGGCCAGCGCGCCGACGAGTACATCGTTGAGGCTCACCTGAAGGGCGCTCTCCCGCTGGCGACCATCGTCTTCGTTCTGCTTGGGGGCACGCTGAGTCTGGTCTTCAACCCGCGCAGCCGTGCCGCTGGAATCGTCCTCGGTCTGCTCCTCGTCGGCCTCTATCAAGGCGCGCTGTGGTGGACGCAGACACTCGGTCGGCGCGGCGCAATGAACCCGGTGCTGGCAGCTTGGATTCCGGACCTCGTTTTCGGAGCTTTCGGACTTCTTCTGTTTCTCCGAGTCGACAGGCTGGCGTACAGAGATTTCTGGAGCCGATGGCGCGGACGCGTCTCGTGGTTTGCCGTCTTCCTGCTCTTGATCTCCTTCTCGTGCAGCGGGCAAGACGATCCGCTCGATTTGGCCTGCGACGAGCTGTTCATCTCGGACGACCGGTCCGAGATTCGTGCGACGGGTTCGGTTACAGCGATGCTTCAGGGAACACGGCTCTCGTCCGATCGCCTCGATCTCATCCGCGTCGACGAGGGAGAATGGCACCTGGAGGCGTCCGGCTCCGTGCACGTCGAGATGGGGGACGACGTGCAGCTTGCCGCCGACAGCCTGGTGGCTCGCCTTGCCGAGAGCGACGCCGGCGTCCTCGCAACGCGCGTCGAGGCGGAGTCCTTCTCCGGACAGACGCGATTCGTCAACTCGATCGGGGATGAGCACGAGCTCTTTTTTCGTGTCGAGCAGGGTGTGATCACGTTTGACGAAGCTGGAGAGGTCTCGCTGATCGAGGCCCGTCGCGGTGAGATCACGACGTGCAACTGCTGTGACGTTTCCCTTCGGAACCAACCCTACACGCTGAGCGCTACCCGGGTTCTCCTCTATCCGGACAGACTCCTTGTCGGTTTCGGCCTGACCGCGCGCATCGCCGGCGCCGCAGCGTTCTGGCTTCCGTTCTACGTTCGGCCCCTGGAGGACACGCTCGAGAGCCCGCTGTTCCCCGCCTTCGGCAACAGCGCCCTACGCGGCTGGTTCGTGAAGTGGAATCTCCCGTTCTTCTTGACGGAGAACCTCTACGGATCCGTCCTCATCGACTACTTCTCCCGGCTCACTGAAGTGGGCGTCGGCGGCATCCTTCGCTACACCCTGCCGGAGCACAGTGGCCGGGCCTCCGCCTACTACTTCCCGGCGAAGGTTGGCGATCGACGTCTCGAGTTCGACCTCAAGCACTCGATCGACTTCGGTCCGGGGTGGGAGGGCATCGGCCGCTTGGAGTACGAGAGCGTCGGAGAGAAAGAGGAGCTGTCGTTTGCCTTTCGACTCGAAGGCGCGTTCGACGGCGGCGACCTCACGGTCGCCGCGTCACGGGAGACGACGATCACGGAGGATGACGTCTCCGTAACCGAGAGAATTCCCGAGATCACCGTCAAGATGAACGCGCGTCGACTCGGCCCGGTAACCCTTCGGCCGCAGGCCAGCATCGGTTGGATTCGTGAGTGGGAGAATGGCGTGTTGGCACAGCAGCGGCTTCGATTGAACGCTCGCACGCAGATCATTGGCAGCGCTTTCCGCATCGGTGCATTCGCCGTTGCCCCGGAGGCAACGGCCGACATCGCTCTCTACGGGAACACCTCTCTCGGCTGGGATCGGCAGGAGTCCGCGTCGCTCTCTCTTAGTGCGGAGTGGGATGACTTGAGGCTCACCTGGGGAAGCACATTCGTGCATGGGGCAAGCCCGTTCGCATTCGATCGGATGGAGGCCGAGCACCGACTCCAATGGCGAATCGAGCGCAACGGACGCGTCGACGTGCGCATTTCCGGCGGCGTCGATCTCGCCGAAGGGATCGAACCGGTCAACGCGACGCTCTCCTGGGAGGGCAAGGCGGAGTGGCGTTTCGAGGCGGAACTCGATCCTCGGACGGGCCGATTCTCAGAGACCGTCCTTCGAGGCTCGACAACGATCGGAGCCTGCAACATCGGATGGCGGATCCCGTACAACTGGGAGGACCGACAGTTTGACGACGCACGGCTCGACTTCAACGTCGATGCGACGCACGCGTCTCTCTCCGTCTCGTCCGAACTCGACTTGAATCGCGCCTCGCTCCTGACGACCGACATCGGGGCGGAACTGACGACGGATGCAGGCTGGGGCGCCTCGTTCGACGCAGTCTACAAGCCGGACGGAACACGTTTCTCAGGCTTGAGGTACGGGGTCTTCCGCGACATCGCGGAGTGCGTTCGGGTCGGCATCGAGCGAGACGCCGGCGAGATCTGGATCTACGGATCGGTCATCGCCTTCCCGGAGGCGATCCTTCGCTACGCGCCGAGGGGATCAAACCTGGATGTTGGCGGCTAACGCCGCCACGGGGCATCATGGCTTCGGGTTCTCGAAAGGAGGAGGAAGATGGAAGCTGATCTCTCCGGGATCGTGTACTTCGTGATTCTCGCGATCCTGATCGCCAAAGCCTTCGGCATCGCTGGCTGCGGGGGCACTTGCGGCTAACCGCTCCTGCGCGCACCGGAATCGGCAAGAGCGGCACACGCCGCAGAATAGCCCGGTGGTGCACCGGCACGTCCATCCGATATGATTCTCCGACATGCGCCTAGGAATCGCGCAGACGTTACCTGCGTTCGGAGAACGAGACCGGAACATCGGCGAGGTGGTCGCTTCGCTTGAGGGCGAGACGGCCGACTTGTGGGTGTTACCGGAGTTCTTCGCCACTGGGTATCAGTTCACGTCTCGAGAGGAAGCGGCCGACCTGGCGGAGTCCATTCCTGGAGGCCCAACGTCGCAGAGCCTGATCGGCTTCTGCCGAGAGCGCGGTTGCCACGTCGTCGCCGGCCTTCCCGAGGCCTCCAACGGCCGCGTCTACAACGCGGCCATCCTCGTCGGGCCGGACGGGTTCCTCTCCTGCTACCGAAAGGTCCACCTGTTCGGGGACGAAGCCTCATACTTCGCGCCAGGCGACCGCCCGTTCGCCGTCACCGATATCGGCCAGGCGCGCGTGGGCGTGATGATTTGCTTCGACCATCTCTTTCCCGAGTCGGCAAGGTCGCTGGCCCTTCAAGGGGCGGACGTCATAGCACATCCCGCCAATCTCATCCTTCCGGACCTCGCCCAGCAAACCATGACCGTCCGCGCGCTGGAGAACGGCGTGTTCACCGCAACCGCGAACCGCGTTGGAGAAGAGGCGCGCTCGGACGCAACCCTCCGCTATACGGGCCAGAGCCAGATCATCTCTCCCAAGGGAGAGGTCCTGGTTCGGCTCTCTCCGGATCGCAAGGAGATCGCGATCGTCGAGATCGACCCGGCCGATGCTCGGCAGAAGCGGATTACTTCGAGGAACGACAAACTTGCCGACCGTCGCCCGGACCTCTACCGATTGTGAACAATTAGCATCGTCCGGATCTGTGTCGCCTCGTACCATAGAGGTCGCCGAAACCAGCAAGAGGCAAACCCGCACGGAAGAACCTAGAAGCACTGCAGCAAACACCGGAAATCCATTCGGCCTTCACCGCCAGTTCACAAATCCCGGGCAAGTTCTTCCCG
The DNA here is from genome assembly GCA_964570515.1 of uncultured Thermotogae bacterium. Taxonomy (GTDB): domain Bacteria; phylum Bipolaricaulota; class Bipolaricaulia; order UBA7950; family UBA9294; genus CAZMYM01. The sequence goes on along the minus strand of CAZMYM010000010.1, from coordinate 41,607 downwards.
AGCGGCAGAAGTGCCGCTCTCCGCTAAACCTCCTTGCGGATAGCCACCACACCAGCTGGGGAGACTCCTCCGGGGTCTCCCCGGTTGCTTTTTGTGGGGCGGTGATGAGCCTTGGCGGTCGTGGTCATCCGCCGCCGGCCGGTGGAACGATGGTCAAACGGTCTCCATCCTCCAGGACCGTCTGGAAGCCCGCACGAAGCGTAACGTTTCCTCCGTTGATCAGGGCGTTGATGCGGCGCCGAATCGCGCCGTTCTCGTCGAACACCCTGGTCCTGGCCTTGGGATGATTGCGAACCCATTCTCGCATCGCAGCCTCCACGTCGGAGCCCGTCGGAAGATCGAGCGAACGGTAGCTATCGTCGAGCTCTCGCTTGAAGGAGAACGCGATCTCCAGATCGATCCTCATCCTGCTCCCGTCAGGCGCTTCGAGATCTCATTGTGCTTTGGGATGAGATCATAGAGGGCCTCGTCGACCAACCGCCCGTCCCTGACGCGCCAAGCACCATTGACCATCGCGAAATCGACGCGATCTGCGGCGCAATGGACGATTGCGGCCAGCGGATCCGCGTGCGCGCCGGCGAACGCGATCTCGGAGAGATCGAACGCGATCAAGTCCGCCGCCTTGCCAACCTCGATCGACCCGATCTCGTCCTCGCGATGCAGGACACTGGCCCCACCCATCGTCGCCAGGCGAAGCGCTTCGCGGGCGGTCAACGCATCGGCGCCGTACGCGACCCGCTGGAGAAGCATCGCCTGACGGACCTCTCGGATCATGTTCGAGGTGTCATTGCTCGCCGAACCGTCTACCCCGAGTCCAATCTTGATCCGCGTCTCCTTCATCTGAGCAACCGGCGCGATCCCCGAACCGAGCGTCATGTTCGAGCTTGGGCAGTGTGCCATGCCGACGCCGGCGGCGGAGAGCCTCTCGATATCCGCGTCGTTCAGCACAACGAGGTGGGCGAACCAGACGTCGTCGCGCAGCCAGCCGAGCTCGTTCATCAGGTCCACCGGTCGAACACCGAAGCGCTGCTGGCAATACGCCTCCTCGTCCCGCGTCTCCGCAAGATGCGTATGCATCAGCACGCCGTGCTCTGCCGCGAGCGTCACGGTCTCTCGCATCAGGTCCTGCGTCACCGAGAACGGCGAGCAAGGCGCGAGGGCGATTCGAAGCATCGCAAGCGGTTCCGGATCGTGATACCGCTCGATGGCCCGCAGGCAGTCGGCGAGGATCTCGTCTTCGGTTTGGACGACGCTGTCCGGCGGCAAGCCGCCATCCTTCTTCGATAGAGACATCGATCCGCGGCAGGGATGAAACCGGATCCCTGCCTCCCGAGCCCCCTCGATGTCGGCGCCGAGGATGTCACCACCGCTCGTCGGGAAGACGTAGCAGTGGTCGGTCGTCGTGGTCGCCCCGGACAGGAGAAGCTCACTGCAGGCAACGGAGGACGCGATGCGCATGGCGTCCTCGTCGAGTCGCTTCCACCGCTCGTACAGAAAGACGAGCCACTTGAACAGCTTGACGTCCGATGCCCCCGGGACGTTTCGAAACAGCGCCTGGTACAGATGATGGTGCGTGTTGACGAGGCCGGGAAGAAGGATTTTGCCGTCTCCTCGGACGATCTCATCGGCATCGATCCCGTCGGCGCACGTGCCGACGTCGACGATTCGATTCCCTTCCACAAGGACGTACCCGTCCCGGATCTCGCGCCCGGCGGCGTCCATCGTCGCCACCACGTCGAATCCGCGGAGAAGCGTTCTCATGGCGTCGTGCTCATCCTCCGAGATCGACGCTGTCGGCGGTCTCCAAGAACGCGGCCAACAGGTCGATCGCCGATTCGATGTCCTTCACGTGGACCGTCTCCACGACGGAGTGTACGTATCGGGTCGGTATCGACAGCGTGATCGCCGCCGACCCCGCCCGCGACAACTGCAGGGCGCCTGCGTCGGTGCCGCCGCGTGAGGCAAGCGTGATCTGGTGAGGAATCTCTCGCTCCTCCGCCAGATCGCGGAACGCGCGAACGAGGGCAGGATGGGAGATCGAACGGGCGTCTTTCAGCGAAATCGCGACACCCTGCCCCAATTGGGAGACCTGACTGCGCTCGGGGATGTCGGGCGTGTCGGCCGCGATGCAAACGTCGAGCGCAATCGAGATATCAGGATTGACGCTGTAGCCGGCGACCTGAGCGCCGCGCAGTCCCACTTCCTCTTGCGTGGTCGCGATGAAGTGAAGATCACAGCCGAGCCGATCGGCGCGCTTGAGCGCCTCAATCCCCACATAGACGCCGAGACGGTCGTCGAGCGCCTTCCCTGAGACGACGTCGCCGTACTCCACAAACGATTGCCGAAGCGTGACCACGTCGCCCACGGAGACTCGCTCGGAAACAGCATCGGCCGCAAGCCCAACATCGACGAACAGGTCTTCCATGCGAACCGGTTTCTTCTTCTCTTCGTCCGTTAGGATGTGAATCGGCTTCCGGCCAATGCAGCCCGGCTGAATGCCGTCCTTCGCGTGAACGTCGACCCGCTGCGCGACCAACGTCACCGGGTCGAATCCGCCAAGTGGCTGGATTCTCAGGAACCCGGTCTTCGGGTCGATGAAGCTGACGAGGAACCCGATCTCGTCCATGTGCCCGGCAACCGCGACGACTGGGCCTTCACCCTTCTTGTGCGCGATCACGTTCCCCAAGCGGTCGATCTCCATCGAGTCAACGTGCCCCTGCAGCGCATCGACGATGACCTGCCGAACCGGAGTCTCGTAGCCGGGGACACCGTGAGCCTCACTGAGTCTCTTCAGAAGTTCCATACGCCCTCCTCTGGATGGAGATAGTGTAGCTTTTCACCAGTCCAGTTCAATCGTTTGCCGCTTCGCGGGGGGACTGAGTACCATCGCCGCATGATCCCGATACGCGACACACTTCCGAGCCGGAGATTCCCGGTCGTGACCGTCGCGCTCATCGTCATCAACCTGCTCGCCTTCCTCTTCCAGGGATACTTACAGACACAGCCTCCACTCCTCAACGACGGGATCGCGTGGCAGAACGAAGGCCTTGCTCCACCGGGATTCGACGCGGACGCCTATCGGACACACAGGCTCTCCGGCGGGAATCCAAGCCTCTACCCTATCTCCGCGGGCAACTACTTGATCACCCAATACGCCCTGATCCCCGCCGAGTTGCTTCGCGGAGAGGATCTTCCTCCCACGATACAGATCCCGCTTTGGCTCACCGTCTTCACATCGATGTTCCTCCACGGCGGTCTGATGCATCTGCTGGGTAACATGCTCTACCTGTGGATCTTCGGGGACAACGTCGAAGACGCGATGGGACCGATCCGATTCCTCGCCTTCTACCTCCTGTGCGGCGTGGCCGCCACGCTGGCGCAGATCGCGGTCGATCCGGGAAGCGCCATCCCGCTGATCGGAGCATCCGGGGCGATTGCCGGCGTCCTGGCCGCGTACTTCATGCTCTTCCCGTACGCGCGCGTCCTCACGCTGATCCCGATCTTCTTCTTCCTGCGATTGATCCCGGTCCCGGCCGTGTTCCTGCTCGGGTTTTGGTTCCTTCTTCAGGTGATCAGCGGAGCCGGCTCTCTCGACAGCGGCGGAGGCGTCGCCTGGTTCGCGCACATCGGCGGCTTCGTCGCAGGTGCCCTCCTCGTCTTCCTTCTCCGCAGGCGCGGAGTGCCCGTCACGCTTTGGCGCTCTCTACGGCGCGGACGTTCCTAACCTTCCAGGATGGGCCGCATGTCGCATTTCCAGTGCCCGATCGCCTTCACATCCGCGCAGTGACCTGATAAGATGTACCCGCGCGTCTTGCGACTGATCGCTAAAGGAGTGATGCGGTATGAAAAAGGGGGCACTTCTCTCTTGCACCGTGTTCTTGCTCGTCTTCATCGGTTATCTTGGCATTGCGGGAGATCTGGTGGCACATCGCGCGATTGTCATCACAAACGACTATGAGTTCACGGTCGAGAACGGGGTCTGCTCGGGCGGCGGGACGGTCGAAGATCCGTACGTCATCGAGAACTGGACGATCGATGCAGGGTTCGATGAGTACGGTATCCGAATTCACGGAACGACGCGCTCTTTCGTGATCCGCAACGTCAAGATCACCGGCGCAGCGAAGTCGGCCGTCTACCTCAGCTACGTTCAGAACGCGACGCTCGAGAACTGCGAATTCGAGTCCAATTGGGTCGGCGTCACGCTCAACTTCTCCTCCTTTAACCGGATCAAGGGCTGTGTTTTCGCGACGAACACCGACGGGATTCACACGTACTTCTCGCATACCAACCAGGTTCTGAGCAGTTCCTTCGACCGCAACGACACCGGAATCTGGCTCGACGCTTCGAACGAGAATCGCATCTCATCGAATCTGATCGGTGATTCGCACGTTGGCGTCTATCTCAACCTTGCCTCACAGGGGAACACGATCCTCAGTAACGCGTTCGTCAACAACCAGTACAACGCGTACTCCGACGAACCCAACGTGTGGGACGACGGAGTCCAGGGCAACTACTGGGGCGGCTTCTCTGCGGTCGATGCGAACCTGGACGGGATCTGGGATCTGCCGTATCTCATCTCGAGCGACGGGGACCAGGACAGCTTCCCGATGATTTCGCACAGCCTCGTGCCCGAGCCCCCGGTCGCTACCTGCGCGCCTTCGCCCTAGGCAGAAGCTGAGGAGCGAGACGCGACGCGACGCACGGTACCGGAATGCGCACGTGTACCTCTGATCCTCAACGCAAAGCAGGCGTCGACTCAGGGCCTAGAGGCTCTTTGGAAGAGCGGCCTGAAGCGGAGACGAAGACTTCCGTTGCGTCCGCACTGCCGCTCGTCCCCGATCACCTCTTTTCCTCGGGCAAGCTCCCCAGGTTTGCTCTCAACAGCGCCCTTCAGTCCGCCGAAGCCGGTTTGATTTCTCCACGCCGGCTCCTACACTGGTAGTCCGCGACTTCGCGAGAAAGGACCGCATGACCTCACAACGCTTATTCGAGCGCGTCCGAGACGAGGTTTCGTACCCGCTCCTCCACGTTCCCGTGTCCGACATGCGAGAAGGACAGCGGATCACGCAGTGCTTCCTCGTCAAGCAGAAGGCCCAACGTTCCACACGAAAGGGCGACCCCTACCTCGAACTCGTCCTCGCCGATCGGACAGGAACCATCCCGGCTCGTGCCTGGTCCGAGATCGCGGAGCGGTATGCCGATCAGTTCGACGAAGCGGAGTTCGTCTACGTGCAAGGGCGTACCGAGACCTACAGAAGCACGCTCCAGCTGATCGTCGAGTCGATCAGCCGGCTCAGCACGCACGAGAAGGAACAAGGCAAGCTCCCTGACTTCGACCCCAGCCTTCTCGTTCCGGCAACCGAGGGTGACGTCGAGCAGATGTGGTGCGACCTCCTCTCGCTCGCGAACGAGATCGAGTCCGAACCCCTCCGACTGTTGACCGTCCGGCTGCTCGAGGAGCGGGAGGAAGCGTTCAAGAGGGCACCGGCGGCCATTGCCAAACACCATGCGTACATCGGCGGGCTGCTCGAACACAGCCTGGAGGTTGCCGAGGGATTCAAATCGTACGCCACGTCCCAGCCCTCGCTCGATCTCGACCTCGGACTCGGGCTGGCAGGGGCGATTCTGCACGACATCGGGAAGCTCGAGGAGATGGAGAATCCGATCGCTCCACGACACGGCCTCACGGGCGAGCTTGTCGGGCACATCCTCCTCGGAAGGGACCTCGTCCGCGAGACGGCGCGGGAGTATGAATGGCCCGACCCACGGCTTCCCCTACTCCTAGAGCACATCCTGATCTCGCACCACGGCGAACTCGAATACGGAGCGGCCGTCCTCCCCAAGCTCCCAGAGGCCATCTGCGTCTACCACTTCGACAACCTCTCCGCCAAGCTCAACATGATGAGGATGCACATCGCCGGAGACTCCGAGGAAGGCGATTTTACAACTTGGAGCCCCGACCTCGGTCGTCGGATCTTCAAGGCGAACCTCGCCACCGAGTAGCGTGGCGAGATCTTCCTGCGCTGGATTGCAGACTGCAAGCCTCTCCCTATAATCGAGCGAACTGACTCCCAAGACAAAGTGCCGGAGGGATCTACGATCATGAGAACGGACTACTGCGGACGATTGACGAAGGCGGACATCGGCCGAACGGTGAAACTCGCCGGTTGGGTCAACCGGCGCCGAGATCTCGGCGCGATTACGTTCGTCGATCTACGCGACGGATCCGGAATCACGCAGATCCTCTTCTCAGGAGACGGTGACGCGACGGAAGCGGCGCACGCTCTCAATCGTGAGGACGTCGTCGCCCTCTCGGGCGTCGTCCATCCTCGAAGTGAAGGGAACGTCAACCCTGACATGCCGACTGGGGAAATCGAGGTCCACGCGATGTCGCTCGATCTGCTGAATCGATCGCAGACGCCTCCGTTCTTGATCGAAGGAGACGGCTCGGACACGACGGAGGAGACGCGCTTGCGCTTCCGGTATGTCGATCTGCGGCGCGAGCGAATGCAGAAGAACCTCACGCTTCGACACCGGGTGTTCAAGGCGACCCGCGACTACTTCTCGGACGAAGGTTTTCTCGAGATCGAAACGCCGTTCCTCACCAAGTCGACGCCGGAAGGAGCACGTGACTTCCTCGTCCCCAGCCGCGTCCATCGCGGCTCGTTCTACGCGCTTCCCCAGTCACCACAGCTGTTCAAGCAGCTGTTCATGGTCGGCGGGGTCGACCGGTACGTGCAATTGGTCAAGTGTTTCCGCGACGAGGATCTGCGTGCTGATCGGCAGCCGGAATTCACGCAGCTCGATCTTGAGATCGCTTTCCCCAGCGGGAAGGATGAGATCCTTGGGATTCTCGAAGGGGCGATGTCGCACATCTTCCGTGAGGTTCTATCGATCGACCTTCCCCGACCGTTTCCTCGACTGACCCACGCGGAATCGATCGCCCGCTACGGCACCGACAAGCCAGACACGCGGCTTGGCATGGAGATCCACGGCATCTCAGATCTGGTCGCCGGCTGCGAGTTCCGCGTCTTCTCCGAGGCGGTTTCCTCGGGCGGGAAGGTTGCGGGGATTCTTGCTCGCGGGTGCGCTTCGTACTCCCGCTCCGCCCTTGACCGCCTACAGGAGATCGCGATCGCAGCGGGAGCCAAGGGCCTCGCCTGGCTGAAGATCACCGAGACGATCGACTCCCCGATCGCCAAGTTCCTTTCCAACGATCGGCTTGCCACGATCGCCGCGGCGTTTTCCGCGAAACCGGGCGACTTGGTGCTCCTCCTCGCCGGCCACGGAGTCGAACGCCCCCTCGGTGAGCTGCGACTCACGGTCGCCCGCCAGCAGGAACAGGTCCAACGCGACTGGCAGGTTCTGTGGATCACCGACTTCCCGCTGTTTGAGCTCAACGACGAAGGTGTTCTGACAAGCGCTCACCACCCGTTCACCGCACCCCGTGCCGAAGACATCGACCGACTCGAATCGGAGCCGCTCTCGGTCCTCTCGAACGCCTACGACCTTGTGTTGAACGGCACGGAACTCGGGAGCGGAAGCATCCGAATCCACAGGCGTGAGCTTCAAGAGCGTGTCTTCAGAATGCTTCGAGTGCCGGCGGAGGACGCCGATCTGCGCTTCGGCTTCTTCCTGCGAGCGCTAGACTTCGGAGCGCCGCCTCACGGAGGCTTCGCCCTCGGAATGGATCGCTTGGTCATGATGATGGCCGGTGAGACATCGCTTCGCGACGTCATCGCGTTTCCGAAGACGTCCACGGGTGCGTGCCCACTCACGGAGGCACCGATGCCGGTACCGAACGAACAGCTCAGGGACTTGGGGATCTCGGCCGAAGACGGATGATGGCTCGGCGGCGTGCAACGGTGGTGTCCCTGTTGCTCGGTCTTCTGATCTGCGTTGCCATGGTTCTCGCAAGCGGCATTGGCCGCGTCGAACTTGAACCGGGACGGCTGCTTGCGGGATCTGACGGCGGGCGGACCGGGATCTCCTGGGGGAGGGCAGCAAGGTCCCACTAGGAGCATCACCCTGCCCGTATTCGACTTCCTCGGAATCCTGTTCCCGATAAGCCTCGCCCTGGTCGTCGTCTCCACGGCCTTCTCGATCCGCGACCGGCAGATCCGCCCTGATCTCCTACTCACCCTCTTCGTCGCCGGAGCCCTCGTGCTGGCGATCATCTTCGCGACCGGCCTCGGCGTCGACGATGTCGAGGAGGAGGAGGCAGTGGCGACAGAAGAGGAAGTCACTTCGGATCCGATCCTCGCACCCAGCACGCGCGACGAACCCCTCCACGTCGAAGCCCGTCCGCAGCAAGGCGCTAGCCGCTGGCCCTTGATCGTCACAGCGGCTCTGGCGGCCCTGCTTGTCGCGTTGACGGCCGTACCTCTCGTTCTCCTCTTCCTGTGCGGTGGAAGCGCCGCAGGCACGTTCTCGACCCAACGGCCGACGAGATCTTGGAGATCGCGGCCGATGCCGCACGTGAGATCAGGGACGGCGCGGATGTGGTCGGCGTTGTGCAGCGCTGCTACGCACGGATGCTGCGCGCGTTGTCTGATCGCTCCGGCGTCAATCCCAGATTCCGAACGCCGCGCGAGTTCGCTTTCGCGATGCGTGAGGTCGGCCCCCACAGCAAGAGCGTTGACGCGCTCACGGAAATGTTTGAGCTCGTCCGCTACGGCGGCCGCTCGGACGAGGGGTTGGCGGCGAAGGCGCGCGGTTGCCTGACCTCACTTCGATTGCATCATGAAACCAGCTGACAGGAACCGATCGAGTCGGAAGGGGGTCGTCCTCCTCGTGCTGGCGACGACGCTCGTGAGCGCCGCAACATTCACCATCGGCAGTGGCCGTTCGAGGTCCGTCTACGCCTTCTTCGTCCAGTTTCACGAGCAGACCCTGTGGGCCAGCCTGTTGCTCCTGTTCGTCCCCGCACTGATCGTCGTTCTCTTCCGCACCTGGGGGGTGGAGGACATCCCGCATGTCGAGGAGGCTCCCGAACTCGGATCCGGACGCCTGCAGACGCTTGTACGGAGGATCGCCGGAAGCCGCCGGGACCCGTACGACCAAGCCCTCCTCATCAACGAGCTGTCGGAGTTGGCAACGCAGGTGATCGCACTCAACGAGGGCCTTGACGTGTCGGGCGCCCGCAGGTTGTGCCGATCTGGCGAGTGGACGGAGGACGCTGTCATTCTTGATCTCATCTGCTATCGACGCATTCCGGAGCCCAACGATCAGCGATTCATTCCCCAATTCGAGCACGTGCTCCGCTCGATCGAAAGACTGCTCAAAGGAGGTACGGACATTGAATCTCACCCAAGTCCGTGAGTTGTCGGAACGGATCCTCGATCGCGTCTCCGAAGCCATCGTCGGCAAGCGAGACGTACTGGGACTCGTTCTCACGTCGGTTCTGGCCCGAGGACACGTTCTCTTCGAGGACGTGCCGGGACTCGCCAAGACCCTGATCGCGAGCTGCTTTGCCCAGGTACTGGGCATGGAGTTTCGCCGCATCCAGTTCACGCCAGATCTCCTCCCGAGTGACATTACCGGGTCACACATCTACGACCGCAATCGGGGCGAATTCGTCCTCATCCCAGGCCCCATCGTCTCGAACGTCATCCTCGCTGACGAGATCAACCGTGCCACGCCCAAGACCCAGTCCGCGCTCCTCGAGGCAATGCAGGAAGGGCAAGTCTCGCTCGCAGGCGAGACACGACCGCTCCCCGATCCGTTCCTCGTCATCGCGACCCAGAACCCGATCGAATACGAGGGAACGTTCCCGCTCCCTGAGGCGCAGCTCGACCGGTTTCTCGTCCGTCTCGCCGTCGGATACCCGGGAGAGCAAGAGGAGATCGAGATCCTACAGCGCCGAATCGATCGGAAAACGGACGATGTCTCGCTTGCCCCGGTCTGCACGACCGCCGAGGTCCTCGAGATGCAGGCCGCAGTGGAGGAAGTCCACGTCTCTCGCGACGTCGAGCGGTTCGTCGTCGACATCGTTCGCAGAACACGGGCGCACACGAGTCTCTACATCGGCGCCAGTCCCCGCGGATCCCTGGCCTTGGTGAAGCTCGCCCGTGCCAGGGCAGCGATCGAAGGGCGAGATTTCGCCATCCCCGACGACGTCAAGAGCCTCGCCGTCCCCGCACTTGCGCATCGGCTCCTCCTCAATCCTGACCTCTGGGCACGGCGCACCACGACGACGGACGTCCTGGAGGGCATCCTTCAGACGACTCCGGTGCCGAAGGTCAAGTAGTCCGTGTCGACGCGACGCCGTGCTGTTCTCGCTTTCGTCCTCGGCCTGGCGATGGCGTTGTTCGGTCTGCTCCAGCGGCAGGGCGATGTGCTCGGCATGTCCTTGCCGCTCTTCCTGTTCAGCGCGGCGCTGATCGTCTCGGACACGCTTCACCAGCCGCCGCGCATTCGCGTGTCACGTACATTCTCATCTTCTCGCATTCACAAGGACGAGCAGGCCGATGTGACGTTTTCCGTGACCAACGACGGGCCCCGTGAAACCGCCATCTCCCTCCAGGATGACATCCCACAAGCAGTGACCGTGGTCTCCGGCGATGCGACCCTCGCCGGCAGGCTTCGGGTCGGCCAGACAGAGAGACGGACGTACACGCTGGCCGCAGAGCGAGGAGGTCACGAGCAGCGGCAGCTCATCGGGGCGTTCTGGGCTCCCTGGGGATTGGCCGTCCGAGACGTCGCCCTCCGAATGGAGACGCGGCTGTCGTCCCTTCCGGTGTACGAGTCCATGCGTGACATCGAGATCCGTCCGCGGCGCTTCCACGCGTATGCCGGAGCGGTCAAGACGAGACAAGCGGGCTCCGGATTGGAAATCCTCGGGTGCCGGGAGTACGCGCTCGGAGATGACGTTCGTCGGATCAACTGGCGAGCGTCAGCCCGTCGAGACGATCTGATCATCAACCTGTTTGAGCAGGAGCGAATGACGGACGTCAATGTCATCGTCGACGCACGCGCACACATGCATCTGCAGATCGGTGAAGTCAAGACGTTCGATCTCGTCGTCCGTGGCGCCGCCAGCGTCGCATCCTACTTCCTCCGACAGAGCAACCGCGTCGGCCTGATGATCTACGGAGAAGCGCTCACCTGGACGTACCCAGCGGCCGGGCGACTCCAGATGGAACGTGTGTTGCACACACTGGCGCTGGCTCGACCATCGACTCGGCTCGCCTTCGGCAAGCTCCGACACATCCCAACTCGTCTGTTCGCCACCGGTTCTCAGCTGGTGGTCTTCAGCACGCTGGGCTCGCCTGAAGACGCCGAGGTCCCGTCCCAACTTGTCGCGCGCGGATACTCCGTGCTCCTCGTCTATCCGAACAGCAAGGACCTTGAACGCTCTGTGCTCCCGACGAGCCCGAACGGCGACCTGGCGGAGCGCCTCGTTCGACTCGCTCAACACGCCACGTTGAGCCAGCTTGCGCGGGTCGGCATCCACGTCGTCGACTGGAACGTCACCGAGCCTCTCAGCGTCGCATTCCACCACGCTCGTGCGACGCAACGGGGCTTCCGAAGATGACGCTTCTTGCCACGCTCTTCGTCTTGACTGCAGGCCTCACGCTGTTCTCACATGCTGCCGTAATCGGCGCAATCGGCCCCGGCGTACTTGCCCCCCTCGTGGTCTCCGGTTCCTGGATTCTCATCGGCCTTCGCGCCGGTCCGAGGACGACGGCCTTTCTGGTCGGTTTCGTGGCCATCACCGCCGTCACTGCATCCTCGGGAAGCGGCTTCTTGCTCCCAGCCATCGCCCTGATCTCGGCGCTACACGGCTGGGATGCCTCCCTGGCGGCAATCCGCCTCCGCGGCTTCTCACGATCCGACCGGCTTCCGATCATCGTTCGCTACGCCGCCTCGTCCGTGACGCTCGCAGTGCTCGGCCTCGGGCTTGTCGGCATCGCGTCGTCGATCCGCGTGCGCTTCTCGTTCGGGATCGCAGTCGGCCTCGCGCTCGGGTTCTTCGCCCTGTCAACCGCGGTCGGTCTGTTGTCGCGACCCGCTAGGCGGTCCCCGATGGCCCCCCCAACATCCTCTGAGGAGACCGAATGAAAGAGCCGGGCGACGATACGTCGCCCGGCCCCATTCAATCCGCCACGATGATTCGGAGTGCTAGAAATCAACCTCCAGCTCGCCGCAGATCTCCGCGACGAACCTCTTCCCGCCGGAACGACCGCTCAAGGGACCGGAAAGGCGCGTGCTGGAAGCGCTTCCGGCCGGGTGGAGCCGATACGAAAACGACAGCTCCGAGCCCGTGTCGAACAGGCTTCCCCAGATCACTTCGAACACGCGAGTCGCCGCATTCGGGTTCGCAGCCATCGCCCCGCCATCGTCCACCAACTCAAACTGCCGGCCTCGCGGCATCGATTCCTCGATTCCCGGTGCCGACACCATTGCGTTGACTCTGATCGTGATCAGAACGAAGATACTCCCGTCGCCCTGTCGCACGATCTCGCGCACAGCGTACGCAGGCTGGGTCCCCGCAAGGATCCCCTTACGCTTCGAGTTCCTGCGCCCGTCAGCATCAATCAGCGTAAGCTCCGTCTCGTAGAAGCCAGGCTCGCCGAATCCGTGCTCGACCACCAGATCCTCGGTCTCCAAGTCGACCGAGCCATCCCCGTCGAAGTCCCACGCATATCGATATGATCCGGAATCCAGACACGGCTCGCAGACCGAAAACGTGATGGACTGATCGACGTCCGGATTGTAGGTTGACGGATCGAAGTCGGCGTTCCACGCGAGGCCGCCGACCGCGCAAGCACCGACGACGGCGGCCAAGAAGACCAATCCGAAGGCTCTCTTCTTCATACCCCCTCCTTATCGCAGGATCGACGTCGACTCGCTCCCCGTCTAGGGGAGCGAATCGTGGACCGATCTCCCGGTCAACCAATAGGCGATCAGGTCCTGCATCGTCATGATGTCGATCGTCTGGTTGCTCGTCTGCGGGACCGTTTCTCCCGAAAGCCAGAGCGACACGGCAAACTGGATCTCGGCGAAGTCGATGATCTCCGGCTCCGCCTCGCAGAGCTTCAACTCGTCGGCGTCGGTGTCCCATCGCGAGATCACGATCGGGATCGGCAAGGACTCGATGACCGTCAGCTTGTCCTCGCCAAGAATCGGCTGCGTGAAACGCGGCGATGAGCTGCCCATCGATCCCTGGATCGATGCTTGAGCCACTCCCGATCCCCCGGTCGAAACGCTGACAGGCGCCTGGAGGGAATACCGAATCTCACGCTGGGCGTCGGCTGCGTCTCCAACGAGTTTCTCGACAAACAGCCACTCGGCCGAACTCCCTGACGAGCGCACGGTCGCCGCATCGTTGTCGCCTTCGATGAACGTCCAGCCGGCGGGAAAACTCTCCACAACGGCCATGCCGTTCAGCGTGCCCTGCAGGTCGATGACAAGGACAACGTTGACCGTTGCTTCGGGGACGGTCTGATCGCCGGGAAGGCACGTGTCGATCGTTCTTGTCGCCGTGATCTTCGCAGCGGGTACGGTGTACGGCAGAATACCCGACACTGTCAGAGACGGGATCTGCAAGACCTGCTGCACGCCGCGGAAGTTGACGAAGCGAATCGTCGAGTCAACGTCTGTCTTCCAATCGCCCAGCTCGAGCACTTCCAGTTCCACATCAATCGCCGTTCTTTCGCCAAGCTCGAGATCAGCGAGGCGCCAGACGGCCACCGTCGTCCCGTCCGGGTGCAACTCCACTTGCGACGCCGCCGGAGTCGCTTCAACGAAACGCAGCTCTGGCGGAAGGCGCTTCTCGATACGCACGTCTCCTGCGGCGACGAGAACGTCCAGATCCATGAAGATGTCCGTTTGAGCACGATCCGTCGGGCTCTGGAAGAACTGCCCGCCGGTCTGCTCGGCGAACGCCTCAAGCATGTTGCGATTGATCAGCGTTCCGAGCCCGATAGACATGATCTTGACCCCGATCTGCGCGGCCGCTTCGCCCTCCATGTCCGGCTCGATCCCGACGCTGCTCTGCCCGTCGGAAATGAGGATCTCTACGAGAACGGCGTCCTCTCGGCCGGCTTGGTCGAACTCGCGACGGGCCATCTGCATCGCGAGACCCATCGCCGATTTCCCGCGCGCCGTAAGATCGGCCAACGCAAGCTTGACGGCCCCAAGGTTGTGCGTCAGCGGCATGGAGAGTTCAGCCGTCGTGCCGTACGAGACGAGTCCGGCACGATCGTCCACCCCTAGCTGGTCAATCAGATCGAAGGCGAACTCCTTCGCCCGAAGGACGTCAGACGTAGCCGAGACATCGATCACAAACAAGCAGTCGATCGGATAGCGAGCCGCCGACCCAAGGACCTCGATATCGAGGGTCAGTGTGGCGGACTCCGGGTCTCTGTCGGTTCCAGCAACGTAGATCTCGTTCAGGCTGATCGTCTGGTCGATACGAAGGGTTCCCTCACCCATCACCGCCCAGGACAAACATGCCAACAACAAAAAGAGGACGGCGAGGGGTACCCCCCTCGCCGTATGGTTGGTCGTTCTCATTCGTATCATCTCCCAGTACGAGGCCCGGCCTAGGCCGACCTACGGATCACAGAGCCACTCGTCGGGGTCGCAGGGCCCATCGGGCACGCTCGGGAGTGGATCGCAGATGTTCGTTCCGGTCAGCCAGTAGGCGATGATCTCCTTCAGCGTGTGGTACCCGACGGTCTGCCCGCACGTCCACGGAACAATCTCGTCCTCGAGCCAGAACGCGATCGCGCGCTGGACCTGCTGGAACGAGATCTTGTCCGAAAGCGTGATGTCGAGACGGTCGTTGTTGACGTCCCATCGGGAGATCGCCACAAGCACCGACACGCAATCGCTGATATCGATTCCGCTGTCGCCGGTCACTGTCGTCTCCATGCACGGAAGGCCTGAATCGACGATGCCGTACAGGTCGTTCGAACTCGCGTAGCACGGATCACTCGCCGCGATTTCGATCGCCTCCGTCTGAGGAACCTCAACCTGGTAGATGATCGCCTTCATGGTGTTCGCGGGAAGCTTCGTCGGGTAGACCCACTCCGTGCGCGACGCCTTGTACGTGAAGCCGGCGTTGTCAATCGGGATCACTTTCCATCCCGTCGGCAGGTCTTCCTTGAGGCCCACACCGTAGAGATCCTGATCGGCCCAGATCTCAACCTTGACGGTGAACGTGCTCGCCGCCTTGTCGCCGCCAGGCCCGTAGTAGTTGAGCAGGATGTTGTTGCACGGTACCGGCGTAGCGATCGTCCGCACAGCGGTGATGTTCGTCAGATTCATTCCCGGAAGCGGAAGATCGACCGGCGTACACGTGTAGGCGTAGGCCGACAGCTCCTTCATCTCCTCCAGGCTGATCGTCGCGCCTTGCGTCCACGGCACCGCCTCGCCGTACTGCCACATCTCGAGGGCGCGAGCGAGCTGCTGCGGACCGATCTTCTGCGACAGCCGCAGGTCGATCGTGTCCTCCATGTCGATGCCCATCCGCGGAACGAGGTGCGCAATCGCCGTCTTCAGCGGAAGCGTATCACTGATCTCGATCTTCGAGTCACCCTCGACAGGGATCTCCATCCCCGGCGTCATCGACTGGAACGTCCCCGTGATCGTGAAGCAGACCGGAAGCGTCGTCGCGATGAGCTGGTTGCTGTCCGGGACCGTCACCTCGTAGGAGATGACCTTGGTCGTGAGCGCCTTGATCTGATCAATGAAGACCCACTGCACGTCCGAACGCTTGAATGCGGCGCCAGCGTTCTCCAGCGGCTTGACCTTCCAGCCGACCGGCAGGTTCTCTTGGAGCCCGACGCCGGCAAGATCCATCTGAGGCTCGAATCGGACAGCGACGAGGAACGTGCTCCCAGGCAGGGCCGCGATCGTGGAGATGGTCCGCGCCACGGTCACCGCAAGCTCGCCGACATCGAGCGTCACCGTCTTCCGGTCCATCGCTCCCGCAGCATCGGTCGCGCGGAGCGTCGCGCTCCTGAGACCGCTCGTCGTGTAGGTGTGGGTCACGACGGGATCGCTCGTCACGAGCTCAAACAGGCCGTCCCCGTCGAAGTCCCACTCGTAGGTGTCGACGGACCCGTCCGGGTCGAACGTCGCCGACGCGTCGAACGTGACCGGCTCATTGATGTGAACCGCGGCCGGCGAGACGAAGAACGACACCGTCGGCGGCCGGTTCAGCGTTCCCTCAATGAGGATCGGATCGAGGAGATTGAGGATCGTCTCCTGTGGGAACGCCATGTTCCCCGAGAGGAACTTCACCTGCGAGATCCCCGTCGCGAAGACAGGGAACAGCTCGAGCTGGAACTCCTCCGTGAGCGGGCCGAGGACCAGTCCGTCTCCAAGCCCATCGTCGTACGTCAACGAAACGGTCCCGGTCGGGGGCGTCAAGTCCCAGGTATCCCGGAAGTCGAAATTGTCATCCTGAACCTGGAAACCTGCCCCTGCTGGGACACCGTTCATCGGCATCGACACGCTGCCCGCCGTGCTCCCAGCAACTCCGCTGAGTAGCACGAACAAGGAGAGTTCACCGCTGCTCGTGTCCCTGTATAGGAACAGCACAGCCGTGTTCGCCTCCTCGAAACCTGTCGACGCAATGCTCGCTGTGTACCCGTAGAAATCCACAACTCCCACCGGGTTCTCCAACGGCGCAGCGGTAACTCGCGTTTCCCCTTGACTGACAGTGTAGAAGCCGTCGCTTTGGGCCAACCCCGTCGCCGGAAGTAGGAGAACGACCACCGTCAGAAGGAGGGGAAGGCCAAACAGACTGACCCCACGCACCTTCATTGCTACCTCCTTTGTTGGCATTCTCATCTTTGTATCGATCGAAGAGAGGAAATCGTCTTCACTCTATCAGAAGGACCCCCCCTAAGTCTGTAACCCCGATTACGCTGTGCGCGCGCCTCCTTCCGCGTTCTCTTCATCATTTCACAGTGCAACGGCCACCTGGTACAGGGCCGAGTCAATCGCACCCTTCGCTGCCTCGAGCGGATCGGCCGTTAAGAGAGACAGAAGCGGGTGATCGGCGTACGTCACCGTTGTGGAGAACTCCACGTCTCCTCTCGGGCTGAACACCGTCGCCAAGATGGCCACGGTGGCCTCTTTGTCAATTCCAAACAGAAGCCCCAACGGACTAATGAGGACCTGAAGTGACGCATCGAGGAACGAAGTGGCTCCGAGTAGAAGGAGCGAGCGCTCGGGCTTGTAGGAGATTCGATTCTCCCACCGAACGAGCCGAAGGATTACGATGTGGTGGGCATCCAGCGTCTGCGAGAGTCGCCGCATGCCGTCCACGGTAATGCTGTTCCCAACGTATGTGTTCGTCAGGCGCTGCGCGTACATCAGTTCGCCTGAGGTCGCCACTTCAACGCCGGCAATCACGGCGCAGCGTTGATTGGCGTAGTTTTTCAGCAGTTCCAGATCCGCCGCGGGTACAGGCGCCGCGGCCAGAATGAACACCGCGACTCTTTGCCCAACGGCTCCGAGTCCGATCCCGAGGATCAGCGAAACGACAACGGTCCACGATGCGATGCTTCGGATACGCTTCAACATCTCTCCCCACCACCCGTCTTAAGTCCTGTTGCAGCCGAACAGATCGTAGCCCCGGCGGCGTCCGGACCGAAAGGAAGGGTGTCGAGGCGCTCATCCGACTTTGTCTAGGGGGTCATGGACATCTGTCCACCACCCGCTGGTCGGACGGGTTCCAGCTACAGCGTGAGTTCGGTGGGCTTCTGCGCGAAATGCGGATGGTTAGGGCCTGCGTAGAGCTTCAGCTTGCGC
Organism: uncultured Thermotogae bacterium; assembly: GCA_964570515.1. Lineage (GTDB taxonomy): Bacteria > Bipolaricaulota > Bipolaricaulia > UBA7950 > UBA9294 > CAZMYM01. Next base: position 23,835 of record CAZMYM010000010.1, on the reverse strand, counting down.
AGCATGCGCTTGCCGAGCTTGGTCTTGGGGAGCATTCGTCGGACGGCCTCCCGGAGCGGTAGCGTCGGCCGTCGCTCGATCAGACGCCTGTAGGAGAGTTCCTTGAGCCCGCCGATGTAGCCGGTGTGGCGCTGATAGAGCTTGTCATCCCACTTGTTGCCGGTTAGGGCGATTCGCTCCGCATTGATCACGACGACGTAGTCCCCGGTATCGACATGAGGTGTGTAGATCGCTTTGTGCTTCCCCTGAAGGATCGTGGCAATCTCCGACGCGAGCCGGCCAAGGCGCTTGCCGTCCGCATTCACGAGAAACCACTCGCGATCCCAGGTCCTGCCGACCTCTTCGTTTTTCGCCACAAACGTGCGTTGCATGAATGGACTCCTGTCGTGAACCGAGACGCGATTATATCTGCCCCTTGTTCACGGTTCAAAGCCCCGCGAACATGTATCTGGCGCCTCTCTGTTCAGGATTCACAGCTTCCGCTGAATTGTCTCCTCCGGAGCAGGGCCGTAAGAGATGATACCGATCGGAACCCCGGTCAGCTCTTCAAGACGCCGGACGCAGCCGATTGCCTTCGCCGGCAAGTCCTCCGGACGCTCTGCCTCGCCAAGCGCTTCCGTCCATCCCGGCAAGGACTCATAGACGGGCTCGCATTGCTCAAGAATCTCCGCCGCAAGCGGGAATTGCTCGATCTGCCGGCCGTCCAGCCGATACGCATGACAGACCTTGATCTCGTCGACACCGGTGAGCACGTCAAGCTTGGTCAGCGCGATCTCCGTCGCGTCGTTGACGAACAGCGCGTGTCGGACCGCCACGAGGTCGAGCCACCCGCATCGCCGCGGACGTCCCGTCGTTACGCCGAACTCGCCGCCGCGATCTCGGAGCAACTTTCCGAGATCGTCCTCAAGCTCCGTCGGGAACGGCCCTTCGCCGACTCGCGTAGCGTAGGCCTTCATCACACCGATCCGGCGTGAGACAGACGGAGAGGGGATTCCGATCGAATTGCCGAGGCCGGCGAACGTCGTCGACGACGACGTCACGTAGGGGTACGTCCCGTGATCGACGTCGAGCAATGCACCCTGAGCTCCCTCGAAGAGCACTTGGCGGCCGGAAGAAAGGGCGGACGCGATCGACCCAGCGGCGTCCCCGATGCAATCCAACAGGGGCTCCGCGAGTTCGAGAAGCTCGCGACACAGGTCGCCCACGCTCATCGCTCCGATCTCCTCGCTGTCCGGCCACAGCCGCTTCAGCAACGCCAGACGCCGCGCCACACGCTTCTCGAGGTCCGCCGGGCGCAGAAGATCTCCCGCCCGAATCCCGACCTTCGCCGCCTTGTCGCGATACGCGGGGGCAATCCCACGTCGGGTCGTTCCGAAGTGCGCGCCTGATCCCTCGAGTTCCTCGAGCGTCCGATGGTAGGGGAGAATCAAGTGCGCGTTCTCAGCGATCAGGATCGCAGGTACGCCGCCCAGATGCGCGCCGATCTCATCGATCTCCTGTCGGAGCACCTTGAGGTCGATCACCATCCCGCCGGCGAGAACGGAGAGCGTCCCTGCGTAGAAGGCCCCCGCAGGAATCAGGTGCGTCCCGAACTTGACACCGCGATCGATCACGGTGTGCCCCGCATTCGGGCCGCCGTTGAACCGAACGACCATCTCCGCATCCCGCGCCAGGACGTGAGTGATCTTCCCTTTCCCTTCGTCTCCCCACTGCAAGCCGAGAACCGCTGTCGACATCCTCTCCTCCTATGCGTCGACCCGTGTCAGGCCGACGGTCACGCTGCTCCCGTCAAGCTCGAACGTCTCGCGGTGGTCGGCATTCTCGGCCGGAGCAGTTGAGATCTCGGTCGCCAAGACTTCCTCCTTGATCTCCGTCTCGTTCTCGGCGATCAGACTTGCCAAGTCCTTGTCCGTCTCAACCACCAGACGAATACGATCGGTCACCTCGAAGCCGGCCACCTTGCGTGCCAACTGAACTCGATGGGCGAAGTCGCGCAGTGCGCCCTTCTTGCGGAGACTCTCCGTGATCTCCAGATTCAGGAACAGCACTGCCCCTTCTGAACTGACGCACTGCTCCCACACTTGAAGAAGCGCTTTCTCGAATCTCACATCCTCACTCGTAATCTCAAACACGTCCCCGTCAGAAACCACTGACACCGAACCCTTCTCAAGCGCATCACGTAGGACAGATGGATCCTGACCTTGAATCCACCTTCCCGCCGCTTGCCCCAACTGCCCAAGGCGTGGACCAAGCGTGCGGTAGTTGGGAACCGCGACTTGTGTGAACAAGCCCGAGGCCTCCTCGAGCGCCGCGAACGTCTCGATCTCCTCCACGTTCAACTCACGCCTCAGCAGGTCGATCATCTCCACCGACAGGCTTCCCGGCTCCGCGTACACGAACACGCGCGACAACGGCTGCCGGACCCTGATCTGCGCTTGGTTACGCGCTTGGTGTCCGAGGGCCGTGATCCTGCGCGCCAGGGCCATCTCGCTCTCCAGCTTCGCGTCCACACGCGCCTCGTCGGGCACCGGGTACGAGCAAAGGTGAACGCTCTCCGGGTCGCCGTCCGTCCGCAGATTCAAGTAGATCGCATCGGCGAGAAACGGCACGAACGGGGCGAGGAGCTTGCTCGTCTCGAGGAGGACGCATCTCAATGTTCCGTAGGCCGCGGACTTGTCGGGCCCCATGCCGCCCTTCCAGAACCGGCGGCGAGAGAGCCGTACATACCAGTTCGACAGATCCTCGACCAGCGTTTCCAAAGTTGCCGTCGCTGTCACGACGTCGTAGGCGTCGAGCGCCTCCACGACGGTCATTGTCGCCGAATGAAGCCGAGATCGGATCCATCGATCGAGGATCGTCTCGGCCTCCGTGTCCGCGTGGGCGCCCGGATCGTACCCGTCAATCGACGCGTACAGAGCGAAGAAGTCATATGTGTTCCGCAGCGTGTCGAGGAAACGGTAGAGCGGCTCTGCGATGCCCTTCTCGGAGAAGCGTCGCGTCTTCCACGGCGTGGTCGTCGAGAACAGGTACCAGCGAATACAGTCCGCACCGTATCGGTCGATCAGCTCCCAAGGGTCGAGGACGTTCCCTTTGCTCTTCGACATCTTGAGACCGTTCTCGTCAAGGCCGAGACCGGTGCTCAAGCAGGTCCGGTAGGGAGCCACACCGTACATGATCGTGCTTGTCGCCAGAAGCGTGTAGAACCACCCGCGAGTCTGCTCCATCGCCTCGCAGATGAAGTCGGCCGGGAATTGGTCGCGAAACATCTCCTCGTTCTCGAACGGATAGTGCCACTGCGCCGTGTGCATGCTCCCCGCGTCGAACCACGCGTCGATCACGTACGGGACGCGATGAGCCTCCTGCCCGCACCCGGTACACCGCAACGTCACGGCATCGATGTATGGGCGATGAAGCTCGACGCCCTTCGCAAGATCCGGATCGGTCGCTCGCTCGACGAGCTCCGCGCGGCTTCCGACGCTCGACACCTCGCCACAGCTTCGGCAGACCCAGAGGTTGAGCGGCGTCCCCCAGTATCGATCCCGAGAGAGAGCCCAGTCCTTCAGATTCGCCAAGAAGTCGGCAAGCCGTCCCTCGCCGACGTGCGCCGGGATCCACTGGATCCCAGCGTTGTTCTCGATCATCTGCTCCTTCACCGCCGTCGTCTCGACGTACCACGAGTCCATTGCGTAGTAGAGGAGCGGCGTATCGCAGCGCCAGCAGAACGGGTAGTCGTGCTCGTAGATCACCGATCGATACAGGATTCCCCGTTCATCAAGGTCCTCGACGATCTTCGGATCCGCGTCCTTTACGAACGCTCCGGCGCACATCGGAAACTGGTCGGTGAAGTGCCCCTCGAGATCGACGGGTTGTACGAATGGCAGTCCGACGTCTTGGCCGAGTCTGTAGTCATCTTCTCCGAACGCGCTGGCAATGTGAACGATCCCGGTCCCGTCTTCGAGGTTGACGAAGTCCGCCGGGTACACGCGGTGGGCGGCCGGATCGACCGTGAGCGAATACGCAGGCTCGTATCGCAGACCGATCAGCTCGCTTCCGGGGAACTCGCGAATCACGCAGACTTCACCCTCGAGCGCCTTCTCCACGAGTGCCTTGGCGAGGATGAGTCGCTCGTCGTCCTGCTTCACCTCGACGTAGACAGCGTCTGCCGCGATCGCCAACGCGACGTTCGCCGGAAGCGTCCAGGGGGTCGTCGTCCAGGTCAACAGTGAAACCGGATCCTCGCCATCGCGCTTGTAGCCCGACTCCTCGTCACTCGAAACCCGCATCCGAATCGAGACCGAGGGCTCCTCCACGCGCCGGTAACCCTGCGCCACCTCGTGCGACGAGAGCCCGGTCCCGCACCGTGGGCAGTACGGAAGCGTCTTATGCCCCTGGTAGAGGAGACCACGATCGAACATCGTCTTCAGCTCCCACCAGACGCTCTCGATGTATCCATCGGCGTAGGTGACGTAGGCAGCGTCCAGATCGATCCAAAAGCCCATCCGCTCGATCATCCGTTCCCATTCGCCCTTGTACCGCCAGACCGACTCCTTGCACTTCTCGACGAATCGCTCCACGCCGTAGGCCTCGATCTCCGGCTTACTGTTGACCCCGATCTCCTTCTCGACCTCGAGTTCGACGGGAAGCCCGTGGGTGTCCCAGCCGCCTTTCCGCGAAACGTAGAAACCCCGCATCGTCTTGTAGCGGGGGAAGAGGTCCTTGTAGACACGAGGCATCAAGTGCCCGAAGTGGGGCATCCCGTTCGCCGTCGGCGGACCCTCGTAGAACACGTACCGCGGACCGCTCTTGGTCTTCTCCAGCGTCTTCTCGAATGTCCGCCGATCTCGCCATTGGGCGAGCAGTGCCGCCTCTCTGGCCACCGGGTCCTTCGTCAGCTTCTCATACCGATTCATCTTTCGTACCTCGCTCGCAGAAGCATCAAAACCACCGAAACCGTCCTACCCAATACGCACGTGAAGACAACTCTCAGAGACGCCCCTAGCGGGGCACAGGAATATAGATCAACAGGGGTCGATACCGTTCTCGGTTCGTGTGCATCGTTCGATCACAGATCGGATCATAGCGGCCCGTTCTTCTGACGTCAACTGCCTTTTGCCACCACACGACACGCGTGCGTCGTGCGACGCCCTGCCGGCGGCTGTGGACATCCAGGTCTTCTCGACCTCCCCCTACGTCCTCCACTCGGCACGGACCCACGGCCCTGCCTCCGACAGGAAGTGCGTCGAGGAAGGAGCGCTCAGCGGTCATTGCGCTCCACACGCCGGCTCGACGATCCTTTGAACCATGATGGATCGACGAATCCTCGCCGCCGGCGTGATCGCTGTCGGCCTTCTGATCTCTCTCGCCGGCTGTTTCCGCGGATCGAAGCCGATCGCGGTCTTGGCCAGCGCGGCGGTGAGCGGGCCCGCGCCGCTCGACGCAAGCTTCAATCTCTCCTACTCCGAACACCCGCGCGGGCGGCCGATGGAGTACACCTTGCACTTCGGCGACGGCTCCGACCCCGCGACCGGCTCGGACCTAGGAATCGCCGTCCATCACGTGTACGACGCCGGGGGCACTTACGTCGCGACGCTCACTCTCACCGACGACCAGAGCGCCCAAGGGATCGACCGGTTGACGATCACCGTCAGTCAGGACGGCCCGCCGGTCGGAACCGATTTGGGGGACACCGCCCCTGACTTCACGGCCCACACGACGGATGGAGGCGAGATCTCGCTCTCCGAAACCCGCGGCAGCGTCGTCCTGCTCGACTTCTGGGGCGAATGGTGCGGCCCGTGCAGGCGGAGCATGCCGCACCTCGACGCGCTCGTGCGTGCCTACGAAGCCGAGGGGCTCGTCGCGATTCTGATCAGCACGGACGCAGTCGAGCAGACGACCATCGACTACCTCGAGGCCAACGGCTACCGGAACTTCATCAGTGTCTGGGAACCCGGAGGGAAGTACACGCCGGTCGCTCAGCTGTACGGCGTGCTGAGCGGTGGAAGCGTGGGGATCCCGCACACGTTCCTGATCGATCGTCAGGGCGTCATTCGCTTCCGCGGGCATCCGACCCTCGAACTGACCGAGTGGATGATCGAAGCGCTTCTGTAGACGAGCGAACCGCGAAGGCGCAGCGTCCTAGGTGTCCGGCTCCACAACCGGCGGCTCCTGCGCGCCCGTCGCTCGCCAGCCTCGAAACCACCGAAGAGAGACTGCCGCCGCCGCCACTCCGACGACGTTCCAAAGCGGGAAGACCCAGAACAGGCCGAGACCGTCCGCGATGAGACCCGACACCGGCGGCCCGATCACCTGTCCGGTGGAAAACGCAGATCCGTGCAGGCCGGCCAGAGATCCCATCCCGTGCGTCTTCCCGAGCTCCGTTCGAATGCCGAGCAACGACGCCCTGGCAAGCGCGGAGAACGCGCCGATCGCGAACATCACGCCCAGTATGGCGGGCAACGTCCGCAGGAACGGGACAACGATCAGAAGCAGCGGCGCACCGAGGCTCCCGATGAGAATCTGAGGAAACCGTCGGCACCGATCCGCGAGATAGCCAAACGGGATCTGCAGTACCGCCCCGCCGAAGAAGTAGGCCGACAGCACGTAGCCGATGCTTGCCTCTCCGAATCCGAGCGTCGCGGCGGCGTAGAGCGGGTAGAAGGTGTTCATCCCCTGCCGCCAGAATCCACGCGACGCGAAGTAGAGCATGATCCCCTTCACCGGATCGAGTCTCACGAGGTCTCTCAGCCGCACACCCGTTGCAGGTCTCTGTCGGACGGACCCCTTCGATCCATGATCGGCCGGGACCCAAACAGCGACCATGACCAAGGCAATCATGCTCAGGATGCTCATCGCCACGAACGCCGCCTCGTGCGACCATGTCTCGCCGACCCATCCGCCGATCAGCGGTCCGAGCGAGACACCGATAAACATCGAAGAGTAGAAGATGTTCATCATCAGCGCCGCCCGTTCCCGCCGTGTGATGTCGCCGACGTAGGCCTGGGCGATCGGCGTGACCATCATCGAAGCCGCGCCCTGGGCGAACCGAATGGCGCCCAGATGCCAGAGCTGGCCGACGACCGTGTACAGGAGGGAGAGGATCGTGAACGCGCCCAACCCGAAGAGGATGAGCCGTCGCCGCCCGATTCGGTCCGACAGACGCCCGATCCATGGGCCAATCGCCGCCCTCGACAGCGGAAACGCTGCAAAGGCGAGCCCGATCTCGAACCCGCTCGCAGAGAACGTCTTCGCGTAGAGTGGCAGAATGGGAGCAATAATCCCGATGCCGACCAGTGCGACGGCCGTGGCCACGAACAGGCTGGCGAACGTCCACGCGTACCGTCGTCCCCCATCACCCGATTCGTTCACGACGGTCTCAGAGTACAGGGCCACGATGCCCCTCGCCAACGGCGATCTTGCGGGAATCCGTTGAGGTTCGGCCGACCCGTCCCTAGAATGGCGATACAAGACAAGAGAAAGCGGTGGTGGTTCGATGAAGGAGAAACTGGCAGGGATTGTCGGAGCTGTTTTCGCCGACTACGCAGATCTCCGCTATGAGGAGAACCGGAAGACGCGGATCTCGTTCCGTGGGAAGCAGCTCGTGGAGGTCGCATCGTACGAGACCTCGGGGGGACACGTCCGCGCGTACGCGAAAGGGGGCAAGGCGGTTGCCTCGTTCTCCGATCTTTCGCGGGCCGGATCGATGGCCGAAGCGGCCGCGGCATCGGCCGCCATCGCCGGCGGACGGCGCGACAAGCCGCTGCGACTCGCCGAGGCCCCGGCGATCACGGAGTCGTTCCTCATCTCGTCGCCACGCGACGCGCGGCACGCCTCGGTCCAGGAGAAGCTCGACCTCGTCGCCCACTACAACGAGATGATCCTGCGGGAGCCAACGGTCGCCACGACCGAGGCCAACTACGACGAGTTCGTCTCTCACCGCATCTTCGTCAACAGCGAGGGATCGGTCATCGAATACGACATCGTCGTGGCGAACATTCTCGGCTTCATCGTGACCAAGCGGGGCGACGTCATGCAGCGCGTTCGCTTCGCGTTCGGCGGGAACGAGGACTTCGGACGCCTGCAGCATCGTGAGGACGAACTCGAAGAGCGGGTCGGGATCGGCCGCGCCCTGCTCGACGCGGAGCCGGCCAAGGCCGGCCTGTTCCCCGTCATCCTCGATCCGAGCGAGTCGGGGGTGTTCATTCACGAAGCGTTCGGCCACCTCTCGGAGGCCGACGGCCTGCAGAACAATCCCGCGTTCCGGGAGAAGCTCAAGCTTGGCGCGCCTCTCGGAAAGCCCCTTTTGAACGTCTTTGACGACTCATCGCTTCCCGGACTCCCAGGGACCTACGTCATCGATGACGAGGGGGTGCACGGTGTTCGAACACCGCTGATCACCGAGGGCGTGTTGTCGGGGAGACTCCACTCGAGGGAGACGGCCGCCGAGTTCGGCGAGCCTCTCTCGGGGAACATGCGCGCCGTCGATGCGATCAACACGCCCGTCGTCCGCATGTCAAACATCTGCATCGAGGCCGGCACGGATTCGTTCGACGACATGGTCGGGTCGATCGAGAAGGGCTACTACCTCGTCGGCGCCAAGGGTGGGCAGACGTCGGGCGACCAGTTCACCTTCGGCGCACAGTGGGGGTTCCGCATCGAGAACGGCCGCCTCGGGCCGATGGTCCGCGACATCAACATGTCCGGCGAACTCTTCTCCACGCTTCAGGCGATCTCGATGGTCGGCACGGACCTCGAAGGTTCGGAACGCGGGGGCTGCGGCAAGGCCGGTCAGGCGAACCGGCTGTCGGGCAAGCAAACACCACCCATCAAGATCGACCAAGTCACCATCGGAGGCGTCTGATGCACGAGCTTATCGAGCAAGCGAGACAGTCGGTCGACCAAGCCGAGCTGTACTGGAAGCGAGCGCACACGGTCTCCGCATCGTACGAGAACGGCCGGCTCCAGCAGATCTCCGAGAATGACCTCTCTTCGGTCGCATTGCGGGTGATCCACCAAGGCAGAATGGGTTCGACGTTCGCCGTGTCGCCCGATCAGCCCGGCCTGATCGATCAGGCGAAGACGGCGTCCGCCTACGGCGATCCGGCGACGTTCTCGTTCGCGCCGGCGGCTGACTATCCCCAGGTGGATGCGTTCGACGCGGAGGCGGAGAAACTGACAAGCGAGAACCTTATCACGCTCAGCGAATCGGTTCTTGACGCGATCCGCAAGAAGCGGGACGACCTGCCGTTGGAGGTCAACGCCGAGATGGAGACCCGGGAGCTCGTCATCGAAACCACCGAGGGAGCGCAGGCACATCAGAAGGCCACCGACGTCGTCCTCTCCCTCGGCGCGCCGATCAAGGGCGCCGGCATGCCGGTCTACAAGTGGCGCGGTTCGGCCTCCCCTCAATCGAGGCCAGATGACCTGATCGACGAGTTTCTCGAGTGGTACGGCTGGACAGAGAAGGTCTCCACACCGTCCACCGGCAGACTGCCGGTGATCTTCACGCCCGACGCCTGCTGTCTCTACTTGTTGGCGCTGTGGGCCGGACTCGAGGGGGGCGCGATTGAGAAGAGGACCTCGCCGGTGGTCGACCGACTCGGTGAGCAGTTGTTCTCAAGCCGGCTCACCATCGCCGATGATCCTGTCGCGGAAGGCGGATTCGGTGCTCGCTCGTTCGACGACGAAGCGGTCCCCTGTCAGCGACGTGCCCTCATCGAGCAGGGGGTTCTGAAGGGACTCCTGCTCGATCAGCGCTCGGCGAGCGCCCTCGGGGAGGCCTCGACCGGGAACGCCGTCAAGCGAGAGCTGTTCACGGGCGGAACCGAGACCAAGCCGAGTCCTTGGCCGATCCGGCTCTCTGTCGATCCGGGGAGTCGACCCTATCGCGAGCTCATCGCCGGTCTGGATGAAGGTCTCCTCGTCTACTTCGGGATGGGCTTCCATTCGGGGAACTACCCGCAAGGTCAGTTCTCGGTGCAGGCGATCGGGTTCCACATCAAGGGCGGTGAGGTGATCGGACGCCTCGACAACACGATGATCTCGGTCAACATCTACGAGGACTTCAAGAACATCCGCGCCGTGAGCGCTGAAACCGGGCCGGCTCTCGGGTTCATCAACGCGACGGCGCCGTACGTGCTCGTCGATTCCGTCCAGGTGGCAGGAACCTAGCCTCGACGAGCTCGATGTCGGCAAGCGGTCTCGCCCGACCCGTTCAGGCGAGGCCGCTTGCCTCTTTGCTGCTCTTCACTTATCTTTCCCTATGTGATCGCCTGTCGGCTTGCTTTCTCTCGGCCTCGATGCTTCGCCCTCCATGCGATCCTCGCTGCGTCTTTGCTGCTTCTCGCGTGGGGCGACGCGGGCACATCGTCTCCCCTCTCCGGAGCGTTCGACGTGAGTCTTCTCTACGACGTCTCGTCCGGATCCCTGCAGCCTGAGGGCGAGGCGACGGTGGAACTCACGTTCGCCACGTGGAAAGCGTCGGCCGAGCTGGGGTTTGACGAAGGCGTTTGGGATGCCCTCACGTTCGAGGTCCTTTGGTCCGAGGAAGCCTTCGAGATCGAATCGAGGCTACGCTTCGAGCCGGACAAGGACCGATTCAGGGACTGGAAGACCTCGGTCGTGTGGATCTTCGGAGAGGTCAGCCTGAAACTCGAGCACGACCTCACGCGCACACGGGACTGGCTCGCGCTGGAGACCGATTGGGCATCCGACGCAGTCGACATGGACACGAGAGTGCGTTTCCGCTCAGGGGACTGCGAGCCCCTCGCGTTCTACGACGCCGAAGCCAAGGCAGCGTTCTCGGTCTGCGGCACGGACACGTCAATCGAGGTCGAGATCGACGACGACGGCTTCGACGCGCTGACGCTGACGATCGAGAAGCTGATCATCGATCGCCTTCCGTGGCTGTCGCTCGACCTCGAGGTGGGGCGTACGCTCACCGGGACAACGATCGAGATCGATCCGTCCATCGAACTCGGCGAGGTTCTCTGTCTTGAATTCGAAGCGGAGATCTCCGGAGCCGGCGGGCTGATGGAGGGGCTTAGCCTCACCGAAGCCAAGCTTGAAGGAACCATCGGCAGCACGGGGATCGAGGCGACCGTCTATCTAGACCCCGACGATTGGATCGACGACCGCTACGCCGCGACGCTAATCCTCGAGACGGAGGGTAGTCTCGCGCCCGAACGTGCGATCGAGACGGAGACGACGCTCTTCTGGAGCGGTTCCCCTGCACCGAACCTCGCGCGCATCACGCCTCTGGTCCGCCTCGAACTCAGCGAACGGGCCTCTGCCTGGCTGGAACTCGACATCGACGTGGAGTCACCCGCACTGGTCAACATCACCGCCGGAGCCGAGCTCACGTGGTGATGTGCGCGCCACGCCCTGTGAGCAAGAGGGAATGCCAATGGCCGGTTGCCGCTCGAAACGCGATTCGGTATCTTCCTTCCAGTCCAGATCACCATGAGGAGGGCCATGGCAGAGCTTCACATCCTCGATCACCCACTGATTCAGAGCAAGCTGACGCGAATGCGCGACGTGCGCACCGACAACGAGGCGTTCCGCTCGCTGCTCGACGAGCTGACCGCGCTGATGGTCTACGAGATCACGCGCGACTACCCGCTACGTGAGCGCCACATCGAGACCCCGCTTGAACCGACCACAGGTCGCGGCCTCAACGTTCCGGTCGTCCTGGTGCCGATCCTGCGTGCCGGGACCGGAATGCTCAGTGGCGTGCTGCACCTGCTCCCGATGGCCAAGGTGGGCCACGTCGGTCTCTATCGTGACCCGGAGTCCCTCGAACCCATCCAGTACTACTGCAAGCTTCCGCCGAATCTTCCCGAGGCGCAGATCATTCTCGTCGATCCGATGCTCGCCACCGGCGGCAGCGCGATCGCGGCGACGGACATCGTCAAGCGAGAGGGCGGTGTGCAGATCCAGTTCCTCTGTCTCGTCGCCGCCCCCGAGGGCGTCGAGGCGTACTCGGCCGCCCATCCTGAGGTGCCGATCTACACCGCCGCGCTCGATCGACAGCTGAACGAGAAAGGCTACATCCTTCCGGGGCTTGGAGACGCCGGGGATCGCATCTTCGGGACGTGAGCGCCCGCCGAGCAAGCGTCGCGAGCAGGGAGAGGCCGTGAGTGAAGCGATTCGCATCGTTGAAACCCTGGTAGTCCGTGAAGAAGAACATCGCCGAAACCTGTGGACGATCTACGAAGCGGCGTTTCAGCAACTGAACGAGAGAACGCCGATTCATCACGGAGGCTACACCGAACGGCAATTCGACGCGATTCTGCAGGACGAGGATTTCACCAAGTTCCTCGTCTACGTCGCCGAGGCGCTGGTCGGGGCAACGCTTCTGACCAACGTTCTCAGCAAGATTCCGTGGGTCAACGCCGGCTATTTCGAGAAGACGTACCCCAACCGCTATCGCAACGGGAAGATCTTCTTCCTCCCGGTCGTCGTGATCGATCCCAAGCACCAGGATCTACGACGGATCGGCGCCAGGCTTCTCCGGCAGGCGGTGACGACGCTCGGCGGGGACGCGGTCCTCGCCGTCGACTATTCGGAGACGCTCCGCCAGAGCCTTCCTGCGTTCGTCACGCGCGGACTCGGGATGACCTACAAGGGGGAGATCCTCGACCGACTCGTCTACCAGATCTTCTACTACGAGGATCCAGACTGACCCATCCGGATCGGCGATCAAGCCGCGACAAACGCATCGATCAGCCCGGGCAGTTGCGAGAAGTCCTCAATGACATGATCGCAGACCTCGGCGAGCCTTCGGTCCTTCGGATTCGCCGCGATCGCCAGACCGGCGAGGCGCATCGCCGGGATGTCGTTGACGTGGTCCCCGACGTAGCAGATCTCGGAAGGCACGAACCCCTGCCGCGCACTGAGTCCTCGCAGCGCCTCGTCCTTGGACCAGAGGCCGACACGCGTCTCGCATCCTCCCGTAAACCGCCCATCCAAGACCTCGAGATGGTTCGCCAAAGCGAAGTCGAGGCCAAGATCCTCCCGCACCCAGTCCGCGACGAGGTCTACGCCGGAGGAGAGAATGCCCAGCCGATGGCGTCCTCGCAGCCGATCGATCGCAGATAGTACCCCCTGTGCGTACGGAGCCGGGAAAAGGTGCTCCGCGACCCGGGCGACTCGGATCCCCGCAAGGAGCGCCGCGTCTTTCGCCACCCACTCGCGGTACGCATCACGCTGCGGCATGTACTCGGCGAGCAGCGCCTGCGACTGATCCCCCACGCCGGCGGCGACGGCAAGCGCCCCCCAACTCGACTCGAACTCGACCCCGTGATATCGAACGAGCGTCCCATCGAGATCGAAGACGACGGCCGAAATCCTCCCCATCGTCCTACGGGATCACCAATCGAGCATCGGCGCCGATCGACAGCTCGTCGAGCGATCCCGCCGGCAGTTCGATCGCGTACTGGAACGGCTTCCCAGCCGTGTACAGGTCCTGACTGTTCGCCGTCATCGTTGTCCGCCCCACCAGGAACCCCTCGCCGTCGAAGAACGCGATGTCAAGATCGAACAGAACAGTCTGCATCGTGAACTTCCGTTCAGCCTCTTCCTCGAAGTCGAACAGGATTCCTGGGAACGCGTCGAGGAACTTCTCGGGAAAGCCCCGGAACCCGGCCCATCGTTCGAAGCCCGCAACGGCCCGCAGCACGTCCACGTCGACCGACGTTCCGTCCCCTCGATCGACGGTGATCGTCTGGGTAGACAGCGTGCTGAGAATCCCGACGCCCGCCTCGCTCGGTTCGATGCTCGCAAGTGGGGCCACGTCGTCGACGACCGCGGTGTAGACGGTAACCGGGTCATCCCCGATCCCGTCCCCGTCTTCGTCGACAACGTCCGTCCCTCCCCAGTAGTTGCCCTTCCCATCGAGGCTCCACAGGTTGCCCGTTCCGCGATCCAAGACCATGCCGTCCCGGTTGTCGAGAAACGCGTTCTCGGTGAACGTGTTCCCGGACGAATGGATGTTCGTATAGAGATGGTTCGAGTTGTCGGCGAAGACGTTCCCGCGAACGGTGTTCCCACGCGTGGTCGAGTCTCCGAAGGTTTCGGGGAAAAGCATCCCTCGTGACTGTTGGCTCAGCAGATTCCGTTCGATCTCGTTGAAGGATCCAGAGAGCGAGATGCCGTATGCCCCCGCGACGATCGTGTTGGCGACGATCCGATTCTCGACCGCTCCCTTGGCAAGCAGGATGCCGACCTCGCAGTCGGAGAGTCCATTCCGTTCCACGAGATTCCGCATCGCCAGATCGAGGAAGATCCCCTGTCTCGTGTTCTCGTGGTGGATCACGTTCCCGATCACCCTGTTGTCAGTCGATCCGCCCGTAAGCGATATCCCGGTCGTGTTCGAAAAGACAACGTTGTTGAGGACCTCGTTGCCGTCCGAGGCGAGAAGCCTCAGCCCGGTGTCGTTGGCGAGGAACTGGTTCCGCACAATCTCGTTGTCCGTCGAAAGCGTAAGTTGGAGTCCGGCCAAGCGGTTGTTGCTCAACGTGTTGTCTCTCACAACGTTTCCGTCGGATCGATACAAGTGAAGCCCGTGCTCGGACAGTACCGGGTTCGTCCGATACGAAGAGTTTGACGTAACCGTCGAATCCGTCACGAACGCGAGGGTGATCCCGTCTCCGTCCGTCACCTTGTTCCCCGTGATCATCACGTTTCGGCTGCCTGCGACGGTGATGTGCGACGTCTCCTCCCCCTCGATCGTCGCGCCGTCCGCCCCGTAGACGTAAACGATCGGGCGGCCGTTGAACAGGTTCGTGTCGTCGATCTTGTGTCGGTACTCATCCGCCGTCTCCCCTTCGACGCGAAGTCCCAGGCCGAAGGAGTCGACCACGCAGTTGACCATCTCGATGTCGGTCGACGAGATGATCCTGATCCCGGCAAGCGCACCGGAGACCGTGCAACCTTCCAGCCTCCCCCCGTCGGAGAAGCCGATTCGGATCCCTGCGCCATCCAGGGACATGGCGTTATAGATCACGAGTCCCCGCAGGATGAACATCCGCGTCACGTTCTCGATCTGCACACCGTAGGCGTCGTTCTCATCCAGAACGATCTCCCAGCCCGCAATGACGTACGGGTCGTCGACCGAACCACTCCCGCCGATGACACCATTCTCCGTCGTGAAATCGGAATCCCCGAGGATCGAGATCGGCCCTCTCGTATCAGCGAAACACCCGAGCCAGGCCGTCACAATCCCTACAATCAGCAACAACAACACGCGCTTCGTCCGCCTTGACGTATTCACGAATATGACACCACCCTGAAAAGCGAAGTTTCCGGCCATTATAGTCTGACCCCCAGCTACCGACAATCGAGCCAGGAACGTGCCTGACTCGACATCACCTCACGAAAGCATCGTAGCCAGCCGAGTTGTCCCCAGAGTGGGCCTCGTGTGGCAGTCCTGTGAAGACCGCAAACCGAACTCGTCTTCCGCGAACGTGCCAGAAGTCCCTCGGGCAGTGGAAGGATGAAGGCCGCGCGGGCGAGTCCTGGCCGTACGATCCTTGCATGCGCCGCACGAGACTCCCATTCATAGTCACCGCGACGGTTTTGATCATCGCGGCTGTCGCTCTCTTCTCCTCCGAGCGTTCCGCACCGCGCCTCTCTCTCTCCAATCCGGGAAGCGGCCGGATCGGCGTCTACCTCACGTCCCACGCGCTCGCCATTCCAGAGGTCGTTGCAGGTTTCTTGGCGGCTCGGAAGGACCGCAAGCTCGACGCACTGGTGATCAACGTCAAGAACATGCACGGTGAAGTGACCTACAGCAGCCAAGTACTGCTCGCTCAGCAGATCGGCGCTTCGACCGGGAGGATCGACTTCGGGCTTCTCCTGCCCGAGCTTCGCCGACGCGGGTTCTACTTGATCGCCCGCCAGGTCGTCTTCTTCGACCCGGTACTCGCCTCTCACTTGGGCCTTGCCGATGACTGGATTCCGGCCGACGAGCGCGCTGCCGTCGCGTACAACCTGGAGATCGCCGAGGAGGTCGCGAATCTCGGATTCGACGAGATCCAGTTCGACTACGTCCGATTCGCCGACGGCGGTAATCTCGTCCCCACGTACGAGGACCGCTATGCGGCAATCGAGGGATTCCTCGCCGAGGCCTGTGAGCGGCTCTCCGGGAAGGTCGCCCTTTCCGCCGACCTGTTCGGCCGGGTTCTCTGGCCGTGGAACGCGCGGCGAATCGACCCGATCGGTCAGTCACTCGAGGGGATCTGCCCGCATCTCGACTTCGTGTCGCCGATGCTCTATCCGTCCCACTACGCGGAGCAGGCGTATCGAGACGAGCCCTACCGCGTCGTGACCGAGGCACTCGCGGGGGCGCAAGAACGAGTTACGGCTCACTTCCGTCCGTTCCTTCAGGCCTTTGACCTGAAGGTGCCGACAGGCATGCCCCTGGAGACGTACATCGAGGACCAGATCCGCGCCGCGAAGGACGCCGGCGCCGACGGCTACCTGTTCTGGCATCCCGCCTGTGATTACACGGCGCTCTACAACGTTCTCTAGATCGGACCCGAGGTCCTTTCACCGCAGAGGACGCAGAGAACGCTGAAAAGACTCAGGAGCGGAAAAGCCAGCTTGGGCGCACCGAGCGCGGAGAGACGAGCCCGGCAAGACCCTTCTTCCTCCTAGCGCCTCTCCCCTCTCACTGCCTCTCGTCCTGTTCGCGCCGATCGCTCGGACGAACCGCATCGCCGTCCGACCCTACCTCGTCGACGATTGGAGCCGAGCCTTCCTCTGCGAGGCTCCGCACCCTCCCAGGTAGCCTTCGTCGTCTCTCGTGGTTGTTCTCTGTTCACGCCCGCCGTGCGCTTCACCTCCATCTCGGCGGTTCTGCTATCCAGAGCTTCCTGGCAGGAGCTTTCGTCGATCGGATAGGATCTCGCACCAGATCAGGAGACGGATCGAATCTCATGTTCAAGATCACACACGAAGCCACGAAGAGCGCTGCGCGAACAGGGACGATCACGACGTCTCACGGGATCGTCGAGACACCGGCTTTCGTCGGCGTCGCCACGCAGGCGACGATCAAGGCGGTCGAGCCGAGCGCTCTGATCGACATCGGCCTTCAGATCCTCATCTGCAACACCTACCATCTTCACCTTCGCCCTGGGGAGGAGACGATCGCGGCACTTGGCGGGATTCATCGCTTCTCGGGCTGGCCGGGGCCGACCATGACCGACTCCGGCGGGTTCCAGGTATTCAGCCTCGGCGCAGGGAAGGAGCACGGCGTGGGGAAGGTCGCCTCGATCTTTCCCGATGAGCGCCTCGCATCATCGAAGCGTCGAGAGGGAACGTCCCTCGTTCGCCTGAGCGAAGTGGGCGCGGATTTCCGCTCAATCGTCGACGGATCTCCGCGGATGCTCACGCCGGAGTCCGCGATCATGATCCAGCGCAAGATCGGCGCCGACATCATTCTTCCACTCGACGAGTGCACGTCTCCTTTGCATGATGAGGAGTACACGAGAAGGGCGATGGAGCGCACCCATCGATGGGCGCGCAGAGCTCTCACGGCCTATCGTCTGCTCGAGGACGATCCGACGCTTCCAAACTCAAGCCCGTCTCTCTTCGGAATCATCCAAGGAGGTGCGTACAGAGCGCTTCGCGAGGAGAGTGCCCGCGTGATCGGCCGAATGGGCTTCCCTGGATTCGCAATCGGCGGATCCCTCGGTCGATCCAAGGACGAGATGCTCCGAGTCCTCGACTGGACGGTCCCCTTGCTTCCCGAGGATCGATCCCGGCATCTCCTCGGCATCGGCGAGATCGAGGACATCTTCGCGGCGGTCAGGCGTGGAATCGATGCCTTTGACTGCGCCGCGCCCACTCGGCTGGCGCGAAACGGCACGGTGTTCGTTCGTGAAGCCCCCCGCCACCGGATCAACTTGCGGAACGCCCGGTTCAAGTCTGATGACCGACCGATCGATGGATCGTGCGATTGCCCGGCCTGCCGCGGCCACTCTCGCGCCTACCTGCGACACCTCTGCCGCTCACGTGAGCTGTCGTTCTACCGCCTGGCGACGCTGCACAACCTTCGCTTCCTGGTTCGCATGATGCGCGAGATCCGCGAGGCGATCGCCGAGGACCGCTTCGACGCACTTTCCGCGGAATGGGGCCACTCCGCCTGAGGCCGCTCGCGGAACGAAGAAGGGGAGCGGCGGATACCGCTCCCCTTTCTCGTTTCGCCTCTCTGGGAGGGAGGTCTCCCTGCTACCGAACCGCTGCTACGGGAGAAGCCTTCGTAGCGAACGACTGAGCGCGTTGATGTCGAGCGAGGAAAAATCGAGCGTCAGCGAGATACGATGCGACGCACCCAGTGTGTGCGTCACGAACGCGTAGTCAATCAAGAATCCTTCGACGTTGACCCCAAGGCCCGCAGTGATCGAGACGCCTCCCATGGAGAGCGCGCCCAACCGCAGCGTGAATGTCGGGGCGGGCGAGTACGACAGCCCGAAGCGGATCCCTCCACCACCGAGGTGGATGTCTAGAGCGGCCGTCACGATGTCGAGGATGCGCGCGGAGCCACCGACCCTGAGGTCCATCACGAAGCTCTCCTGGACCGTATCGTAGCTCATCGACCCGAACAGGTTCGTGGCCGCGACGGCCAGCGCGATGTCGGAGACGGCGATCGACCCGACGCGCATGTCAGGAAGCGTAGTCCGGAATCCTAGATCGAACCCGAACCCCGTGCCGCGCTCGTCGGCAATCCTTGCCGTGACCACCTTGACCCGGGCTCCAAGCGCGAAGTCGAACCCCAGGTCCGGAAGAAACGGAAGGTCGCTGGGCGTCAGCCCGGCCCCCAACACGAATCCCGTGTTCCCGTAACCTAGCGTCTCCGTCTGCGCACCGCCCGCGTCGTACCCCTGGATGTTGCCCGAATTAAGCAGAAGCACGGCAACCCCGAAGTTGCGAAACGTCAGGGCGAACGCGGAGTAGCTCGCGAGCCCGAAGTGCGAGGAGATGAATGAACTGAAGCTGATCCCGGGAAGGGCGGCGAGCCCCGCGGGGTTGTAGTACAGGGTCTCGGCGCCATTCGCAATCGAGAGCCCCGCACCACCCGCACCCAGCTGAGCGACCCCCGGCTCGATCTCCAGCACCGTAATCGGGTTCTGAGCCGTCGCTCCGAGCCCCACCCCAACGAGGAGGGTCACCAACATCCAACCTATTTTCCGTTTCACGGTCTCTCCCTCCCTCATCGCGCGATCAGCAGCCGGAACGCTTCTGAGGCGACTGTCCGGCCATTCGCGTTCGTCGCAGTAACCACCACGTGGTAAAGCCCGTTCCCTACGACAACACCATCCAGACCTCGAAGATTCCAGAGGTACTCTGTCTCTCCGACAGCGATTTGGACCTCGAACACCGTGACGCCGATGATGCTGAAGATACGCAGGAGCGTGTTCGTCGCGCCAGCAGGCAGGGCGAATGCGATCCGCGCCAGCGTGGACGCCGGATTCGGATACGTGAACACGGCGATCTCAGCGCCGTCGCCCGCGGCGACGGTCACCTGCTTGGTGACGGTGCTGGTGGCACCGGCATCGTCCGTCACGGTCAACTCGACGGTGTAGGTGCCGGCGGCCGCGTACGTGTGCGTCGGGTTTCTCAGCGTACTCGTCCCTTGATCTCCGAAGTCCCATGCCCACGCATCGAGATCCCCCGCTCCATCGGGGTCGGTCGACGTGTCGGTGAACGCGATCTGCTGATTCACTCCGGGAAGCGCGGGAGCGAACGTGAAGTTCGCCACCGGCGCGTTGTTCTCGACGGCTCCGACCACCACGTTTCGCGCGCGCTCGGCGGTCGCCCCGTCGTCGTCTCTGACGGTCAACGTGACGGCGTACGTCCCTGCCGCTGCGTAGCGATGCGACGGCGTTTGCACCGTACTCGTCGCCAGGTCTCCGAAGTCCCACAGGTAGGCATTGATATTCCCGTCGGCATCCGTGGACGTGCTGGAGAACTCGACATTGTCGGCCGTCGTCGGGTTCGCCGGCGTGTAGTCGAAGTCGGCGATCGGAGGCGCGTTGATCGTGACCGGGACCGTCAGCGTCGTGAAATCGACGACGCCGTCGTTGTCCGTCACCGTCAGCGTGACCGGGATCCCGCCTCCGGCGGTGAACACATGGTTCACGGTCATCCCCGTCCCGTCGGGCACGCCGTCGTCATCGAAGTCCCACTCGAAGAAATCGACGCGCCCGTCGTCGTCGAACGAATCGCTCGCGTCGAACGTCACGACTTCGCCCACCTCCGGCGCCGCCGGCGTAAAGATGAAGGCGGCTGTCGGCCGCACGAACTGCACGGCCACCACCTTCGTCTTGAACCCGACCGCACCGTCATCGTCGGTTACACGTAGGGTCACGATCTTGGCGCCGCCGGTCACAAAGACCCTGGCCGCGTTCGCGCCCGTCGCATCGTAGACGCCGTCGTTGTTGAAGTCCCACTCGTAGGCCGCGATCGATCCGTCCGGATCACTCGATCCGTCCGCACGGAAGTTCACGACTTCGTTGATGTTCACTTCCGTGTCGACTTCCGGCTCGAAGGTGAAGTCGGCGACCGGAGGCTGGTTGTCGCCGCCCGTTCCACCGACCTGCACCGGAACAGCCTGCGTATCAGCGCCGAAAGATCCATCATTGTCCGTCACGATGAGCGTCACCGGATAGACACCCGGGGCCGGCCAGCTGTGCGTGGCCGCCATGCCCGTGGCGTCGGTGACTCCGTCGTTGTCGAAGTCCCATTCGTAGAGAATGATGGTCCCGTCCGGATCCGCCGACGTGCTCGCGTCAAAGGCGACCGTCTGCCCGGTGTTCGGCGCAGCGGGAGCAAACGTGAACGCCGCGACAGGCGGGCTCGCCTGGACGGGGACCACACGCGTCTTGTAGTCAAAGGCGCCATCGTCGTCGGTGACCTTGAGTGTGACCGGCCGCGCGCCGACGATGTCGAACGCGTGCGTGACCGTCGATCCCGTTGCATCGGTCACGCCGTCGTTGTCGAAGTCCCACTCGAAGATGACGACGCTTCCGTCCGGATCACTCGATCCGCCCGCGCCGAAAGTGACCATCTCGCCAATCTTCGGCTGAGCCGGGTTGAAGTCAAACTCAGCCTGCGGCGGCGCATTCCGGACCGTGATGTAGCGGAAGGTCGACACCGTCGGGCCGAGCGACGTCGTGATCGTCAGATCGACGCGGTACGTGCCAGGACTCGCGTAGGCGTGCGTCGGGTTCTGCTCGCCGCTCACGCCGCCATCGCCGAAGGACCAACTCCACGATGCGATCTGCCCCGTTGGGGTGACCGACTGATCGAGGAACTGCACCTCCTCCTGACTAATCGGGCTCGTCGGCGTGTAGTTGAACGCGGCGCTCGGTCCCGTGACTGTCACCGTCTGCGACGTCGAGGTCTGCGCTCCGTCGTTGTCGGTGACGGTCAACGTGACCGTGAAGTTGCCGGCGTTCGTGTACTGGTGTGCCGGGTCAACGCCCGTGCTGACGCCGCCGTCCCCGAACGTCCAGTTCCACGCGACGATGATACCATCGAAGTCCCAGGATTCGTCCGTGAACTGGACGATGTCGTCGATCGTCGGGCTTCCGGGTCCGAAAGAGAAGTCCGCCACCGGCGGGAATGTTGTACCGATGGTGAACGTGCCCGGATCGACGGCCACCGGAATGTCCGTCCCGTCGCTGGCGCGGAAGACCGTGAGCGCGATGTTCACGAAGCAGCTCTCGCCGGGTCCACCGACCGCGACGACGAAGATCCGCACCACCCCTCCCGCCTGCAGGCCGCCGCCGCCGACGATTGCCGCGGTGAATGCGGCGGTGCCGGCAACATTGTCGATCGCGTGGAAGAAGAAGCTGTCGAACCCGTCCAACCCTTGAATGTCGTTGATGTTCATCACGGTCTGATCGAACGTGATCGTGCCCTGAATGTCGGTGACTCCAGGAGCGGGAACGGCGCTCACCGTCACATCGATTGTCGCCGTACCTCCCACGACCGTTGTCGTGTTCTCGACGTTCATCGTCGCTTGTCCAAGTGCGACCACGGAAGCCGTGAGGAGAAGCACGCACGCCAATGGCAATCTCGTCTTGGTCATCATCCCCTCCCCGGAGAAGTCAGAGAAGTCAGAACAGCCTCGTTTGCAGTCATGGTTCGCCGCCAAGTCTAGGAGGAAGGTACAACGCGCCGCCAAGACAGATGTCTCGCCCCGTACAGCGGATGGTCACCTGCCCCGTGGTAGGCTGAGCGATCATGCGATGAACCGCGACGACGACGGGTTCCCACGTCACAGCGGGGTCTCTCTAGAACGAGAACTCCGTCGAGACGATGAACGAGGGACCCAAGCCCGGTCCCGGCCCGACATCGAGTTCCATCGCGAAGTCGACGGTCAGCCAATCGAACGCCGCGACGCCGATGCCCACGATCGGTTTGCCGTCGTCCAGTCCGGCCCGAAACGCGATGCCAAATACCACCCATTCCGCGCCAAGGCGAATCGCGCTGATCGCAGCGTCTCCCGGATACAGCGCGAGATCGACAGCCGACCGCAGGCCCCAGTCCGGAACGACGATCCCGATGCCGAGAACGTGGCCCCAAGGAACCACTTCGGCGATTTCGTTCAGCGTGTCGGACCACTGGAGCTTCGAGCCGAGCACGTCCGCAGACTTGAGCCCGACGTGTACATCCCATCCGTCGAATGAGAAGACGGCGAGTGCGCCCAGGTCGAGTCCTACACCGCTCGCACGCGCATCGGCGAAACCCTGGTAGGAGTAGAACTTGAAGTTCCCTCCGACAGCGAGCGTCGTCAGCCGCCCGAGCGAGAGCAGGTTCATCACGTCGTATCCCGCCGACAGAAGAAGCAGCGACTCCGATGTGTCGAACGTGCCCCCGGCCCCGGGGATGCCTCGATCCGATCGACGGACGACGGTGAGGCCTGTCCCCAATCCAATCGAGTCGAGCCGGAACGTTCCGCTCAGATACTGGAAGCTCGTCCCGAGAGACGGGTCGAACTTGCTTTCGTACATCCCCCCGACGCGTACGCCGGCAAGACCGGACAGGCCGGCCGGGTTGTAGTAGGCGGCCGTCGTGTCGTCGGCAAACGATGCACACGCTCCTCCGAAGCCGAGCGAGCGAGCACCGATCCCGTCACGGTTGAGGATCCCGACGTTCACGGAGGGCGGCTGCACCCCCGCCGCCGCAAGGACGGTCGACAACAACACTCCCAAGCAGACCAACACACCAGACCGATATCTCATCCGCTTCCTCCTCTTCAAAAGGCGAGCGGCGAGGCTCGTATCGCGGACTCCACCTTACGGTCCGATTCGACGTCGAGCCTCGCATCTCTTCTCTTGCGGAGATCGTACTCAGCCCGAGGCTCGACGGAGCGGACGTTCGTCGGTCTCTCACGTCGCGTTCGCCCGTGATCGAGACCACCAAAGAAGAAGGGCCCGGGTCTTTGCGACCCGGGCCCCATAGCTATCGTCAGATCTACCGATAGACGGCCACGCGTCCGATGCCCGTCACCACCGGCTCGTCGGCGCCGACCAACAGCACCTCCATCCGGTAGTAGTAGACACCATTCGCCAGCACGTCACCGGCGTCGTTCTCCAGGTGCCACGCGAGGTCGTTCGGTCCCCAACCCGAGTCGTACATCAGCTGACCAGAGAAGTCGTAGATGTAGACGCGGATCTCGTCGACCGGCGACGTCGCCTTTACGCTGAAGTGCGTCGTGTGGACGTCCTGCACCGGGTTCGGCGAGCAGCCGAACTCCAGCACCTGCCCGGCAGGCCCCGAGTTCAGAAGATCGAACGGGATGTCCTGCCCGCTGCCGTTTCGCAGCAC
>CAZMYM010000009.1:0-70831 GCA_964570515.1 uncultured Thermotogae bacterium | reverse complement strand
GTGCCGGCCATCCCGCTGACGGCGTCGACGAGGAGGAGCACGTCGGGGTACCCCGCCACGACTTCCGCAATCTCTCGGAGAGGATTCAACAGGCCGGTCGATGTCTCGTTGAAGACGAGCGTCACGGCGTCGTACGCCCCGCCTCTCAGCTGCTCGTCGACCATCTCCGGCTTGATGGCGACGTCCCAGTCCACGGTGAACGCGTCGCAGGGGACGCCGTTCCCTGCCGCGATCTCGTGCCAGCGCTTCGAGAACGCACCGTTCACGAGGTTGAGGCAACGCTTCGCGACCAGATTCGTCACCGCCGCCTCCATCGCGCCCGTCGATGACGATGTGAAGAGCAGAACCGGGTTTTCTGTGTACAACAGACGTTGGAGCTTCGGCTGGATTGCCGCGTACAGCTCCGAGAACTCGGGAGACCGATGGTGGATCTGGGGTCTCGCCATCTCCTTCAGGATCTCCGGACGAACCTCTGTCGGCCCCGGAGTCATCAAACGCTTGTGCATTACCCCTCCAGTTGCGTGTCGATTCGGTGGGAAGGATACTACCGCGTATCCCAGTTCTCAACGGGGATTGATGGACATCGAAGAGCGCTCCGTGCGTCGCTGCCTACGTCCAGCGACCGGGTTGGAGCCGGCTCGTCCGACAGCTAGAATCTGAAGCCTTCGAAGGAGGAGCCATGGCAGCAGTCGTGTACTTCGGCGTCATCGTTGCCGGGATTCTGGTGTGGGCGATCTTCGCCTACAACCGGCTTGTCCACTGGCGTGTTCAAGCCGAGGAATCCTGGCACGACATCGACACCCAGCTGAAGCGGCGGTGGGATCTGATCCCGAACGTGGTGGACGTCGTCAAGGGATACGCATCGCATGAGCGCGGGGTTTTCGAGAGCGTCACCCAGGCTCGGGCTCACGCGCTCGAAGTGGAGAGCCCATCCGACCAAGCACAGGCCGAAGAAGTCTTGAAGGACGCGCTCTTCTCCCTGTTTATTGTCGCCGAGAGCTACCCGCAACTGCAGGCAAACGAGGACTTCGTCGAGATGCAGCGCACCTTGGTGGAGGCCGAAGACGCGATCCAACGCTCACGCAGGCGCTACAACGTGGTCGTACGAGAGCTCAACACCGCGATTGTCACGTTTCCGAGGAACCTCATCGCCGCGATGTTCAGGTTCATGCCCCGCGACTTCTACGCACTACCGGACGAACTGCAGCGCCTAGCGCCGAGGATCTGCCTATAATGCGCCGCCTGTGCTGCAGTGCGCTCCTCTTCTCGTTGGTCAGTCTTGCCGCCCTCGGAACCCTGCGTGTCGACCACTTCGATGCGCAACTCGAACTCGGAGCCGATGGGGCGTTGTCTGTTGAGGAACGGATCACGGTGACGTTCTCCACACCGCACCACGGGATCGAGCGCGAGATCCCAGTCTCATACCGCGTTCCAGCGACCGGCGCGAGCACGACCATCGGGTTCAGGCTCGGAGAGGTCCTGCTCGATGGCAACGCGGTTCCTCTTCTGGCGAGCCGCCGCGGGCGGTACCAGTATCTGCGGATCGGCGACGCGAATCGGACGATCACCGGCACGCACACGTACACGATCGCCTACGCCGTCGACCGTGTCCTCCTCTTTCACGACGAGTACCTCCAGCTCTACTGGAACGTCACCGGGAACGAGTGGCGGATTCCGATCGTCCGAGTCACTGCATCCGTTCGCCTTCCCGCGTCCGTCGATCCGGAGTCTGTGTCCACGTCGTCGTATGCCGGGTACATCGGCAGCTCGGCGCGAGGCACCGCGGCCTCGATCGATTCGACCGGCCGATGGACGTTCGAAGCAGGACCGCTCAATCCGGGTGAAGGATTGACGATCGATCTCGCCGTCCCGCGCGAGGCGCTGCCGATCGAGCCCCCGTCGTTCGGAGAACGCCTGCTGTGGTTCCTCGACGCCAACAAGGCGGCCGCCCTCCCAATCCTTGTCCTGGTCGGCATGCTCGTGCTGTGGTTCAGGATCGGAAGGGACCCACGTAAGAGGGTCATCGCCCCTGCGTTCGCACCGCCGAGGGGCATGCATCCCGGAGAGGTCGGAGTTCTGATTGACGATCGGATCGACCTGCGCGACGTGTCGGCGATGGTCGTCGGCCTCGCCGTCAAGGGGTACCTTCGAATCGAGGAGGTTCGAGAGGACGATCCGGCAGTCCTTGACGAATCGGGGGGATTGCGCGGACGGTCGACTCCGCTCGACTACCGATTCGTGCGCCGCCGGCGCCCGACAACCGAGCTCTCCGAAACGGAGGAGACGATCCTGGACGCGATCTTCGAGGACGGCGGCGACGAGCGAACGCTCTCGTCTCTCGAGAGCAACTTCTACAAGCATCTTCCGACGGTCAGGTCGCGCCTCTACGGCGGCCTGATCGATGCGGGCTACTACGCGAACAACCCGGAGAGAGTTCGAGCCTTCTACCGGAGTCTCGGACTGGTGGGGATTGCCGCGGGAATAGGGATTGCTGTGGCATTCCGATCGCTCTATCTTGGAATCGCCGTCGCCATGAGCGGTCTCGTCGTTCTTGCATTCTCTCCGATTATGCCGCGCAAGACGCGAAGCGGCGTTCGCGCCCTCGAAGAGGTGCTCGGGCTCGCTCGGTACATCCGGCTGGCGGAGGTCGATCGGATCGAGTTCCACGACGCGCCGGAGAAGAGCCCGCAGGTGTTCGAGAGGCTCTTGCCCTACGCCATTGCCCTCAATCTGACGCGGATCTGGACCGACCAATTCGCGGGACTTCTGAACGAGCCGCCCGAGTGGTACGGGAGCGCGAGCCCCGTCTTCCGGGGGCACTTGTTCGCGCTCTCGATGTGGCATCTCTCGGCCGGAATGAACCGTACTTTCGCGTCGGCTCCGCGAACTGCATCCGGTGGACGGTCTGCCTGGGGTGGAGGAAGCAGCTTCGGCGGAGGGTTCTCCGGCGGCGGCTTCGGCGGCGGCGGCGGCGGCGGCTGGTAGTTGCCGGCGCGACATCGTGGCGGCACTGCGGCAGCGCTTCGCCAAGCGGCTTCTAGCAGTGGTGCCTCGATCCAGCTAGGACCGGCAGCCACTCTCGTGTATCCTTGGCCCGATAGCTGTGGGGGAAGGTGAGGGAATGGGACACCGAATCCGACTTGCCCTGTTGACAGTCGTCCTGATCTGCGTGTCTCTCGCAGCTGTCGGTGAAACGACGCAACTCGTTGGCTGGACCGAGACGCTCGAACTCAGCTGGGACCCGTTCCTCGCGACCCCTCCTCCCAACGCTTCACCGATGGATATTGCGGGCATCTCCATGGATCTGAAGTGGCATGCGCCCTATGAGGGGAAGCGAAATGGCTCCGGCTGGATCGGGTACACGACCACGGTCATCGTCTCCAACACGATGAACCCGCAGCTCTCGTGGGCCAGACGAGATGCTGTGACGCCGGCCGCGCTGCGCCACGAGACGTACCTGTTCCGCCTGAACGAGGTCTATCGTAGAAAGGCCGAGGCTGCCCTTCTCGCGGTCCGCGTGACCGGAAGAACGGCGGAAGAAACGAAAGCTCTTCTCAACCAGCGCGTGTGCGAAGTTGCCGCAACGATTCTCGCGCAGGCCGACGCGATGGGAAACACGTGTGAGTCCGAGACAAGCTGCGGGAGCAACCTTGCAGCCCAAGCGGAGTGGGAGCAGAGGATCGACGCCTGGCTCATCGATCCGTCTCTCGCGCCATAGGATTGTCAGCAGGCATCGTCCCTCTACATCATTCGCAGTCCGCAGCCGACAGTGTTCTCCCTGGAACGAGTTGTGATCGGCCGTGTAGGTTCCGACGATAGCCATTCTCAGAAAGGGTAGGTGATGCGGTAGCCATGAGCCGCCGTTCCCGACGGATCTGTTCTTTGCTCGTGCTTACTCCCTTCCTCGCTGTTTTGGCCGTTGCGCAGTCGACACAGCTGATTCAGTGGAACGCAGACGCGCTCCTCACGTGGGAGGACTTCCAGGGCGTAGCTCCAGCAAACGCTGCCCAGATGTCGGAAGCTGCAGCGATTTACATGACGGTCAAGTGGCACACGAGTTACTCCGTTCGATCCCAGCGCGCAAGCGGCTACGCCTGGGTGGGGACCGTGGAGGATGCCATCGTCTCCAACCTGATGAATCCGCGCTTCTCATGGGTCGTACCGTCGAAGGCGACGCCTGCTGTCCTTCGCCACGAGCAGTTCCACTTCCACCTCAACGAGGTCTACAAACGGAGACTCCTTGAGACCCTCGGCGACTTGCAGATCCAAGGTAGCACCGCCGAGGCCACGATGACCGCGCTCGACGAACGGATTCAGCAGACGGCGGACGGGATCTTGGATCGCCTCTCCGCGATGCAGGACCTGTACGACCGAGAGACGGCGAACGGCACCGATTCGGACGCTCAAGCACAATGGGAGAGTGACATTCAGGTCTGGCTGGTGACCCCGGCCCTTGCTCCGTAGAACATCTCGCTTCCGGCCTGCCAATGGAACGCTCAAGCGGGACCGTCTGATCGACCGGGGCAAGCCGCCCAAAGCAGAGAATCCTCCAACGCCGCGACGTCTCCCCTTCCGGATGTCCGAATGGCAACGGTGGTCGCAGGACAGGTCGCTTTCCGCTCTCGCTGGAGCGATTGCTTCACCGCGGTGCCCGCGGACCGTTGTCCGTAGCGAGGCGGCCACGCCAAGGTGCAATCGGGGAGTTCCCCCCGCGCTTGTTCGCCGTGGCGTTCTTTTCCGCTACGTTTGGCGTGGGCTCCAGCCGCTCTTGAGGGATCCCGTGGTCTTCTTTCGTGGAGGTTTGTCCGAGCGGGATGACCACCACGAACGGCGAACTCCCGATCGTCTCAGGTGGTTCCGCGCCGGTCGAGTTCGCAAGTCTGATGCGCGGTGCCGCCGCTCGACTACGCGCCTTCGTCGACCGCGGTTTGCAGGGACACACGGTCGACGGACAGCTCTCGCCCGGCGCGGATCTCGACGCGGCTGCCGCACTCCGGGCATGCCAGGATCGGAACAGCGAAGTGGAATCCGTCGTCGTCGAGTGTTCCCGCCGGGCCCTCGTATGAGCAGCTCTGGCATGCCACGCGTGCCGGGATCGATTCGATCTCCAAGGTCGCACGTTCGAGGCGGGTTCCCTGGGCGACAATCTCGAATGCGTTCTTCAGTGCGCGCTCGGAGAGAATCCGAAGATCGCCCTTCTTGAGGAAGACGGCCGTCACTTCGCCCGCGTGCTCCTCGAGTTGCGGGAGAAGCGCCTCGACAAGCTCCGCTACCACGGAGTATTCGTGCATTCCAGCTCGAGAGTACGAGCGAGCTCGTCGATCCCTCGTTCGTGCAGCGCGTCGGTCAAAACGGCCGTTCCGTGCGGATTCAGCCGGGCGTAGTCGGAGACGATTCGCTGTGGATCCACGCCGACCGCCCCGGCTAGATCGATCTTGTTGACGACGACAAGGTCTGTTTGAGCGAAGATCTTCGGGTGCTTGCGGACCATGTCGTCTCCCTCCGTCACCGAGATGATGACGATCTCCGTGTTGGTGCCAAGGGGGAAGTCGGCGGGACAGATGAGGTTTCCCACGTTCTCGATGAAGACGAGATCCAGCGTGTCGAGCGGAAGATCGTCCAGGGCGCGCGCGACCGTGGCAGCATCGAGGTGGCACTCGTCCTGCGTGTTCACGTTCACCGAAGCCACGTTGCAGGCGAGGAATCTCGTGTGGTCGTCGTCCCCTGCCGAGTCTGCTGCGATCGTACCGGTGCTCAGACCACGGGCCGACACACGAGCAATCAGCCGCTCGATCAGCGTCGTCTTGCCACTCCCGATTGCGCCAAGAACGCTGATCGCCCGCACGTTCTTCTCTTTCAAACGGCGGTAGTTGGTGTCAGCGAGCTTCAGCTGCCGCGCGAGGATCTCTTCACCACTGAATCGAACGTCGTGCATCTCCCCCTCCCGGACTCTCATGATAGGGCTCGCTCGAGGCCCCCGCAAGCGTCACGAAGGCCGGAGCCCTTGCCGGCTTCGCCCGCCGTCCCCTTGATCCGCCCGCCGGGCCGCCTATCATATTGGACGGACAGGTACAATTACCGCTCGACGAACCTGATACGGTGTCGAGGCGTATATACTCTCGACCAGCGAACGCCGCCGTTGTGCGGCGGCAGCTTGGAGATTGTCATCGAGACAGGGACCTACCAGGGAGGAGAACAGATGACCAGGAGGCTGACAGGCGTGATCTTGGCGCTCTTCGTTCTCGGTGTTGCTGCGACCGCCGCGCCGACAATTCACGTCGATTCCGAAACGTACGACTTCGGCTCGATCGTCGAGGGCTACGCCATTGAACACACGTTCGTCTTGAGCAACATCGGCGACGAGACACTCATCATTAACAAGGTCGTCCCGAAGTGTGGCTGCACGACGACGGGCTTTGTCACGCCGACGGAGCTCAAGCCGGGCGAGTCGGCCGACCTCCACGCGACCGTCAGCTCCAGTGGGTATGGCGGAAGCACGATGTCGAAGGTGATCTACGTCTACTCGAACGATCCGGAGTATCCGGAGAGAGAAGGCAAGAAGCTGATCCTCTACGTCACGGGGGCGGTTTCGCGGAACGTGCCGTACCACAAGGCGGTCGAAGACCTGTACAACTACTCGATCTTGCTCGTCGATCTTCGCACGCAGGCTGAGTTTGCCTCGGGGCATCTTCTGGGCGCGTTCAATATTCTCCCGGGCGATCTGAACGGGACCCTCGGCGGCGTCTCCGTGCCGAATAGCACGGTCATCGTGCTCTACGATGCGACCGGAGCTCTCGCAGACAGTGTCGTGGATGGCTTCGTGGCGGGGGGATTCCCGCTCGCCCGAGCACTGACGGGCGGCCTCGCCCGTTGGACGCGGGGCTACGGGACCCGGTACTTGTTCCCCGAACCGGTGGATCCGGACTACGGCGAAGCGACCGCAGGGACTACGCGCTACACCTACGAACCCGTTCTCTTCAATGATGCCTTCTACGTGCTGATCGATCTGCGCGAAGCCGCGGCCTACGCCGCCGGCCACCTCGCCGGGGCGACGAGCATTCCAAGCAGCGTGTTCAGTGTCGCTCGTCTGGATGATCGACTGGGCGATCTCCCAAGTGACGCGGAGATCATCGTCTACGATCAGACCGGCGCGCGGGGCGATACGGCCGTCCAGATCCTCATTGCGGCAGGGTATGTGAACGCGAAGAGCTTGCTCGGCGGCCTCGATGAGTGGCAGCGAGTTTACGGTGACGAGCTGATCTGGACGGACACGCCGTAGAGATCGCCTGTTTCGGCGTGACTGCCGTGCGAAAGGAGCCCCCACGTTGACAAGGATTCGAGTCGTCGCCCTCGTGGCGGCCGCGTGGATCGCCACAGGCCTTGCGGTTCAGGCGACGACGCTCATCGTTTTCCACGAGATCGGCTGCTCCCATTGCGCTCGGATGGAGGCGTTCCTCGAGTCCATCGCGCCTGACTATCCGGAGCTGGATGTCGTGCGATACGAGATCCATGACCCGGAGTCTCAGGAGTTCCTCGCTGAACTTCTCTCGGCCTACGATGTAGAAGTCAGCTCGGTACCGATCCTGTTCATTGGAGACGTCGCGCTCGTGGGCGGGATCTACTACGGTCTCTATCCCGAGCCGTACTCCGCTGCCGGACGCGCGGAGGAGATGGCACTGGAGGAAGCGATCCAGCGGGCGATCGACGCCGAGGCCCCGTCTCCACTCGATCGGATTCCGAGCGACGGCTCGGCGAGCCTCGCCGAGAAGCTGACGATTCCTGCGATCCTGCTTGCCGCTGCCGCCGACTCGGTCAACCCGTGCACGTTCGCCGTTCTCGTCCTTCTCCTGGGGACGCTGCTCGTTGCCGGGCGGAAGGGGAAAGTCCTGCAGGCCGGCCTCGCGTTTACGGTCGCGATCTACATCTCGTACTTCCTGATGGGGATCGGCATCTTCTCGGCCATCCAAGCGGCCGGGATCCAACACCCGTTCATCCTCGGCGTCTCTTCGCTCGCGATTCTCCTGGGTCTCTGGAACATGAAGGACTACTTCGCCTACGGGAAGTGGTTCACGATCGAAGTGCCGCAGAGATGGCGTCCGACGGTCAAGCGGATTACGTCGTCGGTCGTCTCCGTGCCCGGGGCTTTCGCCGTGGGGGTTCTTGACTCGCTCTTCTTGCTTCCTTGTTCGTCCGGGCCCTACATCGCCATCCTGGCGCTCCTCTCCAAGACGACGAACCGGATGCAGGGGATTCTCTATCTGCTCCTGTACAACTTCATCTTCATCCTGCCGCTGCTGATCATCACACTCGCCGTCCACTTCGGATACACGACGACGGCGCGCGCAGAACGCTGGCGATCGGAGAGGCTGGGCAAACTCCACCTCATCTCGGGCGTTGTGATGCTTCTACTCGGGGTTGGGATGATCATCGCCGTGCTCCTGGGGTACATGTGATGCGAGCCTGTTGCCGGCGCGTTCTCGAGCGCGCGAAACGAGGTGCCCCAAGACACCGAATGAGATCGATGCTCCGCCGTCGCTCGCTCGTCGTACTGGCGCTCGCCTTGGCAGTTCCGATGGTCGCGCTCGGCGCAGCCGAGGAGGCGGAAGACCCGGTGGTTCTCTTCTTCTTCGAGGAGGGGTGCCACAGCTGCGAGTTGGCCGAGGAGCTGCTCGTCGAGCTCGCCGTGGACCTGCCGCCTTCAGCGATTCGCAGGCACGAGATCACCGAACCGGGTGCGATCGAACTTCTCACCGCGCTCGCGGCGGCGTATGAGGTTGACGCCGACACCGTTCCGGTCGTCTTCGTCGGCGACGAGGTGGTCAGCGGAGCCGGTCAGTCGATGGAGTTCGGACTCCGCGCAGCCATCGGGGACTGCGTCGTGAAGGGCTGCGTTACGCCCCTCGATCGGATCCGAACACCTCCGTTCCCCTGGGGCGACGTCCTTCGCCTCAGCGCCTTTGCCGCGTTCCTGCTCCTTCTGCTGCTACTTCAGCCGCTGTAGGTGTTCCGTGCATCACAAGGACCGGCTGCGCCTGCCGCTATACTGGGCGTGTCAGGATTTTCGACGGATCGTGAGGGTTCAAGGATGGACGGGACGAACGGGAGACCTCTTGCGTTGTTGTCGAATGAGGACGTCATCCGTCTTCTCCAAGAGACGAAACGGGAGAAGCTGCAGAGGACGGACTCGGCCCGTCTCGACGTCGTTGCCCTGCAAGAGGAGATTGTTCGACGCAACGTGGGTTTGGTGAAGTCGATCGCGGTTCGTTTCGTTCATTCAGGCGAGCCACTCGATGATCTGATCCAGGCCGGATACATCGGGCTCCTCAACGCCGTGACGAATTTCGATCTGGCGAAGGACACGCGCTTCTCGACATACGCAACCTACCTGATTCAGGGCGAGATCCGCCACCACATCCGTGACAAGCATGCGACGATCCGAATCCCGCAATGGGTTCAGACCATGAACAGACGCATGAAGCAGGCCGAGGAGGCGTTCTTCCAACGGGAGGGGAGACCGCCGACGCTCGCCGAACTGGCAGAACGCCTTGAGCTTACCGAAGAGCAGGCCGCCGCGATCCTTCGAGGGCGCGAATCGATGACGTACGTTTCCATCGACCAGGCGCGTCGCGCGAGCGACCCCAATCCCTCGCCCCCGTCGATCGAGTCCTTGATGCCGATGTCGGGGGATCTTCCGCACGAAGCGCGAATGCGAATCCTGGTTGCCATCGAGAAGCTCACCGACATCCAGCAACAGGTCATCCGCGGGCTCTTCTTCCAGGGGAAGAGCCAATCCGAGGTCGGCGGCGAGTTGGGCATCTCTCAACGCCAGGTCTCACGCATGAAGGACCGCATCCTCTCCGAGATGAAGGATAAACTGCAAGGGCAAAGCGATGTGGAGAACTAGATCAAGGCCGCCTGAGGCATAATCGGCCCGTATGGGAGGAATCGGAGTGCCGGATACGAGTGCAACGACAGATCTCCTCACGCTGATCGGGAGTGCGATCGAACAGCTGCGACGATGCATCGCGCTGTTCGAGACGTCCGAGACCGCAGACGGTGTTGAGCATCTCACCGCAGTGATCGATGAGATCGATGTGTACCTGGCGACCTCCGACGAGGATCCTCTCCTTCGCCTCGCTGCGCTGTCGCCGAGCCGCGTTCGCGAAGGTCTCCTCAACGTCCGGACCGACCTGACATCGGTGATTGGCGAAGTCGATCAGCCTCGGGACTAGAATGGCTGGGCGTAAGCGAGCACTCATCACCGGAGGGACAGGCGGGATTGGACGAGCCGTTGCTGAAGAACTGGCACGGCTCGAATACGAGACGATTCTCAACTACGCGCACGATGATGACGCCGCGCGAGGCATCGTTGCTCAGCTTCGGAGTGACGGCCTAGAGGTCTCGGCACTGAGGGCAGACGTCACGGATGAGACGACCGTCGAGCATCTGATCGAAGATGCGCTGCAGGGAGGACCGCTCGATCTTCTCGTCAACACGGTCGGGGAATTCCTCTTCAAGCCGCTCCTCCAGACGACGCCCACCGAGTGGGACGCAATCCTTCGAAGCAACTTGACGAGCGCGTTCCTCTGCTGTCGCGCGGTTCTTCCCCACATGCGATCACGTCGCGCGGGCTCGATCGTGAGCATCGCATCGATGAACGCGGAGGTCCTGCGAGCGAAGCCGAATACGCTCCCCTACGCAATCGCCAACACAGGCATCGTGTTGCTTACCAAGACACTCGCGGCAACGGAAGGGAAGCACGGAATCCGCGTCAACGCGGTCTGCCCAGGATTCGTGGAGACAGGAGCTTATCCCCCAACACAGCATGTCAAGGAAACAATCCCGCTCGGACGACTTGCCCGAGCGGACGAGATCGCAAGTGTCGTGGGCTTCCTTGCCTCGGAACAGGCGTCCTATGTGACGGGTGCCATCCTGAATGCCCACGGAGGCGCGTTTCTCTAGTTCTCGAAGACCTCCGCAGTCAGCGTCCCGCCCACCGTGCCGATGACGATCCTTGTGGTTCCCTCGCCGGAGATGGCGACGTCCGACAACACAATCGGTGGCAGAGAGTCGATGATCACCGTGTAAGTACCTGCCGCGAGTTCGCCGGGGCCCGCGTCGCCCAGACGCCCTGTGTAGACGTCGTTCCCGTCAGCATCTGTAACGGTGTAGGCAAGTGGGGCGGCGATGCTGAGTGCCAGGCCGAGTTCGTCCGCATCTTGGGCGTCGAGATAGTGTCCGCCCAAGATGTCTGCGATCTCGATCAGCTGATCCCGCGCAGCGAGGTTCCCTCCGACGTCGAACCCGATCACGTACGCTGTCAGGTTGTACCGCACTTTGGCCAGCTCCGCCGCTGCTCGCGTCGGGCTGCCTTTGCATGTCTCCATCCCATCGCTAACGAGAATGAGCGTCTTGGATCCCGGTATGCTTTCCAGGTCGATCGCCGCCTGCTCCAGCGTGTACGCAAGTGGTGTCAGTCCCGATGGGAAGAGCTCCGGAATCTCGCCCTTGATGGCGGAAATCGCTAGCGGGTCGTCGAGTGGCGA
Organism: uncultured Thermotogae bacterium; assembly: GCA_964570515.1. Lineage (GTDB taxonomy): Bacteria > Bipolaricaulota > Bipolaricaulia > UBA7950 > UBA9294 > CAZMYM01. Next base: position 59,285 of record CAZMYM010000009.1, on the reverse strand, counting down.
GATGAGCTTGTTTGTCGCACATCTGGAGAACGTTCGCAGGCCAACGGTTGACCCGGCAGGGAGACGGTCGAGGAGTCCGGTCACGGCATCCTTGGCGATGTCGATCTTCCGTCTTCCGCCGATCGGGTCCGCCATGCTACCAGTGGTATCGAGAAGGATGAGCAGCGTGTCGTCCGCGGTTTGTCGGAAGTCGAGAAGAAGCTGACCGACCGGCTGCAGAGAGAGTCCGCCGGAGGCCTCTCCGAAGAACACTTCCTCCTGCGCGGTTCCCATGGCGCCGATGGCATCGATGCTCGCTCCGGGGCAGTCGGAGCTGTCTTCGTCGGCCGGGACGTCGGTCATTCGGACGAAACGGAACTCCTCTCCTTCACCGACGTAGGGTCCGATGTCCATGGCGGCCGGGCATCCGGATGTTTCGCCGACCGAGATCCAGCTGAAGCCATCGGGGCTGATCTCGACGTAGCAGGGCTTTCCGTTGGTAATGTAGATGAATAAGTCATCCCCCGGGACGTCCATCAGCACGTTGTCGACGAACTCGATCACGAGGAAACCGCGATTGTCGATGACGCTCAATCGGAAGCCCAGCGCGACCGCGTGTGTATCACACCCGTCGCAGCCGTAGCATCCTGAACAACCCGAAGTGAAGGCGTCAGGCGGGCCGAGCGCTTCTTCAGGATCGTCGTACGCGTTTCGGACACAACTCGCTGCAAGGTAGTCGACCACCCGATCGGCGAACGCGAGGTCGCCGTAGGGGAATGTTACGCCCGAGTAGGTCTTGGGTTCCGCAACGACCGCAACACTTGCCAGGCTCACACAGATCAGGAGAGCCAAGCACATCGCCAGCCATCCGGAAAGGCCCCTGCCTTTCATCCGGTCACCTCCGCCCCTCCTTGATTCCACCTGTACCGCCAGCCTTCCATCATAGAGCGATTTCCCGCAGAAGGCAAGCACAGCACCCTGTTGGGCTCAGTGATTCGGCGAATCGCGGGCCGTTGACACCCTCGGAGGTGTCCGATACCATGGCGCATGTTGCCGAGGTGGCGGAATTGGCAGACGCGCATGGTTGAGGGCCATGTGGACCCTATACGTCCGTGTGGGTTCAAGTCCCACCCTCGGCACTCTGTTTTTCTGTTGACTCGGAGTGATCCGTCATGCGAGTCCTACTAGACGTCATGGGAGGAGACCGCCCCCCTGAGGAGCTGGTCAAGGGTGGCGTCCTGATGGGGCGCAGATCGGGCACCGACGTCGTTTTCGCCGGCGATTCCGCCATCATTGAGCGTGCGCTTGACGAGCATCGCCTGAAGCCCGAAGGCCAGTTCAGCATTCTCCCGAGTTCACAGGTCGTCCACATGGGCGACTCCCCGGTGACCGCGGTACGGGAGAAGAAGGCCTCTTCGCTGGTATTGGGGCTCGAGGCGCTGCGGGACAAGGCGGTCGACGCGTTCGTCTCCCCTGGGAACACGGGGGCGATCGTGGCTGGCTCTGTGTTCACGCTTGGCCGCACACCGGGGATTCCGCGTCCGGGCATCATGGCGGCACTTCCGACCGTGGCCGGCGAAGACCTTTACGTCATCGATGTCGGTGCGAACAGTGACTCCACGCCGGAGCAGCTGCTGCACTTCGCGTTGATGGGAGCTACGTATGCCCGAGACGTCGTCGGAATTCCTCGACCAACTCTCGGGCTCCTCAGCATCGGTTCGGAGGCGGGCAAAGGGAACAAGATGATCGGAAAGGCGTTCGCCCTCCTGGAATCAAGCACGTTGCCTTTTGTCGGGAACGTTGAGGCACACCGCGCCCTCGTCGATCGTTCGGTTGACGTCGTTGTCTGCGACGGCTTCGTTGGGAACATCTTCCTCAAGTCGGTAGAAGGGGGCGTGTCGGCCGTGGCTCAGCTTCTGCGTCGGACGATCCGCGGCCGCGTGATCGCCATGCTCGGTGCTCTTCTGATGAGCGGATCGATTGCGCAGGTCCGAGGGACCATGTCCTACAGACGACGCGGCGGCGCTCCTCTGCTGGGAGTAAACGGCGTTGTGGTGATCGCTCACGGGCGATCCGACGCCGTGGCGATAGGGAGCGCACTAGACGTCGCGTGCCACCAGGTGAAGGCCAACCTCCTAGACCGGTTCTCCGACGGAGTTGCCGGGTGGGAGACCGATGGGGGCTAGAATCACCGGTAGCGGGAGCTACCTCCCCGAATCCTGCGTTACGAACGACGATCTCGCCAAACGAGTCGACACGTCTGACGAGTGGATTGTCCAGCGGACGGGCATTCGCACACGATTCCTCCTTCGTGATGACGAGCTCCCCTCGGAGATGGGGGTCGTCGCGGGTCGCCGCGCGATGGAGAACGCTGGGATTTCCGCTGGCGACGTAGATCTTCTCCTGGTGGCGACGAACTTCCCGGACATGATCTGCCCCGGATCCTCCCCGTTCATCGCCGAAGGACTCGAACTGGGATCGACGCCATTCTTGGACCTCAAGGCCGGGTGCACGGGCTTCGTCTATGGCTTGGCGATTGCGGACGGCCTGCTGCGCGCCGGCGCCTTCCATCGGATCCTGTTGATCGGGACCGAAGCGCTGTCGCGCGTGACAGACTGGGAGGACCGTCGGACGTGCGTCCTGTTTGGAGACGGAGCGGGAGGCGTCGTTCTCGAGTCTGGTAAGGCGAACGAAGGGGTGCTCGGGGCCGCGTTGTTCGGCGATCCTGAGAAGACGCTTCTTCTGCATCTTCCAGGGGGCGGAGCCCGAATGCCCGCATGCGCGGAGTCGATCGAGCTTGGTGCCCACTACCTGAAGATGGAGGGATCAGGCGTCTTCCGCCACGCTGTGCCGATGATGGAGAAGGCGACCCACGCCGCGCTCGAGGCCGCGGAGGTCTCCCTATCAGACGTCGATTGGGTCATCCCGCATCAGGCGAATTCGCGCATCGTCGACTCGCTGATCCGCCGCCTCCGCGTCGCGCCCGAACGAGTCATCGTCAATCTTGAGCGCGTCGCCAATACGTCGACGGCGTCGATTCCGATTGCGTTCGACGAAGCGCGGCTCGACGGGCGAATCAAGAGCGGAGACCTCGTGGTCATGACGGCGTTCGGCGCCGGCGTCACGTACGGCGCCGTCGTGTTGCGTCTCTGAACCCCATGGACCGACGGATTGCGTTCCTCTTCCCGGGCCAAGGGGGACTCCCCGAGAAGCTTCCACCGATCTCGCAGGAGATCGAAGACCTGTACGATGTCGCGCGCTCCCACGGACTGAAGCTGAAAGCGTGGACCGTTGAGAATGCCGCAGATCAGCTGTCGCAGACGCAGGCGGCGCAGCCGGCCATCTTGATCGATAGTGTGGCCCGAGACTGCGCTCTGAGGGCGGCCGGAGTGGCCCCCGTTTTCGTCGCAGGGCACAGTCTCGGCGAGTACTCCGCCCTTGTGAGTGCCGGTGCCCTTGCACCGATCGACGCTCTCGACCTCGTCATCGAGCGTGGACGCCTGATGAGCACCGCCGTCGGGGGTATGGCAGCGATTATCAAGCTTGAGTTGGACGCGGTCCGCGCGCTTTGCCGTGACGTGGGCCCAGACGTCGTGGTCGCCAACCACAACGGACATCGCCAAGTCGTCGTCTCCGGGGCGGACACGTCGGTCGATCGGGTCATCGAGGCGGCGGAACGCGTGGGTGGCCGCGGCATTCGGCTTCGCGTCTCCGGTCCCTTCCATTCTCCGTTCATGGAGCCGGCCCGGATCGCGCTTGCCAGGATCATCGACGAAGTTACGTTCCGCGCGCCGTCTGTGCCCGTCGTCTGCGGTGTCAGTGGCCGCGGCGAGACGGACGTGGGTCGCTTGCGGGAGTTGATGCGAGACCAGATGACGGCTTGTGTTCGGTGGGTTGACGTGATCGATTGCCTGCTGGAGGCAGGCGTCTCCCACGCGGTCGAGGTTGGCGCGGGGAACGTTCTGACAGGCCTAGGGAAGAGAATTACGGATCGCATCACGTTCTTGACCTATGAGGAGGTAGCCGATGGGGGAGTTTGAAGGGCACGTCTGCGTCGTCACGGGCGCCGCACGGGGCATCGGACGGTCGATCGCGGCGGAACTCCATTCCAGGGGCGGAATCGTGGTCGGTTTCGATCGCGACGAAGCGGGGGGTACGAAGTGGCAGCGCTCACTCGACCGGGGCCATTTCGTCCGCGTCGACGTCTCAAGTCGCGACGATGTCGATCGAGCGATCCGACAGGTCGGGGAGGACTTCGGCGGAGTCGATCACCTCGTCTGCAATGCCGGTATCGCCCGTGATCGTCTCATTCTGCGGATGACATGCGAAGAGTGGAATCAAGTGCTCGACGTCAACTTGACCGGGACCTTCTACTGCATCCAGGCATCCCTTCGCCTCTTGATGAAGAGCTCGGCGGGCTCGATCGTCGCCCTGTCGTCCGTCATCGGTGAGACGGGGAACGTCGGCCAAGCGAACTACGCCGCCTCCAAGGCAGGGATCAGCGCCCTCTGCCGGAGCGCGGCCAAAGAGGTTGCCGGGCGGAACGTACGCGTCAACGTCGTTGCGCCGGGGTTCATCGAGACCGAGATGACCGCCCAACTTGACGACGCGATTCGGGCAGCCTATCTCGAACGCGTACCGCTCGGACGCCCAGGAAACCCAGAAGAGGTGGCCGATGTGGTGTGCTTCTTGCTTTCGCCTCGGGCTTCCTATATAACTGGTCAGGTGGTCGGCGTGAATGGGGGCCTTCACCCCTAGAGAGCGCAAGAAAAGGGAGGTTACTTCGGTATGAGCGACATTCCGGAGAAGGTGAAGACAATCATCTGCGAGCAGTTGATGGTAGAGCCTGGCGACGTGAACCCCGATTCGTCGTTCGTCGAAGACCTGGGGGCGGACTCCCTCGACACGGTTGAGTTGATCATGGAGTTTGAGGACGAATTCTCGGTGGAGATTCCCGACGAAGAAGCGGAGAAGATCTCAACCGTAGGCGAAGCGATCGCCTTCCTCGAGAACCTCCTTGCTGCGAAAGAGAGCTAGCCGGCCGCGGGGGCCGTTCAGAGACGCTTACATTCCTTGTCTCAATTCAGTTGTTTCGTTCCTGACTTCGTTCGAACCAGCGAGGTGATGTGCATGTCCGAGGGGGAGAAGCGCGGACGCATCGGCGGAGGGAGCACGAATCCGTATCACGAGGGACGCAAGTACCCGGAGCCGACGGTTTGTCCGCGGTGTCATCTCGTCTACCGGAACGGACGCTGGCAAACGGCGGAGGCAGGAAGCGGGGATCGGACCGCACACGAAAGCCACTGTCCTGCTTGCCGACGAGAGATCGACCTGCTTCCCGCTGGTCTCCTCTACCTGAGCGGCGAGTATCTCGGCGTGCACAAGGAAGAGATTCTCAACATCGCGCGCAATCAGGCGTCCTCAGCGGTGGAACATCGACCCCTTCAGCGCATCATGTGGATCGAAGAGGGGAAGGACAATACAGAGATCGCCACAACGAACGGTCATCTCGCTCTTCGGATCGGAAAGGCCATCGAAAGCGCGTGCAAAGGCTCGTTGGACATCAAGCACGCACATGAGGATCAGCTCGTTCGCGTCTACTGGAAGCGAGAGGAGTGAACGACGCGAATCGGCGACTTCACGACACGTCTCTTGGGCTGTGTCGTCCCTCGGGATTCATGGCATCTCAGATTGACAGAGTTCCTCGTAGCCGAGCGCCGGCAACGCGATGAGCCGCGGTCGGCGCCCGTCCGCCGGTGACCTTGCTTCGCGATACCGGGCGATCATCGCCGACTGGGAGCTGTTCGAGGGTGCCTGCAGCCGTCCCCTTCCGGTGTCGATCCGAGTCAACACACTCCGAACCGATCTCGGTGACGTGCGTCGGCGACTTCACGACGCAGGGATTGGAGCGCAAGCGTACCCGTGGAGCGAAACTCTTCTTCGAGTCGACCGTCCCGTGGGTCGCCGCATCGAGCACTGGCTAGGCCTGTTCTACATCCAAGAGGCGAACCAAGCCATCCCCGTTCGCGTCCTCGGCCCGCGCCCGGAAGAGACCATCCTCGACCTGTGCTCCGCCCCGGGGGGGAAGTGCACGCAGATCTCAGCTCGCATGTCGAATCGAGGAACCGTCGTTGCCAACGAACCGAGCGGACGCCGTCAGCAGGCTCTGCTGGCGAACATCAACCGCTTGGGCGCGCTCAACGTCACCGTCACCGAGTATCGCGGGGAATCGTTCCCGCTCGCGACGCAGTTCGACCGGGTTCTCGTCGACGCACCCTGTTCGGCCGAGGGGACGCTGCGCAAGGAGCCGAATCTCCGAAGCGGAGCCTCCCTCTCCACGATCCGACGTCTCGCAGGCCTCCAGAAACGCTTGATCGAACGGGCCTATGATCTCGTCCGTCCCGGTGGAGATCTCGTGTACTCGACGTGCACCTTTGCACCGGAGGAGAACGAGGCCGTCGTCACGCATCTTCTGCGTGCGCGGGATGCCCGCGTGTGTCCGATCTCTCTTCCGTTCCCGACGGCGCCTGGCTTGACCGAGTGGGTTGGGATGTCTTTCCCAAGTGAGATGGAAGGCTGTGTACGGATCTACCCGCATCATCTGGACAGTGGAGGGGGGTTCATCGCCCATGTCGAGCGACCGGCCTAGTATCGAGGCGCGTGCCTATCTCGAGGGACGATTCGGCGTTGATTGCACCACGCTGTCCGGGCTCCGTTTCCACCAACGAGGTGACGAAATCTGGGTCGTCAGCGCCTCCGCGCCGATCGACGTGGCAGCGCGCCGCCCTCCAGGGTTGCGCGTGCTCCGCAGGACGCCTCACGGGCTCAAGCCGACCACCGTCTTCTTGATCCACCTGGGTGCGCGGATCACCGCCTCGCGAGTCGAGGTTGACTTCGATCGCCTCCATGCGCTGCTGCTGGGCCGGAAGCTCGACTGTGACCAACCTGACGGATTCGTCGCCCTCAGCTATCGAGGTGATGTCGTCGGATGCGGCCGTATCGGGCGAGGTCTTCTTCAAGCGATGATCCCGACCGGACGGCGGCGCGAACTCCTCATTGCTCTCGCCGAAAGCGCGGACATGGAAACAGCCTAATCTGTAATCCAGATCACAGTATCCGCACCCCTCCATCGGCTAGAATCCTCGGGTAGGAAGTCGGATCAATCGGTAAGGAGGTACAGAATGCGGACACGATTGCTTTCGCTGGCGGTGACCGCTCTCGTAGTTTGTTCCATCGGACTCGCCGCTGGCGCAGCACCGGAGAATCTCATCTTCATCCTGGACGCGTCGAACAGCATGAACAAGCCGTTCGACGAGGAAACGCGGATCGTTGCTGCCCGGTCGGCTCTTGCACAACTGCTGGCTGGGCTCCCGGAACAGGGGAACGTAGGGCTGATGATCTACGGGCATCGGATCAACCACGAGAACGAGGTGGAGAGCTGTCAGGACATCGATCTCCTCTTCCCGCTAGCGCCGTTCACGGCGTCGGTCGGGAGTGACATGATCGCCGCCTTCCAACAGGTGGAAGCGAAAGGGAAGACGCCTCTTGCGGACTCTCTCGTCACGGCCGCGAACGAACTCGATGCGGGCGGGACGATCATCCTCGTGAGCGACGGAGAGGGCAACTGCGGAGGTCAACACACGGTGATCGCGCAGATGCTCGCAACGATGGATCCTCCCATCATCCTTCACGTCGTTGGGATCGATGTCGAAGACGAGGCCAGCCAGACGCTCCGCGCCATCGCTCTTGAGACCGGCGGAAGCTACTGGCCTGTCTCTGAGGCGTCCGGGCTTCTCGATGCGTTGTACGCGGCCGTCGCTCCGGCGGACATTGTTCCCGAGCCTACCATTCGACCCTCGGGAATTCCGCCAGAGTATGCCTGTCTCGGAATCACGAACGTCATCGAGGGAACCGACGGCGATGACACGCTCTACGGAACCGAGGAGAACGATCTCATTCTCGGATACGGCGGCGACGATTTCCTGATCGGACTCGGCGGGAACGACGTCCTCGTCGGCGGAGACGGCTCGGACATCCTCGAAGGTGGAACCGGGAATGACTTCCTCGACGGGGGTGAGGGCGCGGACCTGTTGTTTGGCGGCGCCCAGAATGATGTCCTCTGCGGCGGTCCAGGCAACGACTCGATCGAAGGCGAGTCCGGGGACGATGTCCTCGACGGTGGTGAAGGGCGGGACGTTCTCTTGGGCGGCACGGGAGCCGACAGGCTCTACTCCGCCGACGCTGCGGACGTTCTGCTGGAAGGCAGGGCGATCGCTGGGACATGCGAGATGTGCATCCCACATTGCGCTCCCATTCCGGCTGCACCGGTCTGCCTGACGCCGATCGAACCTCCGTGCCCTCGGCCGACTCCCGTTCTGGCACCGGCGTGCCCCGTGCCGAGCGGCGTGAAGACGCTGAACGAAGGGGAGTCGATCCAGCTTCACGGCACGGTCTCCGATGCGGACTGCAACGTCGCCCAGATCCTGTGGCAGGTCAGTGCCGGAATGCTCGACGATCCGATCTCGCTCGATCCCGTGTACACGGCTCCGATGCTCGGCGGATGTGACGGAATTGACGTTCACGTCTCGCTTGCCGCGGTCGACAGCTGCGGTGCCTCGGCGAGCGATTCGTTCGTTCTTAGAGTGAACAACGTCAACCACGCCCCGGCCGTTGACGCCGGCCGAGAGCTGTGCGTCGACGAGGGGACTTCGGTCGTCCTTCAAGCTGCCGCCCGAGATCCCGACGGCGACCCCCTCTCGTACCGCTGGACGGTGGCGTCCGGAGGCGGGAGCTTCGAGGACCCGACGGCGCTGCAGGCCGTCTATCACGCGCCGCTCATCGATGACTGCGACGGAAGAACGGCTACGCTGATGCTCAGTGCGGTGGATCCGTGCGGAGCCTCCGTTTGCGACTCCGTCGTCGTCCGCATCCGCAACGTCAACCGCGCGCCGACCGTTGACCTCGGTCCGGACTTCGCTCTTGACGAGGGCTCCGCCGTCCGGCTGACGCCGGTCGTCGTCGACCCCGAGTGCGAGCGACTCCAGTACTGCTGGACAGTGACCGGTGGGATGTTGGATCGGCCCGACGTGGCGAACCCGATGTTCGCCGCCCCCCTCACGGACTGTTGCGACGGCCTCACGCTGACCATCAAGCTGACCGTCGTCGATCCGTGCGGGCTCTCGGCGACCGATTCCGTCGTGGTCTACGTCCGGAACGTGAACGGCCCGCCGAGCGTCGAGCTCGGGCCGCCGCTCACCATCAACGAAGGCGAGTGCATCCGCCTGACCCCTGACGTGATCGACCTCGACGGCGACGTGCTCACGTACGCCTGGACGACAACCGGCGGAATGCTCTCGGATTCCTGCATGGGCTCGCCGGTGTTCACGGCTCCAATGATCGACGTTTGCGAAGGCGTGGACCTTGTGATCACGCTCACGGTGGTCGATCCGTGCGGACTGACGGCGACGGACTCTCTCTGCGTCCACGTGGCGAACGTCAACCAGCCTCCGCTTGTGTACGCTGATCCGTAGGAGGAAAGAGAAGAGAAAAACGACGGCGTACAGGAGCTTGGGACTTATTGGTTGATCTGCTCGATCTGCTCCACCCGTTCCAGGGTGGAGCAGATCACCTTTTCCGAACGGCATTCGCGCCGTTCAAGCATACCGAGAACAACCTCCCCGATCGGGTTCGACGACGCGAGCGCGTCGGCCGCATGAAGATGGAGGCACTTGATTCGCTGTGGTTCGATGATCCCGCCGATTCCCCTTTGCGTGAGGCTTGCGAGCATCCCACGCCCTCTCAGGTACCGAAGGTCCTCCTCGGATAGGAGGGCGAGTCGGCTTTCGACGTACGCTTTCACAGCCGCCTCGTACCGGGTGGACAGATCGCGATCTCGTGAGAGACTCGCCTCGATCCGCCCGACCCATCCGTCCGATTCGAGACGATCGATTTCGCCCGCAAGGTACGGACACGTTAGCCAGTAGAGCGTCGGAAACGGTTCCCCGTTGACGACAGGGTGGACGCGAACGACCTGAGGGTAGCCGTAGCTGCATCGGCGCGCCACGCCCGAGAGACCTCGCGGCTTCCGCCCGATCTGCAACGCGATCGTGCGTTCATCGCTCAACGAGACGCATTCCATGCGGAACTCCTGTATTTGGTGTCAGCGAGCCAGAGCGCGCGGTCGCGCTCCGCCTTCGTCACGGCATCCGGCACCAACTCGAAGCCTGCCGCGAGACCGGTGACGACGGCATTCACCGCGTCCTCGGTGCTCAGCGAACGACCGAGAGCCTCCGCTAGCGTCATGGTCTCTTCAGGTCGCGATGCCACGCCGCACGCGTGGTAGTCCCGGCGATGCGCCATGAGCAGACGCTCGATGGGACGATCCGCTGGACGAACGAGGAGGGTCGCATGGTACAGGACGCTGCTGCTGCGCCTCGCCTGTGCTGCGCCGCCGAGCTTGCGGCCGGCGATAAGTAGCCTGTTCCCGGAGACGTCGACGCCGAGAGAGAGGCTCGCAAGTCCGACACGGATGGCGCACCCCAATCTTTGGTACACGTCTCGGACGGAGCCTGTCTTGGCTTCGGATCCCAGGGTCACGGAGACGTTCAGATTCCCGGGGTAGTGATAGACGGCCCCGCCGCCTGAGATTCGGCGCAAGACCGGGATTCCCTCGGTTCGAGCGCGAGCGAGATCCACCTCGGCAGCAATCCCTTGCGATCGGCCGATGATGACCGACCGCTCGTTGACCCAGAACCGAGTCGCGCCTCCTCCTCCCTTGCGGACCGACTCGAACAGCACCTCGTCCAATGCCAGGCCCAAGGCTGGGGCGGCTGCGGTGAGATCGACGATCAGTCGCATCCTTCCTCATACGCTTCGGAAGCATGGTACGAGCTCCGGACGAGAGGCCCGGCGATCACCGATCGAAAACCGTGATCTCGTGCTTCGGACGCGAGCTCGTCGAACTCCTCGGGTGGGACGAACCTCACGACCGGGGTCGCCTGGGCCGACGGCCTCAAGTACTGCCCGATCGTCAACGTGTCGACCCCGGCTTCCCGCAGATCGGCGAACGCGCTCTGGATGTCGCTTCTCGTCTCCCCGAGGCCGACCATGAGACTGCTCTTCACTCTGGCGTCTCCTCGCTTCCCGCTGGCTCGCAAGTACCCGAGTATCGTCAAAGACTGCTCGTAGCTTGCGCGTCGATCCCGAAGCTCTGCACTCAGCGAGCGGACGGTCTCCAAGTTGTGGCCGAAAACATCCGCACCCGAGGAGAGGACGCGATTCAGCGCTCGCGGGTCTCCGGAGAAATCGGGGATCAGAGTCTCGACACGGACTCCCGGGTCCGCCTGTTTCACGAGTTCGACCGACTGCGCGAACAGCTCAGCGCCTCCATCCTCCAGGTCATCTCGGTCGACCGACGTCAGCACGACGTACTTCAGGCCGAGTTCGGCAATGGCGTCGGCCAGCCTGCTTGGCTCGCTTTCGTCAACCCAGCCGCCAGGGTCTCCGGTTGGGACTCCGCAGAACCGACAGGTTCGCGTGCAGACGTTTCCGAGGATCATGAACGTCGCCGTGCGCGCCCCCCAGCACTCGACGGCGTTCGGACAGAGCGCCTCTTGGCAAACCGTGCGCAGCCGGTGCCGACTGAGAACGGCTCGAACCGCGCGGATTCCAGCAGCTTGTGCGGATGTCGGAGCCCGAACCCTAAGCCAGTCCGGTCGAATGGCCATGTCCCACGCCCCCGATCTCCGTCAGCCGCACGGACTTCAGCGACCACCCGAACAAGGCAGCGGCCTCGTCGAGGAAGCGAGTGAGCACTTCGCCCACGTCGGTTCGCTCCTCGGTGATCTCGGCCATCGAAACCGCGCTCACCGGCAGTCCGCATGGTCGGATCATCGCGAAGTGGCGCCGCTCGACATCGACGTTGATCGCCAATCCATGGCTTGTGATCCAGCGTCTGACGTGAACACCGATCGACGCGATCTTCCGCCCGTCGACCCAGACGCCCGGACGCCCGGACGCCCGCCGTCCCTTGATCCCGAAAGTCTCAAGTGTCCGGATGGTTGCCTCTTCGAGCCGGTCGACGTATGCCCGCACGTCTCGCTCATAGTCCCGAAGATCGATGATCGGGTACACGACGAGCTGCCCCGGCCCGTGATACGTGATGTCCCCGCCGCGTTCGATCTCAAACAGCTGGATTCCTTCCGCCTTCAACACGTCCCTTGAGACCAGCAGATTCGAAGTCGACCCAAGCCGCCCGATCGTGAACACGGGATTGTGTTCGACGGTGATCACCACGTCGTCAAGTTCACCTTGTGATCGGCGATCACGAAGCTGCCGCTGCAACTCCAGAACCTCGCCGTAGTCGCCCGTTCCGAGCGGAAGATGGACGACAGCGCGGCTACTCGGGGCCGATCTCTCCAAGAGCTTCACCAACTTGCAGCCGATCTCCGGGCCGCGCCTTGATCGTCCGAAGCCGACCCCTCGCTGGAGAGGGGACGACGAACGCCGTCTTCTCGGTCTCGACCTCAACCAGATCCTCGCCGTCGGCCACTGCGTCGCCGACCCGTTTCAGCCATTCCACCACGACAACTTCTCCGACGTCACCGAGATCGGGCAAGCAGACATCCACGTTGGCGTTTCCCATGCGACTCACCTTCTCACGAAGTCTAGCCGATCGTCCTACACGAGTCACCTTGGCGCGGCCCTCGGCCCGCAGCAGCCGGCGCGAGTCTTGCCGCGGCCGCGGTTGCGCGCCTATAGTTGTCCGCCGATTGAGAGGAGCGAACGATGGGATTCTCGTGTGGTTTGGTCGGCCTCCCCAACGCGGGGAAGTCGACGATCCTCAACGCGCTTGCGAACGCCGGAGCGCGGGTGGAGAGCTACCCGTTCTGCACGATCGAGGCGAACGTGGGGACGGTCCCGGTTCCCGACGACCGTCTCGACCGGCTTGCCTCCCTCTTCCCGGAGAAGAAGAAGATTCCGACACAATTGGAATTCGTCGACATCGCCGGCCTTGTGGAGCACGCCAGCGAGGGCGAAGGGATGGGGAACCAGTTTCTCGCCGAGATCCGTGCGGTCGACGCGATCTGCCACGTCGTTCGCTGCTTCGATGATCCAAACGTCGCACATGTCATCGGTTCGCTCGACCCGGGGCGAGACATCGGCATTGTCGAAACCGAGCTTCTCCTGAAGGACTACGAGACACTAAGCCGCGTCGGTGTGCGACTCCATCAGGAAGCGAAGGGTACCGATCGTCGCGCCCCAGAGCGTGCGGCCGCGTGGGATCGGCTTCTTGAAAGGGTTGCGGGAGGCACGCCGATTCGCGCGATTCCCATCGAGGGCGTCCTGGAGGAATTGCTTCGCGAGACGTCGCCTCTCACCGTCAAGCCTTCCCTGTACGTGGCGAACGCCGGTGACGATGGTGAGAACGAAGCCTCGGCCCTCGTCATGGAACTGGCACGAACTCAGGGGGCCGAGGCGGTCGTCATTCGGGGACGTCTCGAGGCGGAAATCGCAGACGCTGCGACCTCTCCGCAAGAGCGTTCGACGTATCTCGCCGAGTATGGCCTCTCTCAGACCGGGCTCTCGGCGCTGGTTCAGGCCGGTTACCGACTGCTCGATCTGCTGACGTTCTTTACCATGGAGGGGCCGGAGGTTCGCGCATGGACAGTGCCGAAAGGCACGACGGCACCCCAGGCCGGAGGGAGGATTCATTCGGATTTCGCCGAACGATTCGTGCTCGCCGAGGTGATGGCTCTCGACGACCTGCTCGGTGTCGGCACAGAGAAGGTCTTGCGCGATGCTGGGAAGATTCACCGTGCGGGGCACGACTATGTCGTCGAGGACGGCGACGTCATCCACTTCATCTGCGCATGATCCCGCACGTCGTCGCTCACGATCACCCCGATCTGCCTCGGCTGATCGAGGCCGCCTTGGAGACCGGGCAGACGCTCATCTTCCCGACGGACACAATCTACGGGATTGGAGGGAATCCTTGGGACGAAGGGGTTCTCAACCGGGTGCGTTCCCTCAAGGTTCGGCCGCTCGACCGCCCGTTTGCGCTTCATCTTCCGGCGGTTGAGGGCATCGATCGGTTTGCACAAGTCAATCCCCGCGCGCGCTCCATCGTTGATCGTCTTCTCCCAGGTCCCTACACGCTCCTTCTGCCGGCGTCCGAGGCCGCCCCACCTTCTGCGGTGATGGATGGCGTTGTCGGGATCCGGATCCCTGATCATCCGTTCTTCCAGTCGGTTCTGGCGGGACTCGAGCGCCCGATGTTCGGGACGAGCGTAAACCGGAGTGGGGAACGTCCGCTCACCGGAATCGAGGAGATCATCGAGCGGTTCAGCGGAGTCGACCTGATCGTCATCGGTCCGATCGGCGGGGACGAATCGACGATTCTCGACCTGACCGTCCACCCTCCTCGGTTGGTGCGCGGCGTTCGCCCCGCGGGGTTGTGAGCGATCTCTCTAGAAGAGGAACAAGATGGCCACCCCGGCGATCGCGAGAACCGTGCCGAGCACTGCGGGCACCGTGATCGGCTCCTTGAAGACGATGCGAGACAACGGTAGCAGAAAGACCGGCGAAAGCGCCATCAGGGTCGACGCGATGCCGACCGGAGCTTGAGACAACGCGACGAGGGAGAACGTGACGCCGAGGAACGGCCCCGTGAGTGCTCCGCCGATCGTCGTCGTTGCGGCGAGGCGATCTCGCAGGCCGGCGAAGCTCGACCGCGCCGTCCCGCGCACCGCGGAGACCGCCCACACCGCTACCGTCGCCGCGAGAATCTGGAGCACATTGGCCGACAGCGGAGGGAATCCACCGCTCATCCCCTGCAACGAGAGGATGTAGCGCGATGACTGGGCGAGGACCGCGCCGAGCGCGAACAGGACGCCGATGCCCACGTTCCGGCGCAGATCCCTCGTGCTTCCATTCGCTCGAGACGAGACGACGAGAGCAACCCCGCCGATTGTGACGAGGCCGGCTGTGATCTGAATCCAGCTGAGCCGCTGTCCGAACACGCCCCACGCCATCAACGCGCTCGTGACCGGGATGAGCGACATGACGAGCGAGGTTCGGTGAGCGCCGAGATGAAGAAGGCCGCGGAACAGGAAGGCGTCGGAGATCGCAAACCCGATCACGCCGGAGAGGGTCAACCAGCCCCATCGAGCTGCTCCGGCGTCGAGCGGGAGCGGAAGCCCGAAGACGACGGCGTGCGCACAAATCAGGAATACGAGCGCAAACAAGAGTCGCAGTCGGTTGAGAACCGACGGGCCGATCTTCCGGACGGCGATCGTGAATTGGACGTAGGTGAGTGTCCACAGAAGCGCCGTTCCTAGCGCCGCGATCTCGCCGAGCCGCTCCGTCACCGTCCGCTTCCGGGCGTGCTAGGCACGATCGAACGGAGCGAAACGAGCGACGAAGTGCCGAAGCGGTCCTTCCCCTTCGACGATCCGGTATCCCGGCAGGCTCGCTCTTGCCTCGGCCACGCGAGATGCCCCTTCGATGACGTGATCGAAGTGCTCGCGGGTGTACACGCGGCGCGGAATCGCCAGTCGCACGAGCTCCAACTCCGGGTAGACCGTCTCCCCACCTTCTCCCTCGTGGGCAAACATCACGCTCCCGATCTCCACGCAACGTACGCCGGCTTCGGTGTACAGCGCGTTTGTGACCGCCAGCGCCGGGAACGCTGATTGCGGAAACTCGGGGACGAAGCCGCGGGCATCGACGAAGACTGCGTGCCCACCGATCGGCTCCACAATCGGAATCCCTTGGCTCTTCAGGCCCTCGCCGAGGTATCGAGTCTGACCGACCCGATCCGCCAAGTAGTCCACGTCGAGCGCCTCATACAGCCCGACGGCGATCGCTTCGAGATCCCGCCCGGCGAGGCCGCCGTAGGTTGGGAAGCCTTCCATCAGGATCAGCCGCTCGCGTGCGGCGGCGTGCAGTTGCGGATCGTTCATCGCCAAGATTCCGCCGATGTTTGCCAGGCCGTCCTTCTTCGCGCTCATGGTCATCCCATCAGCAAGCGAGAAGATTTCGCGAGCGATCTCAAGCGGGGTCTTGTCCTGATAGCCTGCCTCTCGCTCCCGAACGAAGAACGCGTTCTCCGCGAACCGCGCCGCGTCGAGGATGAAGGGAAGGCCGTGATCGTGTGCGATCCGGCTGACCGTCTTTAGGTTTGCCATCGAGACCGGCTGGCCGCCGCCGCTGTTGTTGGTGATCGTCATCATCACGAACGGAATTCGATCGGGGCCGACTTCGGCGATCAGCTTCTCGAGGCGAGCCGGGTCCATGTCTCCCTTGAACGGGTGGTCCGCGCTCGGATGAAACGCGATGTCGTGGACCAGGTTTACCGGCTCTGCCCCGTTGGCGAGGATGTTCGCGCGCGTCGTGTCGAAGTGCATGTTGTTCGGCACCACGTGCCCTGACCTCACAGCCGCCGAGAAGAGCACGTTCTCGGCAGCGCGGCCTTGGTGCGTTGGCAGCACGTAGCGAAACCCGAAGATGTCGTCGGCCGCGGCACGGAATCGCTCGTAGCTTCGACTCCCCGCGTAGGATTCGTCACCGCGCATCATCGCCGCCCATTGCTCCTGGCTCATGGCCCCCGTTCCCGAATCGGTGAGGAGATCGACGTAGATGTCCGCGGCACGCAGCAGGAAGACGTTGTGGCCGGCTTCGCGGAGTCGGACCGCTCGCTCGTTCTTCGACAGGATCGAAATCGGCTCCGTTACTTTGATTCGGTACGGCTTGTGTGTCGCCTCTATTCGCATCCTGGTATGGCTCCTTTCGTCGGCCTGCAAATGATCTTAGAGGCCGAGCGCGGGCGATCGGGCGTGTCCGCAGCGTCTGATATGGTAGAGGATCGACCGGCGAGCATCGAGTCGACGACAGTTGACGGACGGACGACCTTCCCCGTAAAGTGAGAACAGGGAGGAATCGAGGGCGTCGAATGCAAGCGAACATCGATCGGGTCATCGCCGAGGGGGGATTGGACGATCTTGCGTCGGTCCTCGACGGGGCGAGCGCGTCGGAGATTCGATACGCGGCTCGCCGTCTCTCACGCACGGACGACACCATCGAGGAGTCTGTGCGGCGCGCGGAAGCCCTCGCCGGCCATCAAGAACCCTCGGCCCGCCAAGTCGCTTGCCTCCTCATCCCCATGGCTTTCGCAGGCGACACGGACCGTTCTGCCGCCTTGCTCGAGCGACTTCTCGATGACGAAGAGTGGACGGTTCGAGACACGGCCGCCACGATTGGGGGTCGTCTCCTTCGGAAGGACTTCCGGTCGATGATCGATCACGCCCGCCGGTGGCGGTCGTCTCCTTCGCCGAGCGTCCGGCGTGCTGCCGTGGTCGCCGCCGGTCGCGCTGCGCACCCACGGCGCTTGGAGTGGGCGGAACCGCTTCTCAAGCTCATCGAACCGCTCCTCGGCGACCGAGAAGCACTGGTGCGCCGCGCCCTGGGCCCATCGGCTCTCGGCACATCGCTCCTCGGCTGCTATCCCCGACTGACGTTCGAGTACATGACGCAATGGTCGACATCGAACGACGCACAGGTCCTGTGGAATGTCGCGATGGGATTCTCCGCTCCACCGGCGGCGACGATGGCGAAGAAGGCGCTGATCATCTTGCGGAAGCTCTCGCTCGACGAGCGACGGTTCGTGTGGCGCGCTGTCGCTTCCGCCATCTGGAAGCTCGGGCGGAAGTGCCCTGACATCGTCCGACCGGAGCTTGCGCGATGGCTCGAAGACGAGCGGCGAACCGATGTCGCTCGAGAGGCTCTCAAGCATCTGTAGCAGGACGCCCCGGTGCGAGCCCGTTCTCCGCCGCCTATAATCGCGCGACCATGATGAAGGGAAGTCCAACACCTCTCTCCGGTGCGGTCGTGACCGGAAGCTCTCGCGGAATCGGTGCGGCCATCGCCGAGCGGCTCGCGCGTGCGGGGCACGGCGTCTGTGTGAACTACATCGAGCGCGAGGACCGCGCATGCGCCGTGGTCGAACGGATCGAGTCGGCGGGGGGACGGGCGATCGCCGTCCGTGCCGACGTCGGCGACTACGAGAATGTCGTGAAGCTCGTCGAGGACGCAGCAGACGCGTTCGGCGGCATCGGCGTCGTGGTCAACAATGCGGGATTCTCTCAACACCGAACGCTCGATGAGTTGACGATCGAGGACTGGAACCGCTCGATCTCCGTCAATCTGTCCTCGGCCATGTTCACGGTGAAGGCGGCTTTGGCGCACTTGCGGCGGCAACCGTGGGGGCGCGTCGTGAACATCTGTTCGCTTCGTGCGATGATCGGGTCGGATCATGGATCGCACTACGCAGCGGGCAAGGCCGGCCTGATCGGATTGACGAAGTCTCTGGCTCTCGAACTCGCGCCCGCCATCACGGTGAACACCGTCTCGCCGGGATACACGAGGACGGACATGACCAAGGAGTCGCTGGAGCATCACGGCGAGAGAATCTTCGCCAGGATCCCGGCTGGCCGAGCGGCGGAGCCTGACGAAATCGCCGCCTTGGTCGCTTTTCTCGCCTCCGAGGAGGCCGGATACATCACCGGGCAGACGATCAACGCCAACGGTGGGATCTACATGTAGTGTGTTGCCTGAAGTATGCGAATGGAGAGAAGCATGAGGCCGTACAACCCAGATCAGGATGCAGATGCCGTCCGCAGAATCTGGCGTGAGGTCGGCTGGATCGACGGCGAAGACGACGAGAAAGCACTCGACGTCTTCCTCGGGAGCGGTCGGACCGTCGTCGCCGATCTTGACGGGGCGCCGGAGTGCATGGTCAACACCGATCCGGGAACTCTCCGATACCTGGATGAAGAACTCCCGATCTGCTGTGTCACGGGCGTAACGACGAGCCGCATCGCACGGAAGCGAGGGCTCGCGACGAGGCTCACCGCCCACGCCCTTCAGTTGGCCGCGGAAGACGGCGCCGGCCTCGCACTGCTCGGGGTCTTCGATCAGGGATTCTATGATCGGCTCGGGTTCGGCAACGGGTCCTACGAACATTGGTACACCTTCGACCCGGCGCAGCTGCCCGGCGACGTCGAAGCACGGCCCCCGTGTCGGTTGACCGATGCCGACTGGGAGTCCGTCCATCGGGGCCGTCTCGCTCGACGTAGAACCCACGGAACGATCTGCATCCTCCCCCCGCAGATCACACGGGCAGAGATGATGTGGAGTGACAACGGATTCGGCCTGGGCTACCGGGACGACGCGGGGACTCTGACGCATCACCTGTGGCTCTCCACCAAGGAGGCCGAAAGCGGCCCGTATCGGGTCAACTGGATGGCCTATCGATCGCGCGATGAGTTCCTCGAGCTGCTCGCACTGATCAAGAGTCTCGGCGACCAGGTACGCTCTATCCGGATGCGTGAACCGGGCGACATCCTGCTACAGGACCTGCTGCGTGAGCCGTTCAAGCTGCAGCAGATCACCAAGGCGTCGAAGCATGAGCATCGTGTCAATGCCTACGCCTACTGGCAGGCCCGAATGCTGGATCTCGAGACATGCATCGAGCGGACACATCTTGACGGCGACCCGGTCGCCTTCCATCTGGAACTGGCCGACCCGATCGGTCAGCACCTCGCAGGTGTCTCGAGCTGGTCCAGCCTCGCCGGCGACTACACGATTACCCTGGGCTCGGAGTCGTCCGTCGCTTCCGGCCGGAAGGAAGGTCTACCGACGCTTCGCGCCTCCGTCGGCGCGTTCACTCGGATGTGGCTTGGCGTCCGTTCGCCGTCTGGACTCACCTGGACGGACGAGATCCACGGACCTGAGGAGCTGCTTCGCGAACTCGACTGCGTTCTCAGACTTCCAATTCCCTCATCGGACTGGGATTTCTAGGCGCGGACCGTACCACGCGCTATCCCACACAGATGATCTCCCGCTGGGGTCTCGAGAGAAACTCGCAGCCGTCTGCGGTGACGAGCACGTCCTCCTCCAGGCTGACCTGACCGTGCGTCTCCGTCGGCACGTTGAGTTCGAGCGTGAAGACGTTTCCCTCCTCGACCAGGCCCTCGGGAGTGGCCCCGTATCGCTCCCAGCGCGGCCCGAGGATCGTCCCGCCATCGTGGGCGTGGCGGCCGACCTGGTGACCGAGACCGTGCATGTACTCGGGGTATCCGCGAGCGGTCACGTGGTCTCTGGCGATCGCATCGATCTCGTACCCGATGGATCCCGGCTGCAGCGCAGCCGCGGCGGCATCGATCGCGCCGAGAACCGTGTCGAACGCTGTCTGAACCGGCGCGGGGATCTCTTCCGGCTTGCCGAAGAAGTACATCCGCTGGAGGTCTGAGCAGTACCCGTTTGCCTTCACCCCGAAGTCTGTGTGAAGGAGATGCCCTGACCGAGTGCGTCCCGACGTCGGCCCTCCGTGCCCGAATGCCTTGTCGGGCCCCGCATCGACGGCCGGATTGTGGTCAGACGCCCACGCGTGCCCGACGCCGCGTCGCGCCATCGCCTCGTGAACCCGCTGCTGGATCTCCAGCTCGGTCTGCCCAACTCGGGCCTCGCTGGTGAGATCGTCGAGGATCTCCTCCGTGATGCGAACGGCCTCTCGGATCCGCTCGACTTCTTCGGGAATCTTCCGGCCGCGCAGGCGTCCGATCAATCCTTCGGCGGAGACGAGCCGTTCGGCATACGGTGTGTGCTCCAAGTGCCGATCGAGGAGCGTTCGCATTCCGGCCGTCATGCCGTCGCTGGCGACATCGTTCTCGCTTACGTCAATCGCAATCTGCGTCGGGTCGATCTCCGCCAACACGGCACGCAGAGGTCCGCTGATCGCGGCATCGTAGGTGATGATTCGATCGAAGTACCCGTCCGGAATCCCCATGGCGTCGAACGTCCCGACGATGGCGATTCGTTCTCCGTCCCGCGTGAGAAGGAGCGCCGTCTGCCATACAAAGGCTCCGGGGTAGACGAATGGAAGCGCCGGGTCGACGATCTGATTCGTCTCTCGCACCCAGATCAGCCAGCAATCGATGTTCAGTTCATCGAGAATCCCGCAGGCCTGCCTCGCCTTCCGTCCCTCGAGCGACTCGTTCACGGCCACCTCCCTAATGGCCGGATCGTACGCGCTCCAGCGGTGAATCCCAATCTTGCTCACGTCGGAACTGAACCGAGTAGCCCTCTAGATTGACCTACGTGTGCTAGGATGAGCATGACGTTCGAGAGGGGGTGAAAGCGATGAGACTTTTGCGTGGTTTGATTACGGGTGGGGGCGTCGGAGCGTTCTTCTTCTTCAGCTTTATCCTTCAGCTCCTGTGGAACGGCATCCTCGTCGATCAACTTGGCTTGGTAGCCGTCAAGCTCAATTACTGGCAGGCGGCCGCCCTCTGGTTCATGAGCATCATTCTGTTCGCTTGGGCGGGCATCGGCGCCTCCTCTCGCATTCTCAGCAAATGGCGGGCGCATCGATAGCAAAGGGCAAGGACACTGCGCTCTAAGGAGGTGGACGACATGGGACTTCTCATCAGACTGATCACCGGCGGCGGCGTTCCCGCCTTTTTCTTCTTCGCCTTCATCCTGATGCTCCTCTGGAATTCGCTCGTCGTCGGGCACCTCGGTTGGGGACCGACACTGAGCTACCTGCAGACGGCGGGGCTATGGCTTCTGATCAGTCTCGCCTTCGCCTGGGCCGGCATCGGAAGTCGCACCGCGTTCGGCGTTCGACGAAGGCCTCGCCGAAAAACATCACTCGGCGACGAGATCGAACGGCGACTGGAAGACAGCTTCTCGCGAGACGACGTCCACGAAAGGCGGGATGATCTCGGAGATCGAATCGAGGGGAAAATCCGCCGCGGCTTCGCCCGCTGGGTAGATGCCGAGGATGACACAGACTGGTCGGAGCTTGGAGGGCTCATCGAACGAAAGATCAGGAAGAAACTCGGCGACTGGGTTGACTAGCCTTCGTCCGCGTAGGGACGCGCCGAGAGGTTAGCCTTCGTCACGCCTTGCTTCTTGGCGACGCGGCGCCACATGGCATTTCCTCCCAGGATGTAGACCCAGCGGGGCATGACTGGCCTCTCCGCCCGTTGGCGCAGCGTGTCGGGGACCGGGGAATCCTTCGCCAGCGCGTCGCGTGCCTGCTCCAATGCGCGCTTGATCCGCCGTGCGGGCATCCCACCGCCTCCAAGCGTCAAGGCTCCGAACCACGGAAAACCGGCTGCATCGGCGAACTCCCGACAAACCTCGACCGCCGTCCTGTTTTGCGCAGGCTCGATGAAGCCGCAGTGGATCAGGACGGCGAACCCGGGAGCCTTCACCTTCCTCGCGAGACATGATCGCGCCTCTGCGATCCGTTCGAAAGCTGCGATCACGGGCGCGGGAAGGCTGTCCACGTACAGCGGGGCGACGAGGAGGATCAGATCGGCGGCGGCCACCTTCGCGAGGAGATCGTCGATCGACGCCTGTTCCCCGATTGCGCGATGAAGATGGACCCAGTCGAGTGTCCCTCCTTGGTCCTCGAACCCTCCGGTGAGCGCGCGCGCGTAGCGCGCCGAGTTCGATCCCTCGAGGCCCTTGGGGCTTCCTATCAGGACGAGCGTTCTTCCGTTTACGCGATCACCTCCGCCAGCGCCGCGGCGATCCTCTCTTCCGAGTTCGGATCGCCTGCGTCGAGGATGCTGGCCTTCGCCCTTGGAGCATGCATGTTGATCGCGTTCCGCTCGATCAGCGTTTGGAAGATTCGTTCCTGCGTTGCGGAAGGGTTCATCAGCAGGCCCACGCCGAGGAGGCTAGGGCACCTCGCATACCGTCGGACGTGGTGCACCTCGTGCCCCACGGATCGGAAGTACGGCAGGATCAGCGGGATCAGTCGGTCGAGCGCTCTCTTCAACTCTGAGGAGTATCCGCCGAACGTGACGGGCGCGAGGAACACAAGAAGATCGCTTTGGGCCACGGTTCGGGCGATCTCTCTCGCGACATCGTCGATGATGCAGACGCCCGGCGTCTGCACCCAGCAGGCGAAGCAGCCACGACACGGGGCGATGTCGAGATCCCGGAGCCGGAAATCCGTCGCCGCCCAGCCGCGCTCGGTCAGCAGCTCTGCGAGTGTTTGCTTCACCTCGTTCGTTGCGGAGCCGTCTCGAGTGCCGCCATCGAGAATGCACGCGGTCTGACGTTTCATACGGCCATCGTACTCCGCAAACCTGCCACCGCCCAGTGGCCGCCCGTCGTTCGTCCCATCGATCCGGGACACCGTGCATCCCGCGTACCGGGGGCACAGCGTAGACTCCGGTGAGAAGGGGGGCGATACCGAGTGCGCGCTTCGAGACCCGTCAGGGTTCCCACGCGTCGCCGATCGACATCGCAACGGGCGATCATTGCTGGGGTCCTCGCCACGTTTCTCGCACTCGTGCTCTTGACGGCGCACGTCTTCGCGACATCCGAATCGCTGCAGATCGTCGCGCTTTGGCTCCTCGCGGGGGCTCTTCTCGCAGCGTGGATCGCGATTCTCGCCTGGCGTGTCCCCGTTTGCGGGCGACGGCTTCTCGCCGTGTTCGCCTGCCTATGGTTCATTGGAATTGCGCTCTCCGTCTGCCTTGTCCTCCTCTCGGTAGACGGGACGCACAACCTGTTGTGGCGACGCTCCGTCCAGGCGCTGGCCCTCACACTGAGCGTTGCCGTAGGAGCTCTCTTCCTTCGCGCACTCCTTCGTGTCAGAACGAGTTCGATCAGCGGCCGTCTCCTGTCGCTTGTTTCTCCGATCGCAATCCTCGCACTGATCGTCATCCTGGCGTCGACACGCACGTAACAGTGTTGTCCTGCCGCGGTGCGTGTGCTACACTCCCTCGCAGTAGAGGGGAGGATCATGACCAAGTGCTTAGTTCGAAGCCGGACGGATGCCGTGCTCGGCGGTGTGTGTGGGGGCTTGGGCGAGTATTTCGGCGTCGACTCGAATCTCGTTCGCCTGATCTTCATCATCTTCTGCGCGCTCACAGGCTTTGGCATCCTCGTCTACTTCGCCGTGTGGCTGATCGTCCCTGAGACAGAGAGCGGGCCGCGTGACCTCTCCGATCGAGTGAGAGGAGCCGCGGACGAGATCGCCGATCGCGCCCGATCGATCGGCGAAGGCGTACGCCGGGTCACACGGCGACGCGAGCGCGGAGCCGCGTTCTTCCTTGGTTTTGCGCTGATCCTCCTCGGGATTGCGTTTCTCCTGCGCAACTTGGGCGTCGTCTGGATCCGTTGGTTCGCGTTTGGCCTGTTGTGGCCCGTCTTTCCAATCCTGATCGGGCTGGCGTTCCTCTGGCGCTGGCTGAGAGGAGGAAGATGATGCTTTCCCTCACACTCGTTGGGCTCATCGTCCCGTTGATGCTTGTTGGCGTCGGGATCATGGTGTTGGTGGTCCTTCTGAACGCCGTGGGAATCCTTTTTGGTCTCTTGTGGCCGGCGCTGCCGATCCTGATCGGCCTGGCGCTTGTCTGGCGCTGGCTCAAGGGAGGAAGATGATGCCGCACCGCTCGACGGCCGCGTTCTTGATCCCGATCCTTCTCATCTGCGTCGGCGTCGTTCTCTTGCTGAACACGCTCGGGATCGTTCCTTGGAAGAGCTGGTCTGAGATCGGCCGCTTCTGGCCGGTTCTCGTGATCGCGCTAGGATTGAGCATCCTCTGGAAGAACCTCCGGCTTCGGTGACATGACGAGGTCCAGGCGTCGCGCCGGTCTTCTCTTTCCGTTGATTCTGATCACAGGCGGTGTCTTGCTTCTGCTCGACAATCTGGGCATCGCCGGCTTCGACGCGTGGGACACAGTGTTGCGTCTGTGGCCGATCCTGCTCATCGCCATCGGCCTGGATCTCGTGTTGGGGAGATCCTCGCTCGGACAAGCGGTATCGGCCTTCGTTGTCGTGTGCGTCACGCTCGCTATCGGATTCGCGGCGTTCCATCTGTTCGCGCCGGAGCGCTGGGTTGCCAAAGAGCAGGCGGTCGCGCTCCCCCTCGCCGAAGCGAACGCCGCACGCATCCTGCTTTCGTGTGTGGGCTGTGCCGTTCGCGTCGACGGGCGCGTTTCGACCGATGCGTTGATCGAGGGACACGTTTCGGTTCGCTGGGACGAATCGCTCACGCAGTCCTCGACGCTCACGGGGGAAGCGGTCGCCTACGAGCTGACGAGCCGCCCGAGAGTCCAGCTTCCGTTTGCCGCAGGGCGCAGTCGTGGAACCATCTGGCGTCTCTCCCTGAATCCCACGATCCCGATCGATCTGACGGTTTCCACGGAAG
This sequence comes from uncultured Thermotogae bacterium, assembly GCA_964570515.1. Lineage (GTDB taxonomy): Bacteria > Bipolaricaulota > Bipolaricaulia > UBA7950 > UBA9294 > CAZMYM01. The sequence goes on along the minus strand of CAZMYM010000009.1, from coordinate 34,072 downwards.
GTTCCGCCGACCTCGATCTGCAGGAACTCCAGATCACGGCCCTCGACGTGGCTTGTGGCGAAGGCTTGAGCACGATCATTCTTGCCGAATCGTCCAGCGCGCGATACTTCCTCTCTGGGGATGACTTCATCCTCGTCGTGCCCGATGGCGTCGGTGTTCGAATCGATCGCTCGGCCTCAACCGCGATCGATGTTCCTTCCGGCTACCTGAAGGCCGAACGCGAGGTTCTTTCCCCGACCTACGGCGCGGCGGATACGAAGGTAACGATCATCGTCCGCTCGGGAGCCGGGAGCGTGTCGATCGTGCCTCTTGCCGATTGGGACCTCGACGCCCCGCTCGACGACTAGGCGATCCACTCACGCCATTGCTCGAGCTCTTCTTTTCCCACCGCTCTCGGATGGCGACGCTCACTTCGCCGTAGAAGATGAGAGGGGCTTCCTGGTTGACCTCGAGCTGGATTGCCGGCGGAAGAACGCCTCTGCCTTCCGCAGTCGTTCGGCGCTTGACGCGAGGTCCGGATTCTCCTACCGGTGCGCGCAGTCGCGCACGAACGTCTTGAACGACTGGATGCAGGGGTCCTCGACCCCGCCGATCGTGTGACAGAGCTTTCCGAGCGTCGGATTCTTTCCACCGGGCGAGAACTGCAGGTCATCGTGTGGCTGGATCTCCATCAGTTGAACGCGCGGCGCTTGGTACATTTCGAACGCCGGAAAGCGCTCACGAATGATGCCGTTCGGGGTCCCTCCTTCTGGGACTCCGATGCGGTCCCGAGGGCTCCCTCGGGACCCTGTGCGTCGAGCCTCGAGTCACGCTCTCCGAGCGCTCCGTGCAGTCGATCGCGTTCCGACTCACGCGTTCGGGCGCTTCTTCCAAACCTGCCAGAACTTGCGTGGAACGAGATCCGCGCGAACTCCGCTCTCTGCAAAGCGGATGTGGAAGTCCATGACGTGAATCTTCCGGGTCCGCACATCTCGCAGCGTACAGATCGCGCTCGCTCGCCCACGGATCCCGCCTTCGCTCAGGGAGACCTCGATGTCACCGAGATTCAACGTGAGGTCTGTGACATCGAGCACGGCGTCAGCCGCGTCCTCATCAGCGACGATCTGTATGTCGTGATCGCCGAGAAAGACGCGAAGCTGGTCCTCGACATCGATGGGGCCATCTCCGATCGATTCACCGCCCAAGCGAACAGCCACGGTCTCGACGCCTGCGAGCGGATCCGCGGCCGGCCACAAGACGATCACGACGATCGCGACAACGACGGCGGCCAAGATTCCGCCGATCCAGCGTCCCGTCTTCTTCACGGCATCTTCCATCGCTGGAGCCCAGGATACGGGAAGCTGATCGAATCGCAAGCCGACGGCCGACGGGAACGGGGGATGTGATCGGCGGATTCCCGTCCTTGACAGTCTCCGGTTCGTCTCGTACGGTGCGGCCTACAATGCGTGATCCTGGTGAGAGGCCTTCGCCCACGAGTAGAGAAGTGTCGGGACGAGACCGCCGGTGGTTTCTTCTCTTTGTCGGAGTCGTCATCGCCGTCGGCGTTGCCGCGGCGATCCTGCTCGCCACGCTTCCCAGAACCCGCGCACAGCCTGAGGCGTCGTCCGCCGAACCTTCGGACGCATTCGTCATCCCCATCGGCCCACGCGTTGGGCAGCGGGCACCCGACTTCACGCTTCTATCGCTCGACGGCGAACCCGTCGCACTCTCCGACTATCGCGATCGCGTCGTCATTCTCGACTTCTGGGCAAGCTGGTGCACCCCTTGTCGCGCCACGTTCCCGGCGCTTCACGCGCAGTGGCGGTCGGTGGCAGCTCGTGGCGTCGACTTGATTGGAATCAGCCTCGATCGCACGAAGGCGAGCGCCCTCGCCTACCTATCGGAGACCGGCTTCACGGACTTGATCGCCCTGTGGGAATCCCGATCGGTATCGTCCGCCGTCGCCGCGCAGTACTCGGTTCTGGGCATCCCCCACACGTTCGTTATCGACCGTGCCGGCATCGTTCGCTACAGCGGACATCCGTCTCGCCTGACGACCGCGGCGCTCGAACGGATCGTCGATTGATCTCGTAGCTCCATTCTGATCGCTGTATACTCACGCGCCACGCACTCCGCGTCGGCCAGAACGAAAGGGGATTCACTTGGACACGCTCACAGCGTACAAAGCACACCTGATGGAGAGATCGAAGCTTGGCTCGGCGATCGCTCTTCTTGGATGGGACCAGCACTCGCACATGCCGAAGAAGGGCGTGGCCTTCCGTTCTCAAGTCATCGGCAAGCTCTCGAAGATGTTCTTCGAGCAGTCGGTCAGCGATGAACTTGGAGCCTATCTCGATGAGCTCGAGGCGCAGGACGGCCTCTCTGCTGAAGAGAAGGGAAGCGTTCGACTCGTTAGGAAGAACTACCGACGTCAGAAGGCGGTGCCGCCCGACTTCGTGGAGCAATTCGCCGTCGCGCGGTCCAACGCTCAGGCGGCGTGGGCCAAGGCCAGAGAAGCCTCGAGCTTCGCGGATTTCGAGCCGCATCTGAACACAATGGTTGATTACGCGCGCAGGTTTGCCGACTACTACGGATACGAAGAGCATCCGTACGATGCGTTGATCGAAGGGTTCGAGCCAGGGATGACGTGCGCGGAGCTCCGCGGGATCATCGAGCCGCTTCGCGAGGAGCTTGCCCCGTTCCTTGCGCGTCTGATGAAGGATGGAACGAAACCCGACACCTCCGTGCTTGCAGGAACGTTCGACATCGAGACCCAGAGAGACCTTGCGCACCGAGCACTCGAAGCCGTCGGCTATGACTTCGACGCCGGAGGGCTCGACGACGTCCCGCATCCGTTCACAACGACGATCGGGCCGGGAGACGTTCGTGTGACCAACCGGTACTCCGAGGTTCACTTGGGTCCCGGCTTGTTCGCGGCCCTCCACGAGGGCGGGCACGCGCTGTATAACCAAGGAAACGCCGAAACGCTCTACTCCCTCGGCATCGGCGGGGGCGCCTCCAACGGAATCCACGAGTCGCAGTCAAGGATGATCGAGAATCAGATCGGCAGGGGTCGACCGTTCCTGCAGTTCTTCCAGCCGGTTCTTGCGGAGTACTTCCCCCGGTACGAGACGGTCGATCCGGATGCGCTCTATGGCGCAGCCAACGACGTTTCGCTTTCCTTGATTCGCGTCGAGGCCGATGAGGTGACGTACAACTTCCACATCATGCTCCGGTTCGAGATCGAGGCGGGATTGATCGACGGCTCGATCGCCGTGTCCGATCTGCCGCGTCTCTGGAACGAGGCGATGGAGCGCTACCTCGGCATCGTTCCTCCGGACGACGCACAGGGTGTTCTCCAGGACGTGCATTGGTCGATGGGCGCCTTCGGCTACTTCCCGTCGTACATGCTCGGGAATCTCTATGCCGCTCAGATGTTCGCGACCATACGGCAAGAACTCCCTGACCTTGACGAACAAGTCGCCGTTGGAGAGTTCGCTCCGCTTCTCTCCTGGCTGCGGGAGAACGTGCACCGACACGGCGGGATCTACGAGCCGAAAGAGCTGATCGCGAAGATCACCGGACGGACGCTCGACCCGTCGCACTTCGTTCGCTATGTCACGACGAAGTACTCCGATCTCTACAAGCTGTAGCGGACGCCTGTCGCACCTTTAGTTTTCGCTTGGTTTCCCGCGATGCGATTGTCTGCCTTGGCGCCGCGGAGGCCTCCGCCTCTTCCTGGCCGAGAGCGGCACGCCGTTGTTCTCTGCGGGCTTCTGCGTGCACATGCCTACGAGCGCGTCGTGAACGGTCTCCAGCTGGTATTCGCGAGTCTTCTGTGTGATCGGGATGTAGTCAAATGACACGGCGCCCAGGTGTTTGACGAGTCGCTCCATCTGCGAAAGGCACAAGGTCGCCCCGTTTCCTGATCCACCAGCCGCGGCGATGCAGACGACCGGCTTCTCGGAGAGAGCGCTCTTCTCTGATCCGGTCTTGGTCGCCTCGCACCGGCGCAGCCGATCGAAGAATGCCCGGAAAGCTTCACTCGGTTCGCCGAAGTAGACAGGCGATACCCAGACGTAGCCTTCCGCTAGCTCGAACATCGCCTTCAGTTCAGCGAAGTCATCGGTCAAGCGACACCGGTGCTCCGTGCGGCACGGTCCCCATCCGTTCTCGCAAACCGCACACCGCTCGATCTTGTAGTCGTTCAAGTTGACCACGCGTGCGGGACTCTGTCCATCGACGATTCCAAGTCTCGCGGACTCGCCGCAGGCGGCGGTCAGGCCCTGCGTATTCGGGCTGCTCGTCACCACCAAAACCTTCATGGTGCTCCTTTCGGATTCTCTCTGGCCGGATCGCCAACTCGGCGATCGTCCAGGCCGGCGCGAGCGCGCCGTCCCGGATGACGCCGAGGATCCATGTCACTCATTCGTTTCGCATTGCAGCGCGGCTTTGCGCAATCCACCTCAAGATACGCGAATCGCCGCTCGGTCTCGCGCAGTTCTCTCTCATGACGCATGCATGGCCGCCAGGACCCGCTCTGGCGTGAACGGTGTCTGCCTCAAGCGGATGCCGACGGCGTCATGGATCGCGTTGGCAATCGTTGGGATCGGTCCGTTGATTCCGATTTCGCCGACCGATTTGGCGCCCATGGGTCCGGTCGGCTCGTAGGAGTCGACGAGCACGACGTCGATTCTCGGAACGTCGAGCGCGCCGAGGATCTTGTAGTCGAACAGAGACGGATTGCGTACTCGTCCGCGGGAGCTGATCAGCATCTCTTCGGTCAACGCGTACCCAATTCCGTTGACGATCGACCCTTCCATTTGCCCCTCCGCGAGCTTCGGATGGACGGCGACGCCACAGTCGACTGCAGCGACGTAGTGGAGAACTTCCACGCGCCCCGTGCCCGTGTCGACGGCGACCTCGGCGAAGTTGGCGAGGAACGGCGGCGGCGATTCCGATGGAACGAACGACGCCGTCGCGGCGATCTGGAACTGATCCGACTCGTACATCGCCCGCTGGCAGACACGATCGAGTCCGACGCGTTGCCCGTCTGGCGTCTTGACCGCCTCCTCGGACAGCGTCAGGCCCTCCGAAGTGCTGTTGAGGAGCGGCGCCGCGACCGACAGGATCTGCTCGCGCACTTTCTCCGCGGCTCGGACGACGGCCGTGCCTGAGACGTAGGTCGTTGACGACGCATAGGCGCCGACGTCGAACGGCGTGATGTCGGTGTCCGACGAGGTCACGATGATCTTCGACAACGGGACGCCGAGTACTTCCGCCGCCATCTGGGCGAGAATCGTATCCGACCCGGTTCCGATGTCGGTCGCGCCGATGAGGAGATTGAACGATCCGTCCTCGTTCATCTTGATCGTTGCCGCGGCCATGTCGATCCCAGGAATCCCCGACCCCTGCATCATGATCGACATCCCGACGCCGTGCACCCACGGGCCCTCTCGGACGCGTTTGCCTCGCTTCTCCGACCAGCCGATCCGCTCTGCGCCGATCCCGATGCAGCGCTCGAGCTCGCAGCTCTTGACCGTCTGCGGTACCCCTTCCCGGCCCTCACCGAGCTTCTCGAAGATCGGTGATGTCTCCCCAAGGCGAATGTGGTTTCGTCGCCGAAGCTCGATCGGATCGATTGAGAGCTTCTCGGCGAGCTCGTCCATCCCTGTTTCGAGCGGGAAGTACCCCTGGGTCGCCCCATATCCTCTGTAGGCTCCAGACACAGGAAGGTTCGTGTAGATTGCCCGCCCGAAGAAGTGCGCGTTCTCCGCCTTGTTGTACAGCGGAAGGGTTTTCGATCCCGTGTTGGCAAGCACGGTCAAACCGTGTGCTCCGTACGCGCCCGTGTTCGAGAACGCCTCCATCTCAATCGCGTGAAGTCTTCCGTCTTCCATCGCACCGAGCTTCACTCTGATTCGCATCGGATGACGCGTTCTCGCGGCGATGAATTCCTCGGCCCGGGTGAGTTCGAGAAGCGCAGGCCGACCGGTTCGAAGCGCCACCAGCCCAGCGATGTCTTCAACAAGGACCTCCTGTTTGGCCCCAAATCCTCCGCCGACCCTGGGCTTGATCACCCGAATTCGATGCAGCGGAAGGTCGAGGGTCTGTGCGACGATCCGCCGTACGTGGAACGGAACCTGCGTGCTCGTCCGGAGCACGAGCCGCTCGTCGGAGTCCAGATAGGCGAGCACGACGTGGGGCTCGATCGGTGTGTGCTGCGCGTACTGCGTCTCGCATACGACTTCGACAACCGCGTCGGACTCCTCGAAGCCCTTCACAACGTCGCCCACGTCGATGTCGACATCGGCGACGATGTTCCGGGGCGCGTCATAGATTCCGGTCGAATCCTTTTCGTCGTGGACGACGGGAGCCCCATCGCGGAGCGCATCGTCAATCGAAAGAACTGCGGGCAGTTCTTCGTACACGACGCGGATCCGCTTCAGCGCCTCGAGGGCGATCTCCTCCGATCCGGCGGCCACGGCCGCGACGCGATCGCCGACGAATCGGACCTTCATGTCAAACATCCGCACATCGTACGGGGATGGCTCGGGGTACCCCTGGCCGGCGGTCGTGTGCCGGGTCGTCGGCGTGTTCTTGTGTGTCAGCACACAGGCAACGCCGCCGAGTGCCTCCGCCTCCGTCGTGTCGATGTCAACGATCCTTGCGTGAGCGTGCGGGCTTCCAAGGATCTTGACGTGGAGCGTATCCGGGAGCAGGAGGTCGGCCACGAACTTGGACCGACCGGTCACCAGCCCGACGCCGTCAACCTTCCGCTCGTTCTTCCCGACGATCGCGAATCCCCTCTCGCTCGGCCTAGTCATCGCCACCGTCCCTCATCCGCTTAGCCGCGATCTGGATCGCCCTGATCTGCTTGGCGTAACCGGTGCAACGACACAGGTTCCCCGAGATCGCCTCTCTGATTTCGTGCTCGTTCGGATCGGGATTCCGAGTGAGTAGGTCGATCGCGCTCATCAGCATGCCCGGCGTGCAGTAGCCGCACTGGACGGCGCCTTCATCGAGGAACGCCTCCTGCAGCGGGTGGAGGCGGCCCCCCATCGCGAGACCCTCCACGGTGATGATTTCCGCTCCGTCGGCTTTGGCGGCAAGGACGAGGCACGAATTGACCGCGCGTCCGTTCAGGAGGACGGCACACGCGCCGCAATCTCCCGCGCCGCATCCCTTCTTGACGCCGCTGTATCCTTCGCGACGGAGGATGGTGAGCAGCGTCTCGCCCGCGTCGTCCGCCGTCACGCTTCTCGGGACACCGTTGATGGTCAACGAGAGCTTCATGGCGAGATCCTTTCAGGCAGCTGTGCGATCTCGAGCAGACAGCGAGCGGTTAGCTCTCTTGTCAGCGTTCTCCGGTACTCCGCGCTTGCGCGCCGATCATCACGGACATCGATCGCATCCGACGCTGCTGATGCGGCGCTTGTGATCTGATCTACGTCTGCCGGCTTTCCTTCAAGCATCTCTTCTACGGCGCGAAGCCGCGTGGCCAGCGCGGGCGTTCCGCCGATCGCGATCCGCACACCCGTCCACTTCTGTTTCTCGATTGCCCCGAGGCACGCAACATTCAACATGCCGACATCGAACGCCGTGCGCGTGAACTTGGCGAACGCGCCTCGCACGCCTTCCGGCATCCCTGGGAGATGGATCTCGGCGATGAGCGGCACTCCGCTCTTCCCACGCTCACCCAGGAATCTCTCCAGGGTGAGTGTCTTCTCCGAGCCGTCGTACAGAAGAAGCTCCGCGTCGAGGACGAGCAACGCCGGGATCACATCCGACCACGGGTGGGCTCTCGCCAGCGTGCCTCCGAGCGTCGCCAAGTTCCTCTGGAGAGGCGAAGCGACCTTTCTGAGAACGTCGCGCAAGAACCCTTGCGCGTGGGCGGCGACCAACGGCGATTCGATCGCCGCCGTCATCGTCGTCGTCGCGCCCAATCTCAAGTGCTCCCCCTGGATTCGGATGTAGGAGAGGCCGAGTCCGGACAGATCGATCAACGTCGTCACATCCGACAGTGCAAGGAGCGCCAGATCGACGCCGCCGCCAAGAAAGCGGGCCGCATCTCCGTGCTCGCCCTTTGCGCGCCATGCCTCATCGAGGGTCGCCGGACGCACGACCGTCCGAGCAAGTCGCAGTCTCAAGATGACGCCTCCTCTCGACCCGGATTATCACCCCGATCTGTCCGGCCGGCCACCCGACGGCGGCGAGCGGACCACTCTCATGAGGCGAATCCCGTACACCCATTGCCCGCCCTTGGCCGGAACGGCTTCTGGTTGCCTTCGTGACTGAGAGGAACCCTCCTTGAAGCCTTCTGCAAGGTTGTCTGACAGTCCGACAGAAGCTATCCTACAGGATCTGCTCCTTGGACGACAAGCAAGCGGGAGGGGTTTCCATGATTCGCATGATCGAGCCTGTCACAGTCTGGAATGGAAGTGACTCCCTCATCGAGGACGGAGCCGTCGTCATCGATGGGGATCGGATCGCGGCCGTTCTTTCCTCCACTGAGCGGGCAACCTACGCGGCCGAATCCTCTGCGGACCGGATCGATGGAGAGGGGAAGCTCGCGATCCCCGGTCTCATCAACGGGCACACGCACCTCTACAGCAGCCTCGCTCGAGGGATGGCCGTCTCCGACTTCTCTCCCGCGACCTTCACGCAAATCCTCGAGCAGCTCTGGTGGCGGCTGGACAAGGCGCTCGACCCTCAGTCGGTCAGGCTGAGCGCACGTGTCGGCGCGATGGAGGCCGCGCGTTGCGGGGTGACGACGTTGATCGATCATCACGCGAGTCCGAATGCCATCCCGGGGTCGCTAGATCTCATGCGCGAGGCCGTCTGCGGCCACGTTGGCCTCCGCGGCGCCTTCTGCTACGAGCTCTCCGACAGAGACGGGAGCGACCGCCGCGATCTCGGCATTGAGGAGAACGTCAGGTTCCTCGACGAGATCACCGGGGCGGATCCCCTCTGCACCGGACAATTCGGCTTGCACGCGTCGTTCACCCTTTCCGACGAGAGTCTCGAGCGCGTCGCCGAGCGCCTTCCCGAGGAGGCGGGAGTGCACATCCACGTCGCCGAGGGACCGGAGGATGAGACGTCGTGCGAGGCAGAGCACGGTCTACGCGTGATCGACCGCCTCGATCGATACGGCCTGCTGCGCCGGCGATCGATCCTCGCTCACTGCCTTCACCTCAACGACGCCGAGAAGAACCTCGTCAGCGAGCGGGACGCGGTCGTCGTCCACAACCCGCGTTCGAACATGAACAACGGCGTCGGGATCTTCGACCTGGACGGATACCTCTCTCGAGGTGTGGTCGCCGGACTGGGCACGGATGGACTCGGCTGCAACATGTTGGCTGAGCTGTTCACCGCTGGGATCCTCCAGAAGCACGCTCGCCGTGATCCGCTTGTCGGAACGTTCGCCCAGCTCGACGCTCTCCTGCTCCGGAACAACCCCGCGATCGTCGAGCGGCTGTTCGGGCTCCGCGTCGGCCGCATTGAGCCGGGATGGCCGGCCGACATTGCGCTTCTCGACTACGTGCCGCCGACACCGCTCGCGGCTGCGAACGTTCTCGGGCATTTGCTTTTTGGGGCCACCGTTCACACCCTACGGGTGTCGGATCTCTTTGTTGCCGGCAGACCGATCCTGAGAGATCGTGCGTTCGTCGGCATCGACGAGGCAGCGGTCTACGCAGACGCCCGGCAGGTTGCGCAGAGGCTCTGGACTCGAATCGAGTAGAGGAGGAGACTGGATGAGCGATCACATGAACCCTCTTCCGTTCGATGTTCTCCTCGACTGGATCTTGACGGAGTACCGCGCGAATCGCTCGATTTTCGGCATTCCGGAGTCCCAGTTCTTTCTCCCGCAGTGTGATCCGACGTGCACGACTCGACTCTACGGATCTGATCTTGCGACACCGATCGGCCCGGCGGCCGGTCCGCACACCCAATTGGCGCAGAACATCCTCAGCGCGTGGCTCTGCGGCGGCCGCTTCATCGAGCTGAAGACCGTCCAGGTCATGGACGAGCTGGAGATTCCGCGGCCGTGCATCGACATGGCCGACGAGGGGTACAACGTCGAATGGTCGCAGGAACTGCGACTCGCCGAGTCCGCGAGCGAATACACCAAGGCATGGTCCCTGGTCCACGTTCTCCGACACCTGCTCGGTCTGGCGTCGCGAACCCGGTTTGGCACGATCTTCAACATGAGCGTCGGCTACAACCTCGAGGGAATCCTCTCGGAGCCGATGCAGGCGTTCATGGCTCGACTCGCGGACGCTTCCGAGGAGATGGCGGAGATTCGCGAAGCACTCGCTCGGTTCCCCGAGTTCGCGCGGATCGAGATCCCTGACCGAATCACGAACAGCGTGACGCTGTCAACGATGCACGGATGTCCGCCGGACGAGATTGAGCGGATCGCTCGATATCTCCTCGAACAGCGGCGACTTCACACCACGGTGAAACTGAATCCGACGCTCCTCGGAAAGGAGCGGGTCCTGTCGATCCTCCGAGATCGCCTGGGGTACGTGGACATCGAGATTCCGGATGCCGTCTTCGAGCACGATCTCGGCTATGAGCGGGCCGTCGCCCTGATCGAGTCCCTTCAATCTACCGCGGGAGAGCAAGGCTTGACGTTTGCCGTCAAGCTCTCCAACACGCTGGCGATGGCGAACCATCGGGGTGTTCTGCAGGGCGATGAGATGTACATGTCCGGCCGGGCTCTCTTCCCTGTGACCGTCGCGCTTTTCCAGCGTTTGATCGAGGAATTCGACGGAGAGCTGAACGTTTCGTACTCGGCGGGCGCCGACGCGTTGAACGTCTCCGACCTGCTCGCATGCGGCGCGCTTCCGGTCACGGTCGCCTCCGACCTTCTGAAGCCGGGCGGGTATGCCAGGCTCGGGCAATACGTCGAGGCGATCTGCGATGCGATGGCCGCGCAAGCCGCCCCCGATCTTGCCTCCCTCGCAGCGAAACGAACGGAGCGTCTCTCGCAGATGGCGGCCGATGCGCTCTCCTGTGGACGCTACGCGAAGGCGTACTGCCCGCACGGTCTTCCCAAGACCTCTACGCCCCTCGAGGCGTTCGACTGCATCGAGGCTCCGTGCGTCGCGCAGTGCGCTGTTCACCAAGATGTCTCAGAGTATGCGTGGTGGATCGCCAACGGAGACGACGATCGCGCGCTCGCGACGATTCTCAGCCGAAACCCGCTTCCCGGGGTCACCGGCTACGTTTGCACACACCTTTGTCAAACGAAGTGCACGCGCAATAACTACGACGAGCCCGTCGCAATTCGGAACCTGAAGCGGTTCGCGGCGGAGCGCGGGACGATCGAGCTCGCCGCCTCGGAGAAGACGGGCCACCGCGTCGCCGTCGTCGGCTCCGGCCCCTCGGGCCTCGCCGCCGCCTACTTCCTCGCGCTCTCGGGGGTGGCGGTGACGGTTTTCGAGACGAAGGATCGAGCCGGGGGGATGCTGGCGATCGCGCCGGGCTTCCGCCTCCCACGCGAGGTTGTACAGGCTGACGTCGATCGGATTGTGGAGCTCGGAGTGTCGATTGAGCTCGGAACTCCGATCTCCGAGCCGCCCGAGCGGCTGCTCGAAGCCGGATTCGATGCGGTCTATGTCGCATGTGGCTACGCGAAGGACGCGTGCCCCGTGATCGACGGAATCGACGCGGACGGTGTCTTCGGCGCGCTGGAATTCCTCGACCGCGTCGCGCGTGGGGACGCCCCGGATCTTGGCCGCCACGTCGTCGTGATCGGCGGCGGGAACACGGCGATGGACGCCGCGCGGACGGCACAGCGTTTGACCGCGCGCCCGGTGACCGTTCTCTACCGGCGCACACGAAACGAGATGCCGGCCGAGGAGAACGAGATTCGCGGTCTCCTCGAGGAAGGGAACCGTCTTGTCGAGCTCGCGTCTGCGATTCGCATCGTCGTGAAGGATGAACGGGTCCGCGGCATCGAGTGCATTCGAAACGAACTTGGCCCACCCGACGACGACGGACGCCGTAGGCCGACCCTGATCGAAGGGAGCGAGTTCACGGTCGAGGCCGATGCTGTTGTGTTTGCCACCGGGCAGCGAGCTGACCTCTCCTTCCTTGACGGGAGCTGCGCATCCGTCAGCCGCGAAGATCGTATCGTCGTCGACGAGACCACCGGGCGCTCGGCTGATTTGCCCATCTACGCCGGCGGGGACGTCGCGCGAGGTCCAGCGATCATCATCGAGGCTTGCGCCGACGGGCGGCGGGCGGCCGAGGCCGTCTGCCGGGAGATCCGAATCCCCTTCTGCACCGTTCCGTGGGACCGGCCCATGCTGCGCGGCCGGGATGTCACGGAGACGAAGCGCGCGCGCGCGCGCAAGTCTTCTCAGCAGGCAACGGCCGTGCTTCCGGTCTCGAAGCGGATCGGCTTCGAGCTGGTTGAGCAGACGTTCACCGAGGCGGCGGCGCGGGCGGAAGCTGCGCGATGCCTACAGTGTTCGACGACGTGTGACAAGTGCGTCGAGGTCTGCCCGAATCGAGCGAATCTCAGTCTCACGGTCCGGCCGATCGACGTCACGCTTCCGCTCCTCGTCTGCGAGGACGGGAAACTCTCGGAAGCCGGAAACGAACGCGTCATCATTGCGCAGCTTCGTCAGATCATCCACGTGGATGACTTCTGTAACGCCTGTGGGAACTGCACCACCTTCTGCGTGCATCCGGGGGAACCGTTCCGCGACAAGCCGAGGCTGTTCCTGCGGAGGGAAGGCTACGAGAGGGAGTCCGAGAACGCGTTGTACGTTACATCGGGGGTTCTCCGACGGCGTGACGGCGGTGATGAAGCGACCCTGACCGTGACCTCTTCCGGATACCGATACGAGACCGAATCCGTGGGCATTCTCTTCACACCCGACGGATTCCCGAAGGAGAGAGCGCTTCGAATCCCCTTCGTCGGCGCCCTTTCCCTGCGCCCGGCGATCGAGATGATCGTCCTGCTCGAATCGCTGCAATCGAGCGCCCCGTTCATCGTTGAGGCATCGAGGAGTCTCAACGCTGAGGTCGCCTGATGGGTCGTCCGATCGCGCTTCGCTGCATCACGTGCCGGACCGAATACGAGCCCGACGCGCTCGACTACACGTGTCCGACATGCGGGCCAAGGCGGGGAACGCTTGAGGTCCTCTACGATTACGAAGGCTTGGCTCGCTCACTCGATCGCGGTTCGTTCGCGTCCAGCGGCCGGTCGTCGATGTGGCGGTACATGCCGCTTCTTCCGATTGAGGACGAGCGTTTCATTCAACCGCTACGTGTCGGGTGGACGCCAACGTACGCGTTCGACGGTCTCGCCCGCGACCTCGGCCTGGCGAAGCTGTACGTCAAGGACGACGGGCAGAACCCCACGGCGTCCTACAAGGATCGAGCGAGTTCGATCGCGGTCATCAAGGCGCAGGAGAAGGGGAGGCGCGTTGTCACCTGCGCGTCCACCGGCAACGCCGCCAGTTCGCTCGCGGGGTTCGCGGCCTCGACCGACCTAGAGGCGGTCCTCTTCGTTCCCAGGCGCGCTCCGGACGCGAAGGTCACGCAGCTTCTCGTCTACGGGGCGAAGGTCTTTCTCGTCGATGGGTCCTATGACGTCGCCTACGACCTTGCCGCCGAAGCGGCCGAGGCGTTCGGCTGGTACAACCGATCGGCCGCGATCAACCCCTACCTCGTCGAGGGGAAGAAGACGGGAGCCGTGGAGCTCGCCGAGCAACTCGACTGGGAGCCGCCGGACGTCGTGTTTGTAGGGGTCGGCGACGGATCGGTGATCAGCGGCCTGTGCAAGGGGTTCGACGAACTCCTGCGGCTCGGCCTCATCGACCGTCTTCCGCGGATCATCGGCGTTCAGGCCGAAGGCGCCGCGCCGATCGCGAGTGCGTTCGAACGTTTCGACGGGGCGACCGTGCTGATCGAGGACATCGAAGCCGACACGATCGCCGACAGCATCTGCGTCGGCGCGCCGCGAGATATCGTCAAAGCCGTGCGCTACGTGCATGCGAACGGGGGACGCTTCGTCACCGTCTCGGATTGCGAGATCCTCGGCGCGATCGCGGACCTTGCGCGGCGAACGGGCGTGTTCGCAGAACCGGCGGGAGCTGCGTCGTTCGCGGGATTGCGCAAGATGGCGACAGAGGGGACACTCGAAGCCTCCACCGCAGCGATCGTCGTTTCGGGTAACGGACTCAAGGACGTCGCGAGCGCGCGGCACGCAGTGGGGAGTGCAATCGCCATTGCTCCGTCCTTGAAGGAGATCGAACGTCACCTATGAAGATCCGACTCACGGTCAACGGCCGCGAGGTCGAATGCGACACCGATGCCGAGACGCGCTTGCTCGATCTCCTTCGCGAGACGCTCGGCCTCACCGGTACGAAGGAAGGATGCGGCGAAGGGGAGTGCGGGGCGTGTACCGTTCTTCTCGATGGGCGGCCGGTGAATTCGTGCCTAGTCCCGGCCCCGGCCGCAAATGGCAAGAACGTCTTGACCGTCGAGGGGCTTGCCACCGCCGAGGGTCTTCACCCGGTTCAGCAGGCATTCGTCGACAGCGGCGGCGTTCAGTGCGGCTTCTGCACACCGGGATTCGTCATGTCGTCGGTCGCGCTTCTGCACGCCAATCCCGATCCGACCGAAGACGAGATCCGAACCGCACTTGTAGGCAACCTCTGCCGATGCACCGGCTACGAGCGGATCGTTGCAGCGGTCCGGCTCGCCGCCGAGAGGATGCGCACTGGCCAGACCGACGGAGATCCGAGGGGCGGAGGCTCGTGATCGACGCGATCGTCCTTGCCGCCGGCCTGGGCACACGGATGGGGCGTGTGAAGCCGTTGGTCTCCATTGCAGGCGAAACGGCGCTGGCGATCGTGATCAGGCGGCTTCGCACGGTCGGTATCGATCGACCGATCGTCGTCCTCGGCCACCGGGCGGAGACGATTCGCGCGTCTGTCGATCTGTCAGCATGCGAACTCGTGACGAACTCCGATCCCGAACGCGGCCTTGCTTCGTCTCTTCTCTTGGGGATTCGAGCGGTCTCGCCCGAGGCAATGGGCGCCCTTGTGCTACACGCCGACATGCCGGCCGTCTCCGCAGAGACGACGCGTGCGGTTCTCGATGCGGCGGAAGCCGGGGCGCAGATTGCCGCGCCGACATACCGCGGGAGAAGAGGGTTCCCCGTCTATCTGAGCCGTGCGTGCTTCGGCGAACTGGAAGAGACCCTCGCCGGCGACAGCGGCGCGCGTGACTACATCGAACGGCACCGACGGAATGCCATCCTGATCGAGGTCGAGGACGCAGGCTGCGTTCTCGACTTCGACACGCCCGAAGACCTCGCCGACATTGAAAGGAAAGCGCCATGCGCTACCTCCGCGTAGGAAGCGTGGAAGAGCTTCTTGTTTCGCTGCGCGAAGACCGGGCGGTCATCCTCTCTGGCGGGACCGACCTTCTCGTGAAGATCCGAAGCGGGCTCGTTTCGCCCGAGACCCTCGTGGACATCTCCGATCTCGAGAGCCTTCGCGGGATTCTCGACATCGACGGGCCCCTTGAGATCGGTGCGGCGACGCCCGAGCAGGATCTCCTCAGCTCTCAGATCGTGCGTGATCGCCTTCCGCTCCTTGCGAGCGCTCTCGAGGTGCTCGGATCTGTCCAGATCAGAAACCGCGGCACCATCGGAGGGAACCTGGCCAACGCATCGCCGGCGGCGGACAGTGCAGTGCCACTCCTCCTGTATGACGCCGATGCCGTTCTTCGTAGTGAGGAAGGCGAGCGCACACTGCCGGTCGAATCGCTACTCGTTGGACCGGGGAAAACCGCACTGAGGCCGGGCGAGTTCATCCGCGCCCTCCGCATGCCGGATCCCGGAGGGTCGTTCATTCCGTTCTTCCACAAGATCGGGAAGCGTCGCGCGCTGACGATCGCGATCGCGTCGGTGGGGGCTCTATTGCGCGTCGAGGGCGGTCGCGTCACGGAGGCTCGGCTCGCCGCCGGATCGGTTGCCCCGGTCCCGCTGCGACTCCGCCAGGTGGAGGAGCATCTGCGCGGCGCTTCTCTCACGAAGGAGACGATCGACGAGGCGCGGCGGATCGCGATCGAATCGGTCTCGCCGATCGACGACGTTCGCGCGTCGGCCGAGTACAGGCGGGCCGTCGTCGGCGAGTTGGTGGCGCGGGCGCTGCGATCTTCTCTTTCCTGAGCCAAGCTCAGTGTGCACTTAGAGCGCGATCCGGCAGCATGCGCCTCCCTTGCGTGCTGATGCGCGATCTCGTCGCGAGAGCTCTGCGGTCTTGTGCCTCCTGAATCGGGCTCGCTGCCGAGTTGCGCGCGCGATTCGACAGCGCTCGCCGGAACACCTATGCTGTCTCGACAAGGAGGATCACCATGTCCAGAGGAAGGCTACTTCTCGTGTTTGCCGCGTTGCTGTGCGTCACGCTCGTCGGGGGGTGCTCTCTGTTCTCGAATCGCCCGCCGGAGGCGTCGTTCCTCGTCCGCTACGGTGTCGATCCGGGCGACCCGCTGGTCGTCGAACTCGATGCCTCGTCATCGACTGATCCGGAGAACGATCCCATCATCTACTACTGGAACTTCGGGGACGATGTCACCATTCTCACACCCTTGGAATACACGAAGTACGTCGAGATCCCGGTGATTCGCGTCCGGTATCCGTTCGCAGGCACGCACACGATTTCGCTCCACGTCCGCGATGAACGCGCCATCTCCGAAAAGGCCGTGAAGACGATCATCCTGCCGAACGTTCCGATGGCTCCGACCGACTGAACGTCAGGGCGCCGCAGATCCTAGACGTCCGGATTCATGCGCTTCGCGAAGTAGGTAATCTCGCGATGCTCCACGTATCCGATGGCCTCGAAGAACTTGACCGATTCGGCGTTCCAGTCTTCGATCAGACACGTGACAATACCGATCCCCATTGTCGCAAGCCGCTCCTCCACTGCGCACACCAATGCCCTTGCGATTCCCTGCCGTCGGTGCTCGGGTGCGACGGCCAATCGGTTGATCCATCCCTTGCGGCCGTCGTGTGTGCCCAGGACGACGCCGACCATCCGGCTGTCTTCCTCGGCGACGAGGAAGACCGAATTCGGGCCGGCAATCTCCCGTTCGATGTGTGCCCGTTGGTCGCGCCCGCGCGGTTTGTAGTCCAGTGCAGCTTTCTCCCATAACTCGATCATCCGGTCGTATTCGTCGGCGCGAAGGGCGCGGATAGAGATCACAGAAGCTCCTCCCTGTTGTGCGAGGGAGGGTACTCCAATCCGGATCGGATGCAACGTGGAGGCCCCCCTCAATCGACTCGGACACGGCTCCCTTCGCGGCGGGTCGTACGGCCACTCTCCGTCCGCCCACAACGTCTACCATTCTCGAGTACGAAAGGAGGAGCGAGGTCGGATGCGTCATCGTGCCTTTCTCTTGAGCGCTGGTCTCATCGTCGCACTGGCGCTGTTGGGCCTGTCGAGTGATCTTCCTCCGGCCCCGGCATCGATCGGATTCGGCGTCAGCGTTCCGTATTCCCTTCCGGTCGACTGGGCCTCGTCCTATTCCTTCATCACGTACGAGATGCTGCTGACCTCGAACGTGACGGTCCTCCTCGATGCAGGCACGTATCCCGCTTCGTTTCCGGACCTGTTCGAAGGGGGCGCGTCCCTCCTCGTGCGCGGGTGGCTTGGCCCCACGGTTCTCTTTGCCGGGGGCGGCGCCTCGATGCAGTATCGCCGGGTGGGAGCAGCTTGGTCGCTCAAGCCGTTCCTCAACCTGAAAGCTGGATATCAGATCTGGCTGCTCGACAACGTCGCAATATCATTGCTGTTTCGCTCTCTGGAGGCGTTTCCGATCGGCTGGGTGTTCTCTCCTGAGGTCGCGCTGGGCTTCAATGTTGGCCTCGGACGCGCGCGACCTGAGTCCTCGAGGTACGATGGGGAGTACATTTGGGTGCTCGCCGGCCTTGCCGCCGCCGCGCTCATCGCCTTCCTCCCTCGACAGTAGGACGTCGATCTGGTAGCGCGATCGACCTCTTCACAGGCTCTCGTCGTTGTGCTATACTCGTTCCCACACGGCCGAGGGTATTGATCACGGAAGCTGCAGCGAGCAACGACATATATACGGTAATCGGAGGGCCCGAGGGGTCGTCCGATTCTGTTTCGTTTCGCTGGAGAATGCGCTCCAGGAGGACGGAATGAAGGAACCGAAGGCGACGATCAACCTGAGTAAGAACCTGAGCACTGCGCCCGCGAAGGAGCGTGTGGCTCTTGAACGTTCTTCTCGCGCGGACAACCCGATCCGGACGTACTTCGGTGAGATCAGCCGCGTTCCGCTCCTGACCCGTGAAGACGAGGTTCGTCTCGCCAAGCGGATCGAGGCCGGTGACAAGCGCGCCAAGGAGGAACTGGCGGAGGCGAACCTTCGGCTCGTCGTCTCCGTCGCCAAGAAGTACCGCGGCTGCGGCCTCCCGTTCCTCGATCTGATCCAAGAGGGAAACCTCGGCTTGATGAAGGCGATCGAGAAGTTCGACTATACAAGGGGCTATAAGTTCTCAACCTACGCGACTTGGTGGATTCGCCAGGCCATCCTTCGAGCGATCACCAATCGGTCGAGGACGATCCGCGTCCCGACGCACATCAACGAGCTGATTCGCAAGATCTACCAGGTCGAGCGGAACTCCTTGAAGGAGACCGGCGAACTCCCGACGCCGGAGAGTCTCGCGAAGTCGCTGGAGACGACCGTCGAGAACATCATCAAGGCGAAGAAGACGGCCCAGAGCATGACGTCGCTCGACATGCCGATCGGGTATGACGACGATGGATCGGTCCTCGGCGATTTCATCGAGGACGCCACCGTCGAATCGCCCGAGCGGGAGACGTTCGAGCACCTCCTGGTTCAGGAACTCGAGCGCGCGTTAGACGAGCGTCTCACCGACCGGGAGAAGCGGATTCTCGAGCTTCGCTACGGACTCAACGATTATCAGCCGAAGACGCTCGACGAAGTTGGCTTGGTGTTCAGCATCAGCCGAGAACGCGTCCGGCAGATTCAGAAAGAGGCGCTCGCGAAACTTCAGGATTCCGATTTGAAGAAACGCCTGGAGTGGTTCAAGCTGCTCTCGGAGGCTGCCTAACAGGACGGCCTGGAGGCTGCGCATCCCCCCCCACAGGAGGGCGCGCGTCGACGCCCCTACACGTATCTTCAGGCATGGGCTCGCGGTATCCGCACCCCTTCGCCGTGCAGGACAGCTCTTCGCCCTTCTCCACAAGCACGCCGTCCTCGCAGGCCGGGCAGATCTTGATCGGGCGGTCGCTCACCGCGTACCGGCAGTCCGGGTACCGATTGCAGCTGTAGAACGTTCTTCGCCGCTTTGAGGAGTACTTCTCGACAAGGGTTCCCTGCCGGCACGAAGGGCATCCTACGCCGGTCGAGACGGGTTGCGTGTTTCCGCACTCCGGATCACCGCAGCGGTAGTATCGTCCGAATCGGCCCGTTCTCAGTTCCATCGCCCCGCCGCAGGTACTGCATTCCACGGACTCTGGAGTCTCCTGGGCCGCCTTCTCGAGGGCCTCGCGGACCTTGACCTCACCGTCGATGTAGCTGGTTGCGAGATCCGGTGGAAGGTTGACCGTGTTGCGGCAGGTCGGGTACGTCGAGCATCCGAGGAAGTGCGAACCCTTCCAGTATCGAAGCTCCATCGGTGCGCCGCACTCGGAACAGACCATGTCCGTGGGGACTTGGAACGGGCGCTCCTCGCCATTCTCCAGTAGTGTCTCCAGCGCCGACAGGCGAGAGGAGAACGGGACATAGAACTCGTTCAGAGCCTCTCTGCGAGACATCTGCCCCTCTTCGATCTGATCGAGATCCTGCTCCAGATGTGCCGTGAAGCGTGGCTCGATCGTCTCGGAGAAGAACCGACCGAGAAAGTCGACGACGGTCTGCCCAAGGAGCGTCGGACGAAGACTCCCCTTCTCGCGAACGGCGTACCCTCTCTCCTGGATGACGGAAACGATCGACGCGTACGTGCTCGGACGGCCGATTCCCTCCTTCTCCAACAGATTCACGAGGCCCGCCTCACTGTACCGCCTTGGCGGCTCGGTGAACTTCTGCCGAGACTCGATGCTCTCCAGCGATACGACCGTCCCTTCTTCTAGGTCCGGCGGGAAGGAGGCTTCCTGCTTTGCGCGTGGATCGGGCAGGACCTTCAAGAACCCGTCGAACGCAAGCGTGCTACCGGCCGTTTCGAGTGTGTAGGCCCCCGCTTCAAGGGATACCTTGCGTTGACGGTAGACGGCCGGCGTCATCTGCGTGGCCAAGAAGCGACTATAGATCAGGGAGTAGAGCTTCTGCTGATGGGGAGAGAGGTGGGCGGCGATCGACTCCGGAGCGCGGGTCACGTCTGTCGGGCGAATCGCTTCGTGTGCGTCCTGAGACCGCCGCTTGTTCTTGAACGTTCGTACCTTTGAGATGAGGTACTTCTCTCCGAAGGACGTCCCGATCAGCTCTCGGACGGTGTCATTCGCTTCGTCGGACACGCGAACGGAGTCGGTTCGCATGTAGGTGATCAGTCCCTCCGTACCGGTTGGCAGGTCGATCCCCTCGTAGAGTTCCTGCGCGATTCGCATCGTTCGCTTCGGCGAGTACCCGAGCGCGGAAGAGGCCGTCTGCTGAAGGGAGCTGGTGATGAACGGCGCCGACGGTGAGCGCTTGCGCTCTTTCTCTTCCACCTTGGCGACGCGGATCTCCGCGGATGCAAGGTCTGCCTCGACGCGTTTCGTCTCCTCTTCACTTCCGAGTGCGACCTTCTCTCCGTCACGCTTCGCCACCGCGGCGACGAAAGCGTCGCCGTTGCGGAGGTGTGCATCGACCTCCCAGTACTCCTCCGGGACGAAACGCGCGATCTCGGCCTCTCGATCGCACAGGAAGCGTAACGCAACCGACTGGACGCGCCCCGCCGACAGCCCGGCGAAGCGGTTCCCGGCGATCGTTCTCGACAGAAGCGGACTGACGAGATACCCCATCAGCCGATCGAGGATCCTCCTCGTTCGTTGCGCTTCGACCTTCTTTGTGTCGATCTGCTCCGGGTGCTCGAGGGCCTCCTGAATGACCGGCTTCGTGATCTCGTTGAAGATCGGCCGCACGAACGCGGATTCGTCCTTGACGACCCGATTCAGGATCGCGAACAGATCGAACGCGATCGCCTCGCCTTCGCGGTCGTGATCGGTAGCGAGATAGATGCATGTCGCATCCTTCGCTGCCTTACGGAGTTCGCCGATCAGCTTCGTACGCTTCGTCTCGAACTTGGGCTTGAAATCGTCGTTCACGTCGACTCCGAGATCGCTCTTCGGCAGGTCGCGCACGTGCCCCTGCGAAGACAGGACCCGATAGTCCGCTCCCAGGTACTGTGCGATCGTACGCGCCTTGGTCGGCGACTCGACGATGATCAGATTCTTCAATTCCACAGGCTCCTTTCGAGTTGGCCCATTATACCGGCCGCCCATGTCAAGTCGAGTTGCGAACCACCGGAATAGCGCTTCGTCCGCTGATCGAGCTTGCGCGATGCGATAGAATCGTGCCGCGATGGGATCGATACGACACGTGGTTTTCGAAGGCCTGCCCGCAGTCGGGAAGAGCGAGATCCTCGAACTCCTTGCGCGCTTCTATCCGAACGACGTGCGCGTCCTGCCGGAGCTGGTCAAAGAGACCGTGAACCGTCTCCATCTCGATCTCTTTCGCGACCGCCGCCGGCTCACCGAGGCGCTGGCCGACGCGATCCCCGCCCGCGCCGAGGACGTCCGGCGGATCGTCCAGGCCGGATTCATCTGCCTCGAGGAGTCGCACCTTGGTGTGCACTGCGCATACGCGAGAAGCCTTGGTGACGACGCGTTCGCCGAGGCGTATCAGAGACTCGAGGCCCTGATGGGCAAGCCGGACGCCTTTGTCCGACTTGACGTGCCCGTCGCGGCATCGCTCGAGCGGCAGGCGGCACGGTCGACGCCGCAGTTCGATGTCGATGGCCCCTCCCTTCGACGAATGCTGGAGCACCTCGACCGGTGGCACGCGAAGCGAGAGACCGCTCTTCACATCATCGACGCGGCCCGCCCCGCCCACGCGGTGCTCCACGATGTGGAGAGCCTGCTTGATCTCGCTGACGTCACCCGTCTCCGTGCGCTCGAAGCCACGTTCGACGTCATTCTTCTTCTTGGCAGGCCGGCGGCGGGGAAGAGCGAGTTCATCGACTTTCTTACGTCATGCCCGGCGGACGTTCGTGCGTCGGACTTCCACATCGCTCCGTTTGTCGTTGTCGACGACTTCCCGATCCTGTGGGAGCTGTTCGAGGACGACGACCTCTGGGAGCAGTTGGGCCGCCGGCGTCTGTATTCGAGCCGCTGCAACGGGAACTACGCGGTATCGGACGACGGCCTGTGGGCCTTTCTGATCGGCAAGATCAACCGCAGTGCCGCGACGCATCTCGCACGTCCGGGTGGGCTTGCCCGAAGGACACTGATTGTTGAGTTCGCGCGCGGTGGGAGCACGGGCTACGCGGATGCCCTGGCGTTGCTGTCTCCTGGGATCCTGCAACGGGCCGCGATCCTCTACGTCTCGGTCTCGTTCGAAGAGTCTTGGCGCCGGAACATCGCTCGATATGAGGAGGCGAATCGCGGAGGGATCCTGACGCACTCCGTGCCCCGTGAGGAGATGGAGAGAACGTACGGGACAGATGATTGGCCCGATCTTGCTCCGGATCCGGCGGGGGAAATCGAGATCGTCGGGATCAAGATCCCGTACGTCACGATGCCCAACGAGCCCGAGTCGAAAGACCCTGCGGTTCTCGGACCGCGCTATCGCAGCGCGCTCGATCCGCTCTACGAGATCTGCGGATGCCACGACTAGCTCGGTAGAACCTCTGAGAAGACGCGAAGCAGGTTGCGACAGCAGATCTTCTCGATCTGTGTCTCGGAGAGCCCGGCCCGACGCAGCAGTTTCGGGATCTCCGGATACTCCTCAACTCCTTCGATCCCTTCGGGCGTGTGTACGATCCCGTCGAGGTCGCCGCCGAGCCCGACGACATCTTCTCCGCCTACGTCAATTGCGTGAACCACGTGTCGTACAATCCAGTCAACCGCCGGACGTGGCACGCTGGTTGCCTCTTCCTCTGCCCTTCTCTCGGCCTGCTGCCACGTCAGCCTCTCGTCGGCAATGCGCGCTCTGACTGTTTCCCACTGCTCGAGGCTCTCTGGGCTCAGGAAGGACGTCGCCAGGTTGATCCCCATCACGCCGCCGCGATCGGCGAGCGCGCGGATCATGTCATCGGTCAGGTTCCTGCGACTCGGGCAGACTGCGCGGCAGTTCGAGTGGCTGGCAATAAACGGGCGCGTCGACGCTCGGCAGACCTGGGCGAATGCGGTGTCCGAGAGGTGCGAGACATCGATCATCACTCCGACTTCCTCGCATAGACCGAGGAGTCTCTCTCCCTCTTCAGTCAGCGGTGTGTCGGCTCCGAACGCCGTCCCCGAGAACGGATTGTCCTTCCAGGCGAAGATGACGTCGCGAACCCCGGACTCGAAGAACGGACGAAGGTTCTTTGCCTTCCCGCAGAGCGGGTCCGCGCCCTCCAATCCGACGACGGCGGCGATCGGGCCTCCGTCGAAGGCGGCGCGGAGGTCGCCCGAAGTGCGTGCGATCCGCATTCCCTCGTCGACCAACGCGATCGCCTCTTCGAGGGTGGCGAGCATCGCTTCCGCGCGATCGACTTCCTGCCCAGGGTAGCGCTCAGAAAGGACAAAGCACGCGAATAGCTGAGCGCGAACACCTGCTCTTCGCAGTCGTGGATAGTCGATGTGCATCGACGTGGTCCCGCCTACGAAATCAGCTCCCTCGTCGAGCATCTTGATCATCGTGTCACAGTGCGCGTCGAAGAACTGACGAGGATTGCTCTCGAGGAAGATGGGTTCTGCCATCTAGGCGTCGCGCCGACTGACTCGGGCGATCGCCTCGATCTTGATCGGCGCATTCTTAGGTAATCGGGTGACCTCCACACAGGATCTAGCTGGATATGGCGTTGAGAAGACCTCACCATAGATCGCGTTCACTGCGGCGAAGTCGTCCATGTCCGTGAGGTAGATCGTCACTTTCAGGACGTCGTCCGGCTCCGCACCGCCGGCGGCGAGTACGGCCAAGACATTGTCCAGTGCCTGGCGTGCGGCCTGGGCGATGTCACCGGCAATCGACTCCCCCGAAGGCGACAACGGAATCTGACCCGAAACGAACAGGAGGTCCTGCGATCTGATCCCCTGTGAGTACGGGCCTATCGCTGCTGGAGCCGCGGATGTCCGAATCGGCGTCTTTGCGCTCACTCGATCACGCCGAGCTCGCGGCCGACCTTCGCGAACTTCTCGATTGCGAAGTCGAGATCCTCGCGGCTGTGCGCGGCTGACAGCATCGCGCGGATTCGCGCCTTTCCACGAGGCACGGTCGGAAACGCGATCGCCGTCGCGAAGACGCCTTCGTTGAAGACCTTCTTCGAGAAATCCCACGCGGTTTGCGCTTCCCCCAGCATCACGGGAGTGATCGGTGTCTCGCTCGTACCCGTATCGAAGCCGAGATCGACGAGCTTCG
Source organism: uncultured Thermotogae bacterium (assembly GCA_964570515.1). Classification (GTDB taxonomy): domain Bacteria; phylum Bipolaricaulota; class Bipolaricaulia; order UBA7950; family UBA9294; genus CAZMYM01. The sequence goes on along the minus strand of CAZMYM010000009.1, from coordinate 9,481 downwards.
CCTTGAAGTAGTCCGCATTCTCCCACAGAGCTCGGACCGGCTCGTCGCTCGCATCCAGGATGTCAATGGCTGCGATGCATGCGGCAACGTCGGCCGGCGTCGCCGCCGAGGAAAACAGGAATGGTCGCGCACGCTGACGCAGATAGTCGATGAGGTTCGCGTTTCCCGCGATGTATCCGCCCATCACCCCGAATGCTTTCGACATCGTTCCGGCCTCGATGTCGACCCGGCCGTGGAGGCCGAAGTGGTCAACGATGCCACGTCCGTTCTGTCCGAGAACCCCTTCGCCGTGCGCGTCATCGACCATCACCATTGCGTCGTAGGCCTCAGCGAGCTCCACGATTCCCGGGAGCGGCGCCAGATCCCCGTCCATCGAGAACACGCCGTCGGTGATGATCAGCTTCTTCTCGATCGCTTTGTGTTCCTCCAGCTTCTCCGCGAGGCCGTCCGTGTCTCGATGCGGGAAGATGACGCGCTGGGCCTTGGTCAGACGTATGCCATCGATGATCGACGCGTGGTTCAGCTCGTCGGTGAAGATGACGTCCTCTTTGCCCATCAGCAGAGGGATCGTAGCGAGATTCGTGTTGAGTCCTGACTGAACGGAGAGGGCGGCCTCCGTGCCCTTAAACTCGGCGAGCCGCCGCTCCAATTCGATGTGCAGGCTCATTGTGCCGGCAATCGATCGAACCGCCCCGGGTCCGACCCCGTAGTCGTCGATGGCCTTCTTCGCGGCTACACAGAGTCGCTCGTCGTTGGCGAAGCCGAGGTAGTTGTTGGAGCACAGATTCAACACGCGCTTCCCCTCGATCTTCACCCACGCTTCGGACGCGCTTTCGATCGTGCGAATCGTGTTGTAGAGCCCCTTCTCGCGAAGCTCACTCAACGCTTGGTCGATGAACGCCTGCCTTCCCATCGGCAATTCCTCCTATCGCTGATCGCCTGGTTCCAGGCGAAACCTCGAAGTCGTTCGATGCGTTCGTTCTTCTTACGCTAGCTCCTCGAGAAACTCAAACGCGAAGCGAAGATACGGGATCGTGATCGACCCCCCGACGAGGAGGGCGATCCCCAGCGCCTCTGCGATCTCTTCACGAGTCGCGCCCGAGGCCGTCGCTTCCTCCAGGTGGTGGGCGATGCAGTCATTGCACCGCAAGACGGTCGATGCCGTAAGCCCGAGGAGATCCTTCGTCTTCTTGGGAAGCACGCCGTCCTCGTAGACGTCGTGGTCCAGCGCGAAGAAGCGCTTGATGGCAAGCGGCGCGTTCTCGAGGACCCTCTCGTTTCCTCTCGCCCGCCGACTCTCGAAGTCGTGTGGGTTCTCCGTCATCCGGATTCCCCGCTTTCCGACGCATCCTTCTCCAATAACCGAGCTTCGGCTTGATCGAGGACCCGACGTCCTTCCGGGAAAGTGAGCACTCGCCGGGCTTCTCGAGGATCGAGCCACGTCGCATCTTCGTGCTCGTGGGAAAGGAGCACGTCGGTCCCGTGAGCCTCCGCCAGGAAGTAGACGACGCTCTTCTCGATCGGACGATCCCCTCGCCTGAATAGGTATCGGCTCTCGGCGCGGAAGTTCGGAATCACCTTGAGCTTCTCGATGCCCGTCTCTTCCTGAGTTTCGCGCCGTGCCGCCTGCTCGGGCTCTTCCCCCCGCTCGATCCGGCCCTTGGGAAACGCCCAGTGGCCGCCTGATCGGTGCCGCAGAAGAAGGTACTGGCGCTCTCCTAGCTGCCCTCGGTAAACGACGAAACCGGCCGAGCGCTCCTCGCCGCTAAGGGATGTCGACGTCGTGGTCATTTCGGTCGTACACACGCGGGTACAGCCCCAGACTTCGCAGCTCCCGCAACAGCACCTTGAATGACTCCGGCAGCCCGGGCCTCGGGAACTCCTCCCCCTTCAGAATCGCTTTGTACAGCTGGATGCGTCCGCGCGTGTCGTCCGACTTCACCGTCAGCATCTCCTGTAGTAGGGCGGAAGCACCGTATGCCTCCAGCGCCCAGACTTCCATCTCGCCGAGCCGCTGCCCTCCGAACTGGGCCTTCCCGCCGAGTGGCTGCTGCGTGATCAACGCGTAGGGTCCGGTGGAGCGAGCGTGGATCTTCTCGTCGGCGATGTGCTCAAGCTTCAAGATGTACATGTATCCGACCGTGATCGGCCGGGCGAACGGGAGGCCCGTTCGCCCATCGCGGAGGGTCACTTTCCCGTCGTGGTCGTCACCCTCGGCAAGACCGCATTTCACCCGCTCGTCGTGAAGCTCATCCATGATCTCGTCTTCTTGGGCGCCATCGAAGATCGGGCTGCCGACGAACTCGCCCTTCAGATGAGCGAGCCAGCCAAGATTCGCCTCGAAGATCTGTCCGAGGTTCATGCGCGACGGCACGCCCATCGGGTTCAGGACGACGTCCACGGGGGTCCCATCAGGCAAGAACGGCATTTCGGCCATCGGACGGATCGTCGAGATGACGCCCTTGTTCCCGTGTCGACCGGCTAGCTTGTCTCCAATCGAGATCGTCTTTCGCTGGGCCACGAGAACCTTCACAAGTTCGTTGACGCCGGCATCCAGCTCGTCCCCTGCGTCGCGCGAGAACTGCTTCACCTTGATGACCTTCGCCGTTCCCGACACTGGGCGCATTCGAAGCGACGTGTTCCGCACGTTCCGCGCCCGCTCGCCGAAGATCGAGCGGAAGATCTTCTCCTCGGGCGTCGGCTCCGACTCTCCGCGCGGGGTGATCTTCCCAACGAGGATGTCTCCCGTCCGAACGACCGTCCCCTCGCGCACGACACCGTGTTCATCGAGGTTCTTCAGATCCTCCTTGGAGATGTTGGGGATGTCGGCCGTGATCTCTTCGGGGCCCAGCTTCGTTTCCTCCGCCTTGACCTCGAATTCCTCGATGTGAATCGAGTCGATCAGGTTCTCGCGAACGAGCCGGTCGCTGATCACGATGGCATCCTCGTAGTTGTAGCCTTCATACGGCATGACCGCGACGAGGAGGTTCCTACCCAGCGCTAGCTCCCCGAGGTCGCTCGAAGGCCCATCTGCAAGAAGGCAACCCTCTTCGATCTTGTCGCCTGTCTTGACGACCGGACGCTGGTGGAGGATCGTGTCCTGATTCGACCGCTCGAAGTTGACGAGCGGGTAGGTCCGCTTCGTGCGTCCCTTCTTGACCACGATCTGGCGCGCGTCAACCTCCTCGACGACGCCGTCTCCTTCGGCGACGAGCAACATGCCCGAGTTCATGGCGGCCTGTCGCTCCAATCCGGTCCCGACCAGCGGCGCCTCCGGATGGAGCAGCGGAACGGCTTGACGCTGCATGTTGGCGCCCATCAGCGCGCGGTTCGAGTCGTCGTGCTCCAAGAACGGAATGAGAGCCGCCGAGATTCCTACCAGCGCCCGCGGTGAGACGCCGATGAAGTCGACCTCCTTCGGCTCGACCAGGCGGACCTCTTCACGTCCCGTCCTGACTTCGATCCGCTCGCCGAGCAGGCGCCTCTTGGCTCCGACGGGAGCCGTCGCCGGCGCAATCATGTAGCGCTCCTCGTCGTCGGCCATCATGTAGACGATCTCGTCGGTCACCTTCCCCTTGACGACGCGGCGATACGGAGCCACCAGGAATCCGTAGTCGTTCACGCTCGCGTAGCACGCGAGCGAGGTGATCAAGCCGATGTTCTGCCCTTCGGGCGTCTCGATCGGACAGATGCGCGCGTAGTGGGACGAGTGAACGTCACGCACCTCGATCTTCGCCCGACGTTTCGTCAACCCGCCCCCGAGCGCATTCAGCCGACGCTTGTGTGTCAGCTCGGTCAGCGGGTTCGTCTGCTCGAGAAACTGAGAGAATCGCCCGGTGTAGAACAGCTGGTTGATCGCTCCCTGTACGGTTCGCGTTGAGATCAGCCGCCGGATCGTGTCCTTCTCGTCCAGAGCGTACTTCGAGAGTTTGTCGCGCGCGATTCTTGCCATCCTGACCAGCCCGGTGCGCACGGAGTTCTCGGCCAGTTCGCCGGGGAGACGGACGCGCTTGTTCGCGAGATGGTCCTTCTCATCGAGAAGGACCGGATTCGTCGGAACCTCCAGTAGCACCTTGATTGTGCGCACGATATCCGCAACGTAAAGAACCGGCTGCTTCAGCTCAAGACCCAGCTTCCGATTGACCTTGAATCTGCCGACCTCGGAGAGGAGATAGCTCGTCGGATGGAAATAGAGGTTCTCGATGTACTCGCCCATCTGGGCGGGCGAGGAGCGATCGGACGGTCTCAGCCGTCGATAGACGGCACGAAGCGCCTCTTCCTGATTCGTCGTTTGATCCTCTTCCAACGCACGCTGGATGTAGGGATTGACGAGGCGGATCGACTTCAGCTTCTTCTTCTGCAGTGCGTCGAGGTGCTCCGCTTGAAGCGTCTGGCCGAACAGGATCAGCGGCTCCTCATCCTTCTTGCCCTCAATCTCCATTGCGACCAGGTGTCCCACGTAGGGTTCGAGTCGCTCGGCCGTGACCGGGGACACCTCAAAGCTGAAGTAGCGGCAGATCCTTTTCTCGTCGAAGCCGAGGGCCTTCAGCAGAGTTGTCGCGATGACCTTGCCCTTCCTGTCAAGGTTCGCCCGGAGGGTCATCCGCTTTGTGTCGAGCAAGATCTCGAGCCACGCGCCGAGCTCGGGCAGAGCGTGCCCCTTGAACAGCTGCGTATCCTCCTGGGTGAAGTAGACCCCGGGGGCTCTCGTCAACTCGTTGACGAGAGCATTCTCCGATCCGTTGATGATGAACGTCCCTCTCCCCGTCATCATCGGGAAATCGCCGATGTACAGCTCCGTTTTCTGGAGAACCTTGCCCTCTTGCTTGAGGATCGCCGTCACGCGCAGTGGCCGCGAGAAAGTGAGGTCCCTGTCCTTGCATTCGAACTCGCTGTTTCGTGCGTCCCCCAGGTACGGATCGACGAGCTCGAGTGTCAGCCCGTCCTTGCCATGCCCCACGATCGGTGAGATGTCCTCAAACGCACGAGGGATGCCCGTATCTACGAACCGGGCGAATGACTTCCGGACATCCTCCAGCAAGTACGGTGGGGGAAGGATCTCCTGGATGCGTCCGTACGACCTTCGTTCTCGTTGCCTCATCTTCTCCCCTTCGAAAGAACGAGAGCCTCGAGGTGGTTTCCCACTTCAAGGCAAACGTTCGAAGACGATACGCAGGTGTTGCGCGTCAGGCAGGGTCTACTGCAGCTCGATCTCAGCTCCGGCCGCCTCCAGTTTCTCCTTGATGCTTGTCGCCTCGTCCGCACCCACGTCTTCCTTGATCGTCGCCGGAAGGCCGTCGGCTAGTTCCTTGCATTCCTTGAGGCCCTTGCCGGTGATCTCCTTGATCTCCTTGATGACCTGGATCTTTTTCTGACCGGCACTGGTCATGACGACTTTCAGTGTCTCCGCGGCCTCCGTTTCGCCCTCACCGGCGGCCCCGGGGGCCACGGCTACAGCAACCGGTGCGGCCATAGCCGCAGAGACATTGAATCGCTCTTCGATCGCCTCGACGAGGTCGGCCAAATCCTTGACCGACATCTCCTCTATCTGCTGAAGGATGTCTTCCTTCGCCATCGCTTACGCCTCCTCTTTCTGCTGTTCGCGTTGCTTCTTGATTTCGTGTAGCACCGTCGCTAGCTCACGGATCTTTGCTTTCAGCATGACCGCGAGGGCTCGCATCGGACTTGAGAGCAGCATCGCCAGCTTGGCGAGGAGCTCCTCTCGTGACGGAAGCAGAGCGTACCTTCTCACCTCGTCTTCCGGTACGAGAACTCCTTCGAACACGCCGCCCCTCAACTCGTAGCTCGGGGCATAGGTCCTCCGACACGCCTCGCTCAACTTGAACGGAATCGCCGGGTCCTCATAGCCGAGGGCTATCGAGATCGGACCGGTGAACATCTCTGCCAGGCCTTCGATTCCGGCTTCGTGCGCCGCGATTCGTGCGAGCGTATCCTTGACGACGCGATACTCCAGACCCTCTTTGGTGAACTTCTCGCGGAGTTCCACCATCTGGTTGGCCGTCAGCCCGCGATAGTCCGCCAAGACCAACGAGACCGCGCGCTCAAACTTCTCCTTCAGGCACTCGACTTCCTGTGTCTTCAGTTGCGTCGGCATCTCGTCTCCTAGCTCACGGCCTCGACCGTCTCGTTGACCTCGGTCTGATCAAGCGTGATGCCAGGCCCCATCGTCGATGCGATCGACACCTTCTTGATGAACCGTCCCTTGACGCCCTCGTCAGGCTTCCGCTCCGCCACGCTGATGAGGACCGCGGTGAGGTTCTCCTTCAACGCTTCCGGTGCGAAAGACGCCTTCCCGAAGACGGTGTGAATCACGCCAAGACGATCGGTGCGGAACTCGACCATCCCCTTCTTGAGCTCCGCAATGACCCCGCCGATGTCCTTGGTGACCGTCCCGGTCTTGGGGCTCGGCATGAGACCACGAGGGCCGAGAACCTTTCCGAGCTTGCCGACGACCGGCATCATGTCCGGCGTCGCGACGACCTTGTCGAACTCGAACCAGCCCTCTTGAATCCGCTTGGCAAAATCCTCGCCGCCAACGAAGTCGGCCCCGGCGGATTCCGCTTCCGTGATGCTCCCTCCCTTGGCGAACGCGAGGATGCGGATCGTCTTCCCGGTTCCGTGCGGCAGATTGCACGTTCCTCGAACGGAGGTCTGGCTTGCGTTGACCCCGAGGACGAGCGTCATCTCGACCGTCTCATCGAAACGGGCGGTCGCGCCCGCCTTCAGCTTCTCGACGGCCTCATCGAATCCGTACGTCGCACGCGGCTCAACGAGGGTCGCCGCGCTCTGAAAGCGTCTGCTTCGGCTCATCCCTCCACCACCTCGACGCCCATGTTCAACGCGGTTCCCTCGACGATTCGCATCGCAGACTCGATCTTGTACGTGTTCAGGTCGGGGAGCTTCCGCTCAGCGATGCGGCGAACCTGCTCCGTCGTGATCTTCGCGACCTTCATTCGGTTCGGCTCGGGAGATCCGGATTGAATCCCTGCTGCCATCTTGATCAGCTCTGCCGCCGGCGGCTGCTTCAGGATGAAGTCGTACTTGCGCCCCATGTACACCGAGATGACGACCGGGATGATCGTCCCGGGGGACTCGCCCTTCGTCGCATCGTTGAACTTCTTACAGAAGTCCATGATGTTGAGCTTATGCTCGCCCAAAGCGGGTCCAACCGGAGGCGCGGGCGTCGCCTGCCCTGCGGGAATGTGCAGCCTGATCGTGGCAATGGCTGTCTTGGCCATGCGTACCTCCTCCCCTGTCTTCCAGGTTTCCTTAGAGCTTCTCTATGCCTTCGAAGCCGAGAGTCACCGGGGTTTCCCGTCCGAAGATTTTGACCATCACCGATACTTCCTCAGCTTCCTTGTCGATCTCTTTGATCTCACCCGTGAAATCAGCAAACGGGCCCTCGGTGATCTCGATGACCTCGCCGACGGTGAAGTCGATCTCAATCTTGGGCTCGTGCGATGCGGCCGTTGCCGCCCCCGCCGTCGCCGCTGTCGGAATCGCGAGGAGTCCTGCTTTTCGCTTGATCAGCTTCATCTCGGGCCCTTCGATGGGCATGGGCTTGTAGCGCGATCCGACGTAGCGAACGGCTCCCTTGATCCCGTCGATCAGCTCCATCATCTCCTCTTCCTCGAGGCCCATCCGTCCGAAGACGTAGCCTGGGAAGAGGCGGCGTTTCTCGATTCGCTGGATCATCACCACGCGCTTGTCCTTGTACTCCTTGACCTTCAGCAGCCCGGACGCGCGACTCGAGATGTGATCTTCCGCTTCGATCGGGTCACCCTGTTTCAGTTTCTGGCCATCTCGAATTCGAACGATCACCTTCTCCGGGATGATCCGCTTCTTCTCCTTGCCATCTGCCTGCTCGAACGTGACCCGGCGGACTTTGTCTCGCAGTACGATCGTCCCGCGATTCCCGACGAGGAACTGCTCGTCGCTGTCCGAGGTGAGCGGAACGCCGTTTCGGATTTTCTCTCCGACTCGAATGTCACGACGGATCCTCTTGTCGACCGGAACGAGATAGACCTCCTCGTTGCGGTTCGTCATCTCGACGATCACCCGCTGCAGCGGCTCTAGATCTGCAACGACGCCGTCCTCCTCCATGTGACGCGGAGGCTTGCGGGCGATGACATCGCCCCGAGCGATCCGCTCATTCGGCTTAGCCACGAGGTCGTAGTCGTACGGGATCCGGTACTCCGCGGAGGCTCCTCGCCGACTCCGCGACGTGATGACTTCCTCCACCGGCACAAGAAAGTACGTCTCCTCGTCCTCGACGGTGAAGCGCTCGAGAGCGCTTTCCCATTCGCGACGACGAACACGCTCGTTCAGGTCCTCTTTGACCTTCAACTCCGAGCCAGCGTAGGTCTGGATGGCGTACCACTTCTTCAGTCGCATGACGATCGCCTAGCCTGCACGGATGAACAGCCTCAGGATGGTCCCGATCACTCCGTCTACACCCCAAATGTAGATCGTTACGACAACCGTGAGAAGGAGAATGAGTGCCGTCAGCGAGATCACTTCGTTGCGCGTCGGCCAGGTCACGCGCGAAACCTCCGCACGCACACCCTTGAGATAGTTCGTCAGTCGTTCGATCATCGTAAGCGTCTCCTCGGAAACCGACCTTCCTGCATGCAGGCCCTAGAGGACTCGAACCCCCAGCCTTCCGATTTGGAGTCGGACGCTCTACCAGTTGAGCTAAGGGCCTATGATCCGTCTAGCTTCAGCAGCTAGACCTCCTTGTGCTGCGTGTGCTTGCGGTCCCACTTGCAGTACTTGTTCAACTGCAGCTTCTCACGAGTGTTGTTCTTGTTCTTTGTCGTGTGGTAGTTCCGGCGTCCGCACTCGCCGCAGGCGAGCGTGACGTGGACGACCGCCTCAGTTTTCTTGGCCACGGCGCATCTCCTCGCTACTCGAGGATCTTGGTGACGACGCCGGAAGCGATCGTCTTTCCGCCTTCGCGGACCGCGAAGCGCAGACCTTCGTCCATGGCGATCGGATGGATGAGTTCACCGTTGATCCTGACGTGATCGCCCGGCATGACCATCTCGACACCTTCAGGGAGCATCATTGTGCCCGTGATGTCGGTCGTGCGGAAGAAGAACTGCGGCCTGTACCCCGAGAAGAAAGGCTTGTGTCGCCCACCCTCGTCCTTCGTCAGCACATAGATCTCTCCCTCGAACTTGGTGTGCGGTGTGATCGACTTCGGCGCAGCGATGACCTGCCCGCGCTCGATGTTATCCTTGTCGATGCCGCGAAGGAGGATTCCCACATTGTCCCCTGCGATCGCGTAGTCGAGGATCTTGTTGAACATCTCGAGGCTCGTCGCGACGGTCTTCGCGACTTCGTCGTGCACGCCGACGATCTCGATCTCCATGCCAGGCGTGATCTTGCCGCGCTCGACGCGGCCGGTCGCGACCGTTCCGCGGCCCTTGATCGAGAAGATGTCCTCGACCGGCATCAG
>CAZMYM010000008.1:0-72434 GCA_964570515.1 uncultured Thermotogae bacterium | reverse complement strand
CGAACTTCGTGATGAGCGAACCCGAGATCTTCACTCCCACCCAACGCCCGGCATGCCCTCACAGTATGGGTTATAGCCTGGCCTTCGCCCCGGAAACCTGAACCGAGTCTCGGGGAGAGCACGCGACATTGTGGTCAGTCCTAGCCGGTGCTCTCCGGTGGACGCTTCGCTCTTGCGTATTGCTCTCGCCGTCGCCAGGGCCTGCCAAGGAGGAAGCCGACTATCACGCCGACTGCCAGGCTCAGTGCCAGGAGGATGATGCGTGACATCACGAGATCCCAGAACAGCAGGCGGACAGAGACGACCTCAGTGTTCTGCACAACAACGACCAGGAATAGAAGGAGAAGGACGAGAATCACGACGCTTCGCATTCGCATGGCGTTTCACTCCTCATCAGGCGGAGGCGGTTGTGTTCGCAGGGCTTCCTTGCCTTCCTCGGTTTGCCGGAAGATCCGGGTCGTCTTGTAGGCAAAGTCGATGGACGACTCTGCCGCGAAGGCCTGCAGTACGGCCTCACAGACGGATTCCGTGCTCGTTCTCCTTGATCGCGCCTCGCAGACGTAGCGGAGGTCCAGCTCAACTCCGTCGGGTACGATGCGCGTGTAGACAACAGGATGCACGTTCGCTGAGCGGATGAGGAACTTGCGAGACGCATCTCGGATGAAGCGCGACGCCTCCTCGGTCACGGACACCACTCGCTCCTTCAGGATCCCCTCGAGGATCGTCTTTGCTCGACGCCAGTCGGACTCAAACGTGATCGTGATGGCCACCTCATTCCACACGTAGTTGAATCCCTGCGTGACGTTCGTGAGGGGCTCCACGAAGACCTTGCCGTTGGGAACGTGGACGATCCGCCCCGTCGTCTGCTCGCCGAGTTCCGGAGCAGCAACCTCGAGAACGGAGAACGTTGAGACACCGATGTCGATCACGTCCCCGCAGAGCGGTCCGATCTGGATTCTGTCGCCAACCGTGAACGGGCGCCTCCAGCCGATGAACATCCAGCCGAACCAGTTGACGATCGGGTCGCGAAGAGCGATGGCGATACCGGCCGACACCAATCCCAAGTAGGTAACCAGCGATTGGATCCCTTCCAGCCAGACACGGCCTACAAGAATCAGCCCGATGATCGTGAGGGAGTAGGTGGCGGTCTTGCGCCATCTGTATCGAACCTGCGGGTCGTCCGTCCTACGATTTGTGATCGCAAGCCATGCCCAGCGGATCAGCCACAGGGCAACGATGATCGCCACCGTGACAAGCAACTTGACGATTGTCGGGGACCCCAGCCCTGTCACCTGGCCCAACCATTCGAAGGCTCTCTGCATGCTTTACTCTAATCCCTTCCGAGGCTCAGTTGGTACGTGCCTGCTTCAGCACGGCACCAGCTGCCGTGCACAGGAGCCTCGGCAAGGCGATGACACAGACTACAGCCACTTCCGCCGCCTGAAGTACATGAGCATTCCTCCGCCAATGGCGAGCATGACACCGAGGACTGCGAAGTAGCCATAACGCCATTGCAGCTCAGGCATGAAGAGGAAGTTCATCCCGTAGAGCCCCGCCACGAACGACAATGGAATAAAGATCGTCGCGATGATCGTCAGGACCTTCATCACTTCATTCATTCGGTTGCTGATGCTCGACATGTACAGGTCCATCAAGCCCGAGAGCATGTCGCGGAATGTCTCCACGGTATCGATGATCTGAATCGTGTGGTCGTAGACGTCTCGGAGGTACGGGCGGGTGGACTCCCGGACGAGCTCACTCTCGTCTCGCTGGATGCTCCCAATTACCTCGCGAAGCGGCCACACCGACTTCCGCATGAACAGCAGCTCGCGCTTCAGACGCCGAATGGCCTCCAGATCCTCGCGCTTTGGGTTCTCGGTCATGTCCTCGCCGAGAGACTCGATGCGTTCCCCGAGTGTTTCGAGAATCGAGAAGTAGTGGTCGACAACGGCATCGATCAGTGCGTAGGCGAGATAATCACACCCGAGCTTCCGAACCCGGCCTCGGTCTGAGAGTAGTCGTTCCCGGATCGGATCGAAGACGTCACCCGCCCGCTCTTGAAACGTGAGCACCCACGATGGTCCCAGGACGACGCTTACCTGCTCGTCATCGATCTGCTCAGATTCCTCGCTCCAGCTGAGCATGCGGAGAACGACGAAGAGATGCGAGCCGTGGTCCTCGGCCTTTGGACGCTGCCCGGTGTGCACGATGGCCTCGATGACAAGCGGATGGAGGCCGAAGCCCTCACCGATGCGCCGGATGGTCTCCGCCTCATGTACACCATCAACGTTGATCCAGGAACGGCGCGGCGACGTCCGCGAAACGAGGGTTGCTTCTGCCGAATCGAGTGTTTCTCGGTGGACGCCCTCTTCATCATAGTCGTAGCGAGAGACAACGATTGCGGCCTCCCGCTCTTCACCTACGTAGATGGGTGTGCCCGGAACCTGGCCGGCCTTCTCCGATCCTCGGTGTGTGAAGCGTGGCATGACTCACCCCTCTCGAAACGTAGGTCGCGAACTGGCATTGAGCGGATGGTTGCGTCCCATCCCCGTGTGAATCGGCGCTGGAAACCTCGCCTGCCTCTCCCCAATCCGCAACTGTGCCTCGGAATCCATCATGCATCGGGAAGCGTGATGTCTAGGTCCTGCAAGAACGCAGCAACCCGCTTCGCGATCTCCTTGTCGTTCACCTCGTAGTAGCGAGTCTGTGCGTCCTGATTGAACGTCACAAGGTCCTGCATTCGCAGCAACTGGAGGTGGCGTGACACGGTTGGGACCGTCACGCCAAGTCGTGTCGCCAGGTCGTCTACCGTCAGGTCGGCATGTTTCCTGAGAAGCTTGAGAATCTGCACGCGTGATCGCGCCGAAAGCATCTTGAAGAACCCAGAATGTGTCTTCGGCATCAGCCTTCTCTCCTTTCGTCGTTTGCTCTTGACAAGGGTATGGATGCGAGTATAATGCACGCTGCCTAGATAGTCAACTGCGCAACTGACAAGCTGCGCAAGGAGGAAAACATGGGTCGAACGATGGCGAGACGAGCGAGAAGGCTGGCCTGCCCGTCTTGCGAGGCTTCCATTCACTTCCGTCATGACAAGAACAGCATCGGCACGTGCCCGCAATGCGGGGAGTGGCTGATTCAGAGACGCTGGCTAGGCCGCAGGCTCGAGCTAGTAGACGACGAAGTGTCAAGCAGCGCCTTCGACGAATCGGATGAGTGGGAGAGGGCGCTGATCGACGAGATCGGATAGCACGACACCCATCCATCGGAAGGGAAGGGAGGTGGCAGGGATGGCAACGAAGAAGAACAAGAAGACGACCCCCAAGGCGGCCTCGAACAAAGGCCGATAGCTTCATCACCCCGTGGAGCGGGCTTCCCCTCACGCCCGCTCCCCATGCACAAGGCCGCACCGCATCGCGGCAGAGGGGGAGAGGTGAAACGATGACAAGGCATCTGCCTTCAGTGTGGCATCGGCCGTTCCTGGCTGAATCGGGGCTCTCTCGTCTCATGGACGAGATCTTTGGCGATTTCTCAGATGTCGGTTTCGACATCTCCCCGAGCGTTGGGAGAACCGACGTCTACGAGAAGGACGGCAACGTCATCTACGAGATCGAGTTGCCAGGCATCCAGAAAGACGAAGTGGAGATCAAGATCGACCAGGGGCGACTCACCGTCTCTGGGGAGATTCAGCGAAGCGAAGAGGTCAAGCAGGAGGACTACTTCCGAATTGGGAGACGCTATGGACGCTTCCAGCGGAGTCTTCCGTTGCCCTCTGAGGTGGAGGATCGATCGCGGATTACCGCATCGCTGAAGCATGGAATCCTCAGAGTTTCCGTGCCGTTGAGTAAGTCGATCAAGGAACGGGCGAAGCCGATCGAAGTCAAGGTCGAGTAGCGAGAGCAAAGCGAGGTCGAAGTGGAACCGCAGACAGCAATCAAGCGGCTACGCCTGCGCATCGTCAAGTCAGGCGAGAGGATGAGAGCCCGCCGCCGCCTGGCAGAAGAACGGAGGACGCAGCTCAAATCATGGCGCGACAGACCGTGATTCGGAGGGGCGGCGCAGTGCATGCCCTGGCCGCGTCATGTCAGCCAGCAGAGGAGGAATGACATGAAGGTTCAGCCACTAGGCAATCGGGTGTTGCTGAAACTTGTCGAGTCCGAAGAGAAGAAGAGCCCAGGTGGCATTGTGCTTCCGGACAGCGCGAAGAACGAGAAGGCGCTGCAGGGAGAAGTGCTTGCAGTGGGCTCTGACGAGAAGATCGAAGTGAAGAAAGGCGACGTCGTTCTGGTCCCTCGGTATGGCGGGACGGAGCTTGAACGCGACCAGGAGAAGCTCTTGATCGTCAAGGCGACGGACATCCTGGCTCTTGTCAAGAAGAAGTAGGTCGAGGAGAGACACATGGCGAAGGAAGTCATCTTCGGGGAAGAGGCACGTCGGCGGATGAAGGCCGGTGCGGACAAACTGGCTGCGGTCGTACGCATCACGCTCGGGCCGCGCGGGCGCAACGTGGTCCTGGGCAAGAAGTGGGGACGCCCGGAGATTACGAATGATGGTGTAACGATCGCCAAGGAACAGGAGTACAAGGATCCCTACGAGAACGTGGCAGCTCAGCTAGTCAAGGAGGTCGCATCGAAGACCAATGATGTTGCGGGCGACGGAACGACGACTGCGACGATTCTCGCACACTCGCTGATTGAGCAAGGCTTCAAGAATCTGGCGGCTGGTGCAAATCCGATGGAACTCAAGAGGGGAATCGACAAAGGCGTTGAGCTGGTCGTGGATTCCCTCAAGAAGCAGTCCCGGAAGCTCAAGACAAAGGCTGAGACAGCACAGGTTGCCACGATCTCGGCAAACGATGAAGTGATCGGAGCGGTCATTGCTGATGCGATGGAGGAGGTCGGCCGAGCCGGCGTCATCACCGTCGAGAACGCTGACACCATCGAAACCTTCTACGAGGTCGTCGAGGGGATGCAGTTCGATCGCGAGTACATCTCGCCCTACTTCGTCACAGAACCGAAGAAGATGGAGGTCCTCCTCGAGGAGCCCTACGTCTTCGTGACCGACCAAGAGCTGAAGGTTGCGACCGATCTGGTGCCCCTCCTCGAACGCGTTGGACAGGCACAGCGGCCGCTGCTCATCATCGCCAAGGACGTCACTGGGGAGGCGTTGGCTACGCTGGTCGTCAACAAGCTGCGAGGTTTGCTTTCGGTCTGCGCGGTCAAGGCTCCGGGATTCGGCGACAGCCGCAAGGCAATGCTCGGAGACATCGCGGTTCTCACTGGGGCAACGGTCGTTGCTGAAGACGTCGGGATGCACATCAAGGACACCACGCTCGACATGCTCGGCCAGGCAGCGAGCATCAGTGTCAACAGCAAGAACACCACAATCATCGGCGGCAAGGGTACGAAGGCTGCAATCAAGGGTAGGGTTTCCCAGATCGAGGCGCAGATTGAGACGACGACCTCCGACTACGACAGGGAGAAACTCGAGGAGCGAAAGGCCAAGCTCGCTGGCGGTGTCGCGGTGATCAAGGTGGGGGCTGCCACCGAGACTGAGCTAGCAGAGAAGAAACACCGAATGGAGGATGCGCTTGAGGCGACAAAGGCCGCCGTCGAAGAAGGAATCCTCCCTGGCGGAGGGATCGCGCTCGTCAACGCAGCGAAAGCGCTGAGCGGCTTGAAGCTTGATAACGATGAGGCCATCGGTGTGCGGATCCTTCGCAAGGCCCTCGAAGCTCCCCTTGTGCAGCTTGCATGCAATGCAGGCTTTGAGGGGGCAATTGTCGTTGAACGGGTCAAGGCGTCGGAGGTGGGTATCGGCTTCGACGTCATCGCAGAGGAGTACCGCGACATGTTCAAGGCAGGGATCATCGATCCAATGAAGGTGACCCGTTCCGCGCTTCAGCACGCTGCGTCCATCGCTGGGATGATGCTGACCACGGATGCCGTTGTGACCGAGGTGAAAGAAGAGAAGAAGCAGAAAGCTGCGACTCCATCCTACGGTAACGAGGATTGGTAGATCGCACGTGTAGTCCCTCGCGCAAGGAGGAACCATGGGGTACGTTTCGAAGAAGGACCTGATTGAGAAGGTGCGGCCGCTTGTGGACCATCTGAAGCAGGCAACGAGCGAACTTGAGGCGGTACTCGACCAGCTGAATGACTTCTCACGAGACATGGACGCTGCGCTGTCGGAGGCAGAGGAGTAAGTGTTCACGGCGCCGTGGGGAACGCGGGTACCGACGACGAGAAGCGCAACACCCGTAGACTACGCAGACGATCAGCAGATTCCGTTTGGGATGCCGAGGAGGGTAGCGGAGTGAAGAGTGGGCCAAGTGCGGAGGACATCGACGTAATCCTGGTGCCAACCGATGGCTCGAAGTGCAGCGAGAAGGCAGTCGACTTCGCCGGAAGCCTCGCAGAGAAGCTCTCCGCGAAGGTGCACGTGCTGTTCGCTTCCGAGACCAACTACGCAGGCCCCTGGTACTACTACATCCTGGATGACGTCGCTTCAGACAAGATCATGCGGAAAGGAAAGGCAATCGCAGACCAGACGGCACAGGTGCTGCGAGACAACGGCGTGACCGAAGTGGAGATGCACCTTAAGGAAGGACACCCTGGGGAGGCTATTGTAGAGATGGCAGCCGCGGTTGATGCCGATCTCATCGTGATGGGCACGCATGGTCGACGCGGACTCGAAGGAGCGCTCATGGGAAGCATTGCACGAGAGGTCGCCAACACAACCAGTGTGCCGCTTCTGCTCGTGAAGTAGCGCGAGGAAGGCCGTGGCCTTGCCGCGCTGGCTTGCAGGGGGGGGCTGGGCCGCGGCGTGTTTGTGTTGCATTGGCCGTGTTCCTGAACCGAGTTCCTAGACCCCGGGAGGCTCTAGCATCGTGTTTTCGTTTCGTAGGAGTATTGAGCCTTGGTACGTTGCGTTCCTCCTCGCGAATCTCGTGATGGGGACCTCATCCGTACTAATCCCGCTGAAGCTCGATCGGATCCTTGATCAAGGTCCGAGCCAGCTTGGCATCCTTGCCACACTGGCGAGCACAGCGGCGGTGCTTGGGAGTCTCCTGTGGGGAAGGCTGTCGGACGCCGCGCATCGGCGGAAAGCGTTCGTGGTCTTGAGCTTCCTAGTTGTCGGCGTGGCCCACGCAGGGCTGGCCTTCTCGTCGTCGTTCGCGGGGCTCATTCTTCACAACACACTGCTCAGCTTCTTCTGGATAGCCAATGCCTCCGTTGCAGTCCTGCTTGTCATCGAGCGCAAGGACGAGGGGGCGTGGGAGTCGGGGATCAGCGCCCTAAACCTCGCCGGAGCTGCTGGGTGGCTTCTGGGCTTGGTACTCGGCGGACTCGGCGTTTCGGCCGCGCTTGTCGCGCTGTCTGAGCGGATCGGAATCCAAACGCTGCTGCTGGCTCTTTCGGCCGTGGGATTTGTGTCTGCGGGACTCGCGGCTTGGCTCATCCCCACGACGATGCCGCGTTTCACGCAGCGGAAGTTCCGCGGAGTCGTGGTCGCCGTAGGGAACCTATTGGTCGAAGCCTGGAAGTTCAGCCCTCTCCACCTGTACCACCGGTTCTCGCTTCGGCGGCTCGTGGAGCTCCGCAGAGAGACAAGGCTCTTCCTGCTCGCGTCCTCTCTTGCATTTGCGGGAATCAGCTTCTTCGCTGTGCCACTTGCACTCTTGATGTCGCAGCGTCTCGGGTATTCACCTTCGCTTGTGTTCTACGGATACGTGATGCTTCACGCCGGGGTCGTCATCGCATACCCCTTCGCGCTGCATCGGATCAAGAAGAAAGGCAATCGACGCGTGCAAATCGGGGCTCTCGGCGCGCGCATGCTGCTGCTTGCCACGGGGGCTGGCGTGCTCTGGCTTGTGCCTGACTTGCCGTGGGGGACAGTTGCTGTCTTCTTGTTTCTTGTGGGACTGACGTGGTCTTTCTTCCAGTTGAGCGGCGTCGCCTTCGCATCCCGCCTTGCGAAGCCGGAGAACAGAGGCCTAGCATTGGGCACCTACAACGCGATTGCGGGGGGAAGCACGGCCGTTGCTGGTGTCTCCAGCGGGTATCTGGCCCAGCACGTCGGCCATCATTTGACGTACATCACTGCAGCGGCCCTGCTTCTTTGTGCCATCATCGTGTTGAGCAGACTGCCAGATCCAGCACTCGTTAACGTCCGGAACGATCCCGCAACTCGGGTTCGTAAAGCCGGGTCGCTGCGAAACACACTAGAACCTGCAGAGACTGGAGGGGACGCATGAAAGTGAGCGAGTTGATGGTCAAGGATCTCACGTCGGTGGAATCGGATGACACGATACGCACCCTGGTTGAGACGTTGGAGTCATCCGAGACATCGAGTATTCCTGTGATTGACGAGGAGAGCCGCCTGGTCGGAATCATCTCAGAGCGTGACGTGCTTGCGGCGGCAGTTCCGAAGTACATGGAACTGCTGCACAGCGCGGCGTTCATGCCGAACATCGACCAGCTGGCGTCCGGTCTCAATCGAGTCGCCGATGATCCTGTCAAGCGGCACATGAGTCACAAGGTTGTCTCTGTGCAGGCTGACGCAGATGACCTGCATGCAGCGGACCTCATGCTGAGACACAAGCTGAGGCTACTTCCGGTCGTGGGTGGCGATGGAAGACTGGTTGGCATCGTACGTCGTGTTGACCTATTCAAGCACGTGTTGTGAGCTGTTCCACGCTCTTCCCTGATTGGAGCGCTCCGTGATCCGACTTAGGGCAGAAGTCGCATAGCGTGCAGGCCCTCCTGGGACGAGCCTTGATGGGGTGCGTGGCCCGGGCCGTATGGAGCCAAGCATGATGCTGCGGGGTCAGCATATTCCTTGCCTGGAATCAGGCCGCTTGACGTACTCCAGACTGGGAGAAGGGTGCGGCTCCGACCTATTGACTTCCGCTGTTCCCGGCTCTATTCTGCTCCACTCGATACGCGATCCGCTTCTCAGCATTTCCATTGCGAAGTGCCGTGGGGAACGTCGTTCTGGTCGGTGGAGGAGGCAATGCAGGAGGTGCTGGTCACCACGCTGACATGCCCAGTCTGCCACCGGAGGTTCGTGTAGGGGTGCTTTTCCAGGGAAACCTCTGCAGATGCTCGCGGTGCTGGAAGGTGCTAGAGATCTTCAGTGTGCACCCCATAGGCCTGCGGAAGAAGGCGGTCCACCAGCTCGTGGGAACCGGACCGTCGCCGTGTCAAGCTGTACGTGATCGAGGAGGAAGCGAATGTTGAGACCACCTTGTCCGGAGTGTGGTGCCACGGTCAGCATCGACGAAGACGACCTGAAGTACTTCAGGCAGTTCTACTGTGATGCCTGTGGCGCGCTGCTAGAAGTCGTTGATGAGTCCCCCCTGCTGCTCGGAATCGCAGCGGAAGAGCCCGTCCACTCCTCTTGGGAGGCCGGCGAAGATGGGGCTGACGAGCAGAGTTCCACGTTGTGATCGTCGAGCGGCTGGGATCCTGAAGCTCTCATGCCGTCGCTGTTGAGAGGGGAGGGAGTGTGTCTGCTCAAGGAGACCGTTCCTAGTGGGGGTGAGGACTGGTTCGCCCTGGAACCATCGACGTCTTCTGACTAGCAGAACAGGACCTCGGATGACCCAGTAGACGAGGAAGGTCGTTCACTACAGGAGGTGATGAAGATGGCCGGCAAGACGAAGGGCCCCAAGAAACCCAAGGGGAAGAAGCCGAAGAAGAAGTAGTGGGTAGCGCCATCGGGGTTCCTGCATGAGAGGCGGGAGACACTGCACCGCGGGCGTCGAGGCCAGCAATACGTGGAGGAGAGCCGGATGGACACGATATGCCCTGCGTGCCGGAGGCAGATTGAAATCCCTGAGAGACACGCAATTGCGGGCGGGCAGTGCAGATGTCAGGAGTGCTGGGCGAAACTGAGAGTGATGACTATGCGCCCGTTTCGCGTGGTGGTTGAAGCGCAGGCCGAAGCAGCCGTCGCCCCCGCACATGGTGCAGCGGTCGCCGAAGGAGATGACTATGCGTAAGGTTGTGTGCCCACTGTGCGGCGAAACGTTGATGCTGAGGCCTGAAGAAGTAGTTCTCTACGCTGAGTTCGACTGCCTTGAGTGCGGGGCGGCTCTTGAGGTCGTAAGCGAAGATCCGTTCAAGGTGAAGGCCGTGGAGGAGGAATCCACCGCGGACGATGACGACGATGACGACGATGACGACGACTAGAGTGAGTACAACCCACAACCATACCGAGAACTGACGACGAGGGTTCTAGGTACGGCGAGACGCTAGGCGTAGTAGTTCGAAACCCGTCCTGTCTGGTCAGCCAGGTTGGACGGGTCTTGAAGTGGCATGCCTAAGTGCCGTCTCGAATCAGCAACAAGTGAAGGCTCTTGTTGCGACACCATGACTCGAATAGGTGATGGCCCGGTTTCCCCGTCGCAGGTAGCTGCGAACACGTAGAGAGCACGCCTGGCGGGAAACCCTCTGGCAATAAGTTCGTCCGAGAGAAGTGCGCGAAAGCACTGTTCCACCATAGGATGGCGTCGGGGATGTCCCCGCTTCTATAGCACTCATATATGACACGAAAGGAGTTGAACTGCGCCTCGCGCAACCTGTACCATGCCTTGGGGATAGTCAGGAATCGAATCCTGATCGGGGGCTAGCCATGAGATTGTCATGCTTGAGAGTTCGGAATTTCCGCTGTTTTCGGAACGAGACCACCGTACACTTCGACGATATCACCACCCTCGTCGGGCGGAATGACTCCGGGAAATCCACCATCATGGATGCGCTTGACCTGTTCCTAAACGATGGCGACCCAGACAAGGACGATGCCTCCAAGGGCGGTGATCCCTCCGATCTAGCAATCACGTGCGAATTCACTGACTTGCCGGACGAAGTCGTCATCGATGATGCGTATCCTACGAAGCTCAGCACTGAGTTCCTCTTGAATGAGCACGGCCGACTGGAAATTCGTAAGAGCTACAGCGGAGAGCTGCAAAAGCCGAAGTGTAGGAGCGTCGCAGCGTATGCCCTGCATCCAAGCGTGGACGGCGCAAAGGATCTTCTGCAACTCAAGAATCCGGACCTGAAGAAGCGCGCTAGCGCGTTGGGAGTCGATCTCGAAGGTGTCGATCAGAAGGTGAACGCGCAGCTCCGGGCACGCATTCGCGATCATCTTGGGACACTGTCGCCCGCCCCTACTGAGGTCCCGTTGAACGACGAGAACGCGAAGAAAATATGGACGGAACTGAAGAAGTACTTGCCTGCGTTTGCCCTCTTTAAGTCAGATCGGCAAAGCACTGATCAGGACCCCGAAGCGCAAGACCCTCTGAAGGCTGCGGTTAAGGAGGCGATCAAGGCAAAAGAAGCTGAACTCGAGGCCATCACTGAGTTCGTCAGAGTAGAGGTGCAGAAGATTGCTCGCTCGACCCTGGACAAGCTGAGGGAGATGGATCCTTCTCTTGCCACTCAACTCAACCCAACATTCGCCTCTCCGCGCTGGGACAGCCTATTCAAGGCCAGCATCACCTCAGACGACGACATCCCCATCAACAAACGCGGCAGCGGAGTGAAGAGGCTGATTCTACTCAGCTTCTTCCGTGCGAAGGCCGAGCAATTGGCACGAGAAGCCGGGGACCGGACCGTCATTTACGCTGTCGAAGAACCCGAAACCAGCCAGCACCCAAATAGCCAACGGATTCTGCTAAGAGCTCTAGGCGATCTGTCCTGCGAGGCTCAAGTAGTTATCAGCACGCACACGCCCATGCTGGCGCGCGCATTGCCAGATAGCTGCCTGCGATACATCCATGTTGCGGATGACAAGAGCAGGGAGATCATGAAGGGCGGTCTGGAGACGAATCGGGTGTTCGTTCGATCACTGGGTGTCCTGCCGGACAACACAGTCAAGCTATTCATCGGCGTCGAAGGCCCCCACGACATCACCTTTCTGCGGACCATGGCATCATCATTGCGAAACGATGGGATTGACCTACTGGACCTCGAGAAGATGGAGTTGGATGGTGAGATTATCTTCTTCCCGCTGGGAGGGTCCACGCTTGCGCTGTGGACTTCCCGCCTTGAGAGGTTGAACCGGCCCGAATTTCATCTCTATGACCGAGATGTCCCACCTCCAGCCCAGCCTAAGCACAACGAGGCTATCGAGCTAGTAAACGCACGGTATCGCTGCAAGGCACGAAGCACGTCGAAGAGGGAGATGGAGAACTACCTGCACAGCAGGGCCATTGTCGCTGCATACGAAGATCTTGGTATCACCCTTGAGTTCGGAAGCAGCTTGGAAGCGTTCGATGATGTCCCTCGTGTTGTGGCGCAGCTAGTACATGAAGCATCTGAGAGTCCGAATCCCTGGGTAGACCTGACAGAGGAGAAACAGGAAGAGAAGGAGTCACGGGCGAAGCGGGTGCTATGCTCTCACGCTCCCAGGTACATGACGAAAGCCTTGCTGGATGAGGTCGATCCAGATGGCGACTTGTCGGAATGGTTCGAGGACATGAGAGTTCTCGCGGCCATGTAGTTGGGGCCAGCCATTTGGGACTTGAGGCTCGGTCTAGGTAGTGTGCGCAGGCGCTGGCTGGCCTATGGCCGGTTTTTCCTCGAGGAGCTTCCTCGGGAAACCCGTGATGAGCTAGTCCGCTGGAACGAATGCGGGCGGAGTCTTCTTGACACCGACACAGCGACAAAGGAATAGCGTCACGCGACTCACTGGTCGTATTCGGAGTTGATTGACGGGTCTTCAGCGCCGATTCCACCTCTTCATCGTGGACGTGGGTATAGATCATCATTGTCGAGAGGTCCACATGACCCAGAGCCTTCTGCACCAGACGTCTACGGTGACGTTAGGTGTACCAGTTCGAAACCCGTTCCGTTTGGTCACCCAGAGCGACGGTCTTCGAACCGCTGAGTTCGAAACCAGTCCACTAGGGGGTACCAGGCAGAGGTCCTTTCGCTGGCGACAGACGAGGTCAGGGTCTTCGCGGTCTCCGTGTAGCTTCTCTGCCGCTATCGACCGAAGTGCCGCCCGAACACAGGACGTCTGCACGGGTGCGCGCCCCTACCGCGTGAGCCAGGAGCGGCGATCGGGAAGGTTCCGTCCGGCGGACTGGCAGTCGGGGCAGTAGTAGGTCCGCGTCTGCGCGTACCGGATCTCTGCGATCTTCGTTCCGCACGTCGGGCACGGCCGACCGGTTTTCTTGTAGATCTGCAGGAAGTCTCGCTTGTGTCCCGCCAACAGCGCCTCGCCGGATTGGGCGCGGATCTTGTCGATCGCTGCGGTCAGAACCGACCGGATCGAACGAAAGAGCGTCTCGATCTCTTCATCGCTCAACGTGCTGACGTAGCGGATGGGCGAGAGCTGCGCGGCGAAGCAGATCTCGTCGGCGTAGGCGGTCCCGATTCCGGCGATCGTCTTCTGATCGGTGAGGACCTTCTTCAGCTGCTGGCGGCGATTCGAGACCGCGCCCCTCAGATACTCGCGCGTGAGCGCATCGGACAGCGGCTCCGGTCCGGCGCTGGCAATCCAGTCGACGTCGTGCGGATCGGAAACGACGTGAACCTTGGCTCGCTTCACGTGCCCGTTCTCGATGAGCCGCAGATCCTCGCCGTCTTCGAAGCGGAAGACGAAGCCGCTCGCTTTGGTCACCTTCGTGTGGCTCTTGCAGAGCACCAACCGCCCGGCGAGCATCAAGTGCAGAACGACGTGAAGATCGTCGCGGATCTTCAGGATCAGGTGCTTCCCACGTCGGTCGACCCCCGTGAACGCCTCTCCAACGAGCGCGTCGATGGGGGGCTCGACGGTCTTGAGGATGCCTGCGCGGTAGGGGCGTGCCTCGAGGAGGCGGCGTCCCGTGACCCGCTCTCGCAACGCCTCACACATCACGACAAGCTCGGGGAGTTCCGGCATCCGTTCCGCCTTTCTCGCTGAGTATACCTCGGTCCCCCGCGCAGGCGACAGCGCAAGAGTGTCTAGGACTGGAGAGTGACGGGCCGCACGCGTTCCCTTGTGCTGCGCCGGATCAGGTGCTAAGCTTCCGCCTCAGCATGGCCGCCTCTATCTGGCCGATTGCCCTGTCGACCTCCATTTTCTTACTGACGTACGTGGGAATCCTCGCCGAGCGCGTGCACCGAACGCTCGTTGTGATGATCGGCGCGGTCGCCATGCTGGCTGTGGGAACTTGGTTCTCGTTCTACTCCCCTACGGAGGCAGTCGAGGCGACTGACGCGAACACGATCGCACTGCTGTTCGGGATGATGGTCATCGTGGGGCTCTTCCGAGCGACCGGCTTCTTCGAGTACCTGGCGATCAAGGCCGCCAAGCTGGCGCGCGGCAAGCCGTGGCTCCTGTTCGTTTACCTGGGGTTGGCGACGACCCTCGTGTCGATGGCGCTCGACAACGTCACGACGATTATCCTGATGATCCCGATCACCATGTCGCTGGCAGACATTCTGGGCGTTCCGATGATTCCGTTCCTGCTGGGCGAGGTGATGCTGTCGAACATCGGCGGCGTGGCTACACTGATCGGCGATCCGCCGAATATCCTCATCGGCTCGGCGGCCGGGCTCTCGTTCACCGACTTCGTCACACACCTCGCACCGATCGTGATCGTGACTTGGATCGTGGTGATGGGACTCCTCCTGCTGCTGTTCCGCTCGGCCTTGACGCAGAGACCGAAGAACATCGATCGGCTTCTGGCGATGGAAGAGCGCAGCGCCATCACGGACCGGTCCGCAACGCGCCGGCTCCTTGCCGTTCTCGCCGGAACCGTCGCCCTGTTCTTCGTTCATGAGCGGATCGGACTCGAATCGGGGACCGTCGCCCTGATGGGGGCGAGCGCGGGCCTGTTGCTGATCTGGCCGAATGTGCGGGACGCCCTCCGAGAGATCCACTGGGACGTCCTGCTGTTCTTCATCGGTCTGTTCGTCATCGTAGGCGGTCTCGATGCGGCCGGAACCCTCGACATCGTAGCCACGGCGATCGCGTCGCTCACCCGCCACGGGATCATCGTGGCGTCGCTCGCGGTCTTATGGGCGGCCGCACTGATGTCCGCCATCGTCGACAACGTCCCGTTCACGATTGCCATGCTCCCGATCCTTGCCGGACTCGAATCTCAGGGCGTCGCCGTGGGTCCCCTCTGGTGGGCGCTGGCTCTCGGTGTGGGATTCGGCGGAAACGCGACGCCGATCGGCGCCACGGCCAACGTCATCGTGATCTCGCAGAGCGAGAAGACGCGCACGCCCATCACGGCGCGGACGTGGATAAGATGTGGGATCCCCACGGCATTGGCGGCCTGCGCGGTTGCCAGTATCCTCGACGTCGTCGCCATCTACGTCGGCCTCTTCTAGGTTGTCGCATTCACGCGCGGCAATCCTCGGCAAGAAGGTGTCCCACGTCCTCCGTGTTCGTCTCACACCTCCTTTCCGAGCAGAGGGGAGAACACGGAGACTGTTCGCGTGAGGAGGGACACGTGACACACTTGCAGAAAGTGATCCTCGCCCGCGTCGTGTTGTTCGCTGCGCTGACGCTGGGCGGCTGTGCTTTTCTCGTCTCCATAGACGTCACCGGCGAGTGGGCCGGAACGCTTCTCTGGATCGACGGACCGTCATCGGGGTTCACCAGCTCGATCTCGCTTACGCTAACGCACGAGAACCGAAACGTGTCAGGTACGGTGACCTTGATGGGGCCGGGGTCTCAGCCGTTCGATCTCGCCATCTCTTCCGGGCGCACAAGCGCACGATCGGTCCGCATCGAGGCATCCGGAGTTGCTGACGTGCTCACGCCCCCGCGCAACGTCTCGATCTCGCTTGATGGCGATTTCGACGAAGACCAGATGTCGGGGGCCGGTCTCCAGACCATCGATGGCAACACGTATCAGTTCACGTGGGAGCTTGTGAGGATCTCCGCCCCCTCGGAGCCGTAAGAGTGCTAGAGGTAGTACCAGATGCTCTCGTAGTCCTCCGGGTTCTCGCCGAGCGATTCGATCCTCCTCAGGTAGTCGTAGATCGATACGTCGACGTACGGCCAAGGAGCGACCGGGCGAATTCCTTTCTCCCAGGGGTGGAACAGGTAGACCCGGCGACCGTCGGCACGAATTCCGATCAGCTCTCGATCCTGCTGTGCGCGGAGGTGGGTCTTCCCGAGTCCGGGAACGTTGAACACCGGCTCGTCCGTGCGAAAGATCCCGGGCAGGAGCCGGGCCTCTTCCTTGCGCTCCTGAAGCATGCGCGCGATCGGAACCAAATAGTCGCGGTGCTCGTCTTTTCCCTTGGTGTAGAACGTGTAGTATGGATCGATCCCCGCTTGCTTCAGCGCAATCCGCGTCGCGGTGATCTGGAACCGCCGGCTCGTCTCGAGCGTAAAGACCTGTTGGTTATAGACGCCGATCCCTCGTCGCCTGAGCCGGTCGATTGCGGCTGCAAGATCCGGGGTGATCTCGTACGCGCTCTCCACGTGCGTGACGACGGACACGGCCCTCCGGCCCGGGACGATCGCAGAGCCGAGTACTTCGGCTAGCGCGCCGGTCACCCGCATCGGCATCACGACCGGAATACGCGTCCCGATCCGAACATGGCGGATGTGTTCCATTTCCGAGAAACGCTCAACAAGGTACCCGAGGAGATCATCCTTCAGGAGCAGAGGGTCGCCTCCCGTGAGCAAGACATCGATGACCCCCCGGTGCGCTTCGAACCACCTCAGCGCCGGCTCGAGATCCGCGCGTGACGGAATGTGATCGAGCTCCATCGCGTCTGCGATTTCCCAGTTCCGCTGGCAGTACGCGCAAACCTGTGGGCATGTATCGCAGACCTTGAAGATGGCCACCGTCGGATACCGTCTTGTGATCCGATCGATCGGCGACGTGTCTCGCTCGCGCATGAAGTCGAAGGCTCGGCCCCGATCCGCGCGGTGCTCGATCATGGCGCGGACCGTGTGCAGCGGTGGGATCACTTGCGAGCGAACCTGTCCGTCCAGCGTCCGATCGGAGGAGTCAAAGTCGAACAGGGAGAGGTAGTAAGGCGTGATTCCCCACGGGATCTTGTACTGCACGGCGAGGCGGACGGCGGCAAGCTCCCCGCTGGCGAGCGGGACGAGATCCTGCAGAACGCGTGCGCCTCGCTCGCCCTTCAACACATGTGCCGCTTGCCAGTCTGCGCACGCCCAGTCTCGATGCGTTCCCCCAAGATACGCCAGGATCCGATCTTGACTGGCGATGCGAGAACGAATCGCGGGCTCGGACAGGCCGCTCGAATGTGCGTTGACCTTCGACCAAAACGAGTCGGCCATTCCGTCGAGGACGTGAGATCGAGCTCGGGCCGCTCTCCGACCGGACGCAGGAAGGCTTTCGAAGTCCTGGTTCTCGTCGTCGGCATGGAGCCATCCCCGCCCGAGCCCGCTCTGGCCTTCGATCGCCTTGAAGATGTGCGCGAACTCCTCCACGAAGTCCTCCGACATGTCGTCCACGTCACCTCGCGCGGCTCTCCAGAGGAGGTCGATCGTGCTGAAGCTCGCGAGCGCCTCGTTCTCCGGAGACAGCATGTCCTTGAGCGCCCCAATCCAAGTGAGCGCCGTCGTTTGCTCAATCCGGTCGAGATCGAATGCCCCGTTCCGCAACGCGGAATCCAGATCCTCGAGGTAGGACAGGACATGCTCTCTCGCCTCCTCGCGCGATGTGCAGGTCTCGAGGAGGTCGCGCAACGCCGGCTCTTCGATCCAGAGTCGCTCCAGAAGTGCCCGGTTGCTGGGTGTTCTCAGCTCTCTCACGTCCCACCTCCTTGGGTTGCCGTCGGGTGGACACGTGACGCGTCGGACTCACGCGTCTCGCTGTTCCTTCGTGGTTCGTACTGGCTTTCTCTGCCTGCGCGAACTGCAACGTGTTGAGTTGGCTTTCGCCGGTTGGACTCTGAGACGACCTCCGCGGCCTGCGAAGAGCGTTTGCTCTCAAGTGTGATCAGTATAACGGATGGATGCGCGTTCGTGAAGTATCAGAGATCGTCTGCAATTTGCTGAAGTTACAGGAGCTAGGCGCGTCCCTCGCGCCGGTCCCTGGCCTGCGCCTCTTCGGCACGGTCGCTCGGGTCGCCGTAGCCCCCTCCGCCCGGGGTACGAACGCTGATCGTCTCTCCAGCCGAGAGCGAGACGCTTGTCTTTCCCGGAAGCGGGGTCTCCTCCCCCGTTGTGCGAACGATCGCGTTGGCGCCGACCGATCCAGGCGCACCGCCAGCGACGCCGTAGGGTCCATGTGTTCGTCGGTCGGACAGGACGGAGACCCTCGCGTCGTGATCGACGGCCGTGATGTCGCGACGGATCCCGAGCCCTCCCCGAAAACGCCCCGCTCCTCCACTTCCGGCGACGAGCTCGTAGCGCTCGATCCGGAGCGGATACGCGATTTCGAGCGCCTCGACCGGGGTGTTCAGCGTGTTCGTCATATGGGAGTGCATCCCGTCTACGCCGTCCGAGCACGGCCGGGCGCCCCATCCCCCGGCGATCGTCTCGTAGATCGTGTATGCCCGTCCGCTTCTCGGATCGACCCCTCCGATCGCCACGTTGTTCATCGTTCCTTGGCTCGCGGCGATCTCCACCTCCGGCAGGATCCGGCCGAACGCGCCGAGAACCACGTCGACCACCCGCTGAGAAGTTTCAAGATTCCCTCCGACCACGGGTGCCGGCGGTCTCGCGCAGACCACGGTTCCTTCGGGGGCGAGCACCTCGATCGGCCGGTAACAACCGGCATTCGGTGGAATCTCGGGATCCGTGAGTGCTCGAACCGCATAGTAGGCGGCTGAAGTTGTCACGGCCGACACGGCGTTCACCGGCCCGGCGACTTGAGGGGAACTCCCGGCGAAGTCGATGACGATCCGATCGTGGCGAATGTCTACGGTTGCTCGAATCCGGACCGGTACGTTGGTGACACCGTCGTCATCGAGGACGTCCTCGAATGTCGCAGATCCATCCGGAAGCCGCTCGATCTCCGAGCGCATCCGTCGCTCTGAGTACTCCAGGATGGCGTTCATTCCCTCGCACAGCCTCTTTCTTCCGTACCGTGCGATCAACGCGGTGAGTCGGGCGATCCCCGTTTCGCAGGCCGCCCGCTGAGCCCGAAGGTCTCCCCACCGCTCGTCGGGCGTCCTCACGTTCAGCAGCAACAGGTCGGCGAGGTCCTGGTCGAGCTCTCCTCGCTTCCACAGACGAACCGGCGGAATCCGAAGGCCCTCTTGGTAGATCTCCCGCGCGTCGCCGGCGAGGCTTCCCGGCTCTTTCCCGCCCACGTCGGCGTGATGGGCGCGGTTCGCGACGTAGGCGATCAGCTCGTCCTCAAGGAAGACGGGAGCCACGAACGTGATGTCCGGCAGGTGAGCGCCGCCGGCGTAGGGGTCGTTGAGGACGACGATGTCTCCGGGCCCGAGGCCGCCCGCGTACGCGATCGCTACCTCGACCGAGGCCGGCATTGCCCCGAGATGGACCGGAATGGATTCCGCTTGAGCGACCATCTGACCGCTTCCGTCGAAGATTGCGCACGAGCAGTCTCGTCGCTCCTTGATGTTCGGGCTGTACGCGGTGCGAACGAGGTTCGCGTTCATCTCCTCACCGACGGCCGCGAGCGCGTGTCGCATCACTTCGAGTGTGACAGGATCGATCTGCGAGTCACCGGCGTTCATCCGACCTCCAGGAGAATGGTCCCGAATCGATCCCGTTCGCCGCGCACGCCGGGAGGGACGAGGAGCGTCGACTCCGCGCCGCACACGACCAACGGCCCAGTGAGCATCTCGCCGGGCCGAAGGCGAGCGCGGTCGACGAACAACGTCTCTGTCGGTCCTTCCGGGCCGAACCAGGCTTCGCCCTTCTTGTCGTCCAGCGCCGCGGTTCCCATCGACGAGGAGCCTAGCGGCTCGACCGATGGCGAGAACGCACGAACCCGCAGAGTGATCAGTTCGATGGCCTCATCGAGTGCGGCGTGACCGAACCGCTCCGCGTGCACCTCGTGGAATGACGCCGCGAGTGCATCCATCATTGCATCCTCGATCGTCTCGCACGTTGGCAGATCCACGTTGAGCTCGTGGGATTGCCCGACGTAGCGGAGATCGACGGACGCCCGGAATCGGATCTTGCCGTCGGGTACGCCCTCGGCGCGGAGCGTCTGGGTTCCGGTGTTGCGAAGCTCGGCCAGAATCTGTGAGATCGCATCGGCCGAGATCCCCCGAAGCGGGCGGACGACGCTCCGGCTGTAGTCATGGCCCGCCTCCGCGGTGAGCAGGCCATACGCGGAGAGGACTCCCGCACACTCCGGAACGATCACGCGCGGGATGGACAGGCGTCGAGCGACGCTGACCGCATGCAGGGGGCCTGCGCCGCCGAACGCGACGAGCGCGCAATCCCGAGGATCGCGGCCGCGCTCCACGGAGATGACGCGTACGGCACGCTCCATCGCCGCGTCGCTGACTTCGAGGATCCCGAATGCCGCACCCTCGGTCGTCAAGCCCAGTGGCTCCGCGATCGATCGCACCGCAGACGCTGCGCGATCAAGGTTCAACGAACGCAGCCCGCCGATCGGCCGATCTGCAAGGAAGTGTCCGAGCAAGAGGTGCGCGTCGGTCACCGTCGGTCGCTCACCGCCCCGACCGTAGCATGCGGGACCAGGGTTCGCCCCTGCGCTCTCCGGTCCGACACGCAGGGCGCCTCCTCCGTCCATCCAGGCGATGCTGCCGCCGCCGGCACCGATGGTGTGAATTTCGACCATCGGCAGCGCCACCGGATGGCCGCCGACGTTTCCGCTCGTCGACCATCCGATTCGGCCGTCGCACACGAGCGCCACATCGCAGCTTGTCCCCCCCATGTCCATCGTGATCAGGTTGGGTTCTCCGACGAGGGTTCCGATCGCTCGCGCCCCCTCCACGCCGCCCGCCGGACCGGAGAGAAGAACCCGAGCCGGCTCTTCCTCCGCCTTCTGCGCGCTCGTCACGGCCCCGCTTGACTGCATGATCTGCCAGCGTTCCGGCAAGCCAAGCTTCTGCGCCCCCGCTTCCAGACGCGACACGTACTTCCCTACGACCGGGCGAAGGGCGGCCGCGATGACGGTGGTCGAGGTCCGTTCGTACTCGCGGAACTCCGGCAGGACATCGCTCGACACGACGACTGGCACGTCCAGCGCCGGCGCGAGGATCCGGCGCACTTCCCGCTCATGTGTTGGGTCAAGGAACGAGAAGAGAAACGAGACGGCTATCGCCTCGACTTCCGCTTCTCGAAGAAGAGGAATCAGTTCTTCGACGTCCTCGCGATCGAGTGGTATGAGAACATGCCCGCCAGCGTCGAGGCGCTCGGTGACTTCGAAGCGGAGATCCCGCGACACAATCGGCTCAGATCGAACGAAGAACGGGTCGAAGAGGCGCGGTCGATGCTGCCTTCCGATCTCCAGTACGTCTCGAAATCCGCGCGTCATAACCAACGCGGTCCTCGCCCACGATCCTTCCAGCAACGCGTTGGTCGCCACGGTTGAGCCGTGGATGACGCGTTCGACCGTCGATGCTTCGATGGTTCCGGCATCGATGAGGCGGCTCAGGCCGTCGAGAACGCCGTCCGCCGGAGAACCTGGTGTGGAAGGGACCTTGACGTATTGCACGCCTTCTTCGCCGGCGATGACGATGTCGATGAATGTGCCGCCGATGTCGATCCCGATCGCCGAGGCCATCTTGACCGAAGTATAGATAGGAAGCCGGGAATCCGCAATCCAGCGGAAGAGGATGAACGATCGACGTGAGCGATTCCATGCAGGAGGAGGTTGTGTCCGAGTGCCACGAGCGAGGTTCCGACAACACCCGAGACGTCCTGGTGTGGCCCCCGTGCCCGGCGGATGACGTGTCGCGTACAATCCGGCAACAATCTCAAGAAGAGGGGATGGGGCAGGGATGAAGAGGATTCTTGTGACCGGAGCCGTCGGACAGATCGGTTCCGAACTGACGCTCGCGCTTCGCGAGCGGTACGGAAGCGACAACGTGGTCGCTGCAGGACATCGCACGCCGCCCAGCGCAGCCCTGCGCGAATCGGGGCCGTTCGTCACTGTCGACGTCACGGATCGCGAGCAGCTGTCGCATTCTGTCGATGAACACGGAATCGGCATCGTCTACCATCTCGCTGCGATCCTGTCGGCGACGGGAGAGGCGAACCCGCTGCTGGCATGGAAGGTCAACATCGACGGGCTGATCAACGTTCTCGAAGTCGCACGCGAGCAGGAGCTCTCCCGCGTGTTCGTGCCCAGTTCGATTGCCGTCTTCGGCCCCGAAACGCCGCGAGACCCCGCCCTGCAGGAGACGGTTCTTCAGCCGACCACCGTCTACGGGATCACCAAGGTGGCCGGCGAGCTGCTCGGCGATTACTACGCCCGACGGTACGGACTCGACGTCCGAGGGTTGCGCTATCCCGGGATCATCTCCAGCGAGACGCCTCCCGGCGGCGGCACGACGGACTACGCGGTAGAGATCTTCTACCACGCCGTTGAGAGTGGCGCCTACACTTGTTTCGTTCGTCCGGACACGACTCTCCCGATGATGTACATGCCCGACTGCATCAAGGCGACACTCGACTTGATGCAGGCCGATGCCGAAAAGCTTCGCCACCATTGTTCCTTCAACCTTGGTGCGATGAGCTTCTCCGCCCGTGAGCTCGCCGAGGAGATCAAGAAGCACGTCCCGGAGTTCGTTTGCTCGTACGCGCCGGACTTCCGGCAGGAAATCGCCGATTCCTGGCCCAAGACGATCGACGATCGTGCGGCTCGTGAGGAATGGGGCTGGACACCGAGCTACGACATTGCTTCGATGACCGAGGACATGCTGATTCGTCTACGTGATCGCCGCGATCGAACTGGGTCTGCGTTGGCGAGCGTCTAGACGGAGAAAGAGAGCGGCCCCGCGACCGGGGCCGGCTTGCTGCCTTGGGAGCTGACTGCGAGACGTACTACTCGACGAGCATTAGACGTGCTCGCTCGGCGCCGTCGCCCCGCCTTGGGCCAAGCTTCACGACTCGCGTGTACCCCCCGGCTCGGTCCTCGAACTTCGGGCCGACCTCAGTGAACAGCTTGTCGACGGCGGCCTTGTCGCGCATCCGGGAGAAGGCGATCCTGCGCGCGTGCAGGTCGCCGCGCTTGCCGAGGGTGATCAAGCGCTCGGCGAACCGCTGCACGGCCTTGGCCCGCGCGAAGGTCGTGTCGACCTTCGAATGCTGGATCAAGGCATTGGTCAGGTTGGCCAGCACGCTTAGACGGTGACCCCTGGTCATACCGATCTTGTCGCCCTTTTGTCTATGCCTCACTGCGCATCTCCTGTTCGGTCTGCAGACTGTAGCCAAGTTCGGTGAGCCGATCTTCGACCTTGTTCAGTGTCTTCGCACCGAAGCCGTGGATGTCCAGAAGCTCCTCGCGAGGGTGCGAAAGAAGCTCGCTGAGCGTCGTGATCTCTGCTTCGTGCAGCAGGTTGCACGCGCGCTGATCGATGTCAAGATCGAGAAGCGGAATCGACCGCTCCTCTTCAGCGAGCCCCTCGGCCTCGTCTACGGACATGCCGAACGGATGCTCAGCGAAATCCTTGAACGGATCGAGATGCCGCTGCAGCAAACGGCTTGCCTCAGACAGGGCCTCTTCAGGGCGAATTGCGCCATCCGTTGTCAGCTCGAGAACCAGGCGCTCGTAGCCGGTCTTCCCGCCGACGCGGGTATCCTCGATGACGAAGTTTACTTTCCGTACCGGAGAGAAGTCAGCGTCGATCGGGATCACCGACAACGGTGAGTCCTCGAGTCGGTTCTTCTCAGCCGGTACGTAACCGAATCCCGTTTCGACCTCCAACTCCATCTCCAGGACGCCCTTGCTGTTCAACGAGGCAATGTGGAGATCCGGATTGACGATCTCGACGCCGGGGGGGATCTTGAGGTCGGCTGCCGTCACTTCCCCAGGTCCCTTCTTCTCTAGTGTGAGGCGCCTCACCTCGTCGTCGTTCAGACGCAACGCTAGGCCTTTGAGATTGAGAATGATGTCGAGGACGTCCTCTTTGATGCCCTCGATCGTGTCATACTCATGGTACTTCCCAGAGAAGCGAACACGTACGACCGCGGCCCCGGGAATCGCTGAAAGGAGCGTTCGTCTGAGAGAGTTGCCCAATGTGACGCCGAACCCTCGCTCAAGCGGGCCGACAACGATCTTGCCGCTCGTCTTGGTGAGCGTGTCAACCTTGATCTGATCGGGGAAGATGACTTCGTCCATCGTTCTCTCCTAGCGGGAGTAGTACTCGACGATCAGGTTCGTCGCGATGTTCAGCCGTATCTGCTCCACGTTGGGCGGAGCAATAACGGAGAACGTCATCGCCTCGGCATTGGCTTCGATCCACGGGGAGACGTCGCGCCCCTGATTCGCGTCGACGATCGCCTTGACCCGACCACGCCGCCCTTCTTTCACCGCGACGATGTCTCCTTCCCGCGACATGGCCGAAGGAACGTTGGTCGCACGGCCGTTCAGGGTGAAGTGTCCATGACAGATCATCTGACGCGCCTGCTGGCGGGATGACGCAAAGCCAGCGCGGTAGACCGTGTTGTCCAGACGACGCTCGAGCAGTGTCAACAGCGCCTCGCCGGTGATCCCCTTCTTCCGCTTCGCCTGGGCGAAGTAGTTGCGGAACTGCCGTTCGCGGAGGCCGTAGATTCGTCGCACCTTTTGCTTCTCGCGCAGGTGAATCTGATACTGGCTGCGTCGCGGCCTTCGTCGCCGTGGGCCCTCCCCTGGCGGCTTTGCCTTCCGCGCGAACGGACAGCTTCGCGTGTAGCAGCGATCGCCTTTCAGGAACAGCTTCTCACCTTCTCGACGACACTGCTTGCAGCGTGGTCCGGCGTCTCGTCCCATTACCTTCTCCCCTTGCTGTGGGAAAGCGGCGTGACGTTCTTGACCTCTTCGACGCGAATCCCGGACGCCTTGATCGTCTGGATGACCGACTGCCGCCCCGAACCGGTTCCCTTGACACGGATCGCGACCGATCGAACACCGAATTCCTTGATCTCACGGGTCAGAGAATCGGCGGCGATCTGCGCGGCATATGGTGTTCCCTTTCTCGATCCCTTGTAGCCGACGGCTCCCGGGCTTCTCCAAGCGATCGGGTTTCCGCTAGGATCGGTTGCAGTGATGATCGTGTTGTTGAACGTCGCGTGAACGTGAATCACCGCGCGCTCGAGTTTGATGTTTTTCGCCATCCCTACCTCTTCTTCCCGGCCTTCGACGGACGCGGGCCCTTCCACGTGCGAGCGTTCGCTCGCGTCCGCTGCCCGCGAACCGGGAGCCTTCTCCTGTGCCGACTCCCGCGATGTGAGTTGATGTCCTTCAGTCGCTGGATGCTCGAGACGACCCGACGTCGGAGATCGCCCTCCACCATGTATTGCTCCACTTCGCGGCGTAGGGACGCAACCTCGTTCTCCGTCAGGTCTTTGGCTCGGACGTCCGGGGACATCCCGGTCTTGTCAATGATCTCCGCCGCGCGCTTCTGTCCAATGCCGTAGATGTATGTCAGAGCGATCTCGATCCGCTTGTTATTCGGTAGGTTCACTCCGGCGATACGTGCCATGTACCTGTTCTCCCCCTAGCCTTGGCGCTGCTTGTGTTTCGGATTCCGGCAGATGACGCGCAAACGGCCATTACGCCGGATCACCTTGCAGTGTGCACAGATCTTCTTCACGGAGCTTCGTACTTTCATTTTGTCTCCGGACGTCTCCTAAGTCTCGCGGTAGACGATGCGCCCTTTCGTCAGGTCGTACGGCGAGAGTTCGATGATCACTCGATCTCCGGTAAGAATCCGAATGTAGTGCTTTCGGATCCGCCCTGAGATGTGGCAAAGGATAACGTGCCCGTTGCTCATCTTCACGCGAAACGTAGAACCCGGCAGGCTCTGGAGCACGTCCCCGCGAACACGAATCACGTCTTTCTTCCCACGCTCCTCATCCGTTGCCACGTGTGTCCGAACTCACCTCCTTGTAGGTCAGAACCTCTACTCCCTCTTCGGTCAGCGCAACCGTATGCTCATAGTGCACGCTCAACCCACCAGAACCTGTCACTACGGTCCATCGGTCGTCTCTGACCGCCGTTGGCAGAGCGTCGATCTTCACCATCGGCTCAATGGCAAACGTCATGCCAGCACAAAGCCGAACACCACGGCCCGGAGGCCCGTAGTTCGGAATCTGAGGGTCCTCGTGCAGTGCTCTTCCGATTCCATGCCCGACGTACTCTCGCACAACATGGAAACCCGCTTCCTCTACGTAGGACCCGATGGCATGCGAGACATCCGACAAGCGATTGCCGATTCTAACTTGTTCGATCCCCTTCCACAAGCTCATCTTGCCCACGTCGAGCAGCCGCCTCACCTCTGGAGCGACCTCGCCGATCGGAATCGTCGTCGCCGCGTCCGCGCAGAATCCACCCCGCACGAGGCCGATGTCGATGGAGAAGACGTCCCCTCTCCGGAGACGCCGATCGTCTGTTGGGACGCCGTGAACGACCTCGTCGTTCAGGGATGCGTTGATCGTCCCTGGGAATCCCGCGAACTTCGGAAATGCTGGTTCTCCTCCGCTTTCGCGGATTCGT
The DNA here is from genome assembly GCA_964570515.1 of uncultured Thermotogae bacterium. Classification (GTDB taxonomy): domain Bacteria; phylum Bipolaricaulota; class Bipolaricaulia; order UBA7950; family UBA9294; genus CAZMYM01. Next base: position 45,853 of record CAZMYM010000008.1, on the reverse strand, counting down.
TTCTCGGCGAGTCGGTCGAGGAAGCCTGTCGTCTGACCGGGAACCGCCGTCTCGCAGAGCTCTTGAAGAATGGAAGCGAGAACGGCGCCGTTCTGCCGCATGATCTCAAGTTCCGCAGCCGTCTTGAGCGCGATCATCCTGCGAGCATGCCTGCAATGCGCTCGAAGACCTCGTCGCTTCCGAGCCTCCCATCGACTTCCTGCAGGAGGTCTCGTTCACGATAGTACGCGATGAGCGGCGAGGTCGACGCTTGATACACGTCGTACCGGTTCTGGATGACGTCTTCCGTGTCGTCATCTCGCTGAATCAGCTTCCCGCCGCATGTGTCGCAAGTTCCCGGGTCTGCCGGTGGACGGAAAGCCAAGTTGTGGATCCGCCCGCAGCTGAGGCAGACTCGACGTGCGGTGAGACGCCGCACCACTTCGTCGCGGGGAAGGTCGATGTAGATCACAACATCGAGTTCGCTGATCTCTGCCAAAGCTTCGGCCTGAGCGACTGTCCGCGGGAAGCCGTCGAGCAGAAACCCCGAACGTGCGTCATCAATTTGCCCGCGGATCATGTCCACGATGAGCGCGTCCGGCACCAGCTCGCCACGATCCATATACGTCTTTGCCTGTGTTCCCAGATCTGTCGTACGCGAGACTTCGTCTCGTAGAATGTCACCGGTCGACAGGTGAACGAGGTTCAGCTTCTCGACGATCCGCTTCGCCTGCGTTCCTTTCCCTGCTCCAGGAGGCCCGAGAAGCGCCACTCGGGTGAGCGGCATCAACCCCTCCTTCCGAGGAGTCGACCGGACTTGGTGAGGCTCTCGTAGTGGCGCATCACCAGATGCGCCTCGATCTGCATCAACGTGTCGATTCCGACACCGACGACGATCAGAAGAGACGTGCCGCCGACGAGGAACATGCTCTGCAGATTGCTGAGGGAAGACAGGATGAACGGAAGGATGGCGACTGCCGACAGGAACAAGGCGCCAATCAGCAGAAGTCGGTTGAGGATGCTGGTGATGTAGTCGGCCGTCGGCCTGCCCGGACGAACGCCTGGGATGAACCCGCCCGATTCACGAACGTTCTTGGCGATGTCGTTCGGGTCAAACACGATCGAGCTGTAGAAGTAGGTGAAGAAGAAGATCAACAGCACATACAGCGCGATGTACAGCGGGCTTCCCGTCGTAATCAAGTAGACAAAGCGCTTCAGCGCAGGGATCGCGTTGAAGAGTGTCACCGGCATGCTGAGCAGAGCCGATGCGAAGATTACGGGGATCACGCCTCCCTGGTTGACTCGCAGCGGAAGATGCGACGAGTGGCCGCCGTAGATGCGACGCCCCATCGTCCGCTTCGCGTACTGGATCTGAATCTTACGTTGCCCCTGCTGGACCATCGTCATCCCTGCGATCACGACGATGAGCAGAGCGATGAACAGCAGTCCCCAGATCGGATGTGCCGATCCGGTGCTGATCGAAACCCACATGCCACGGAGGCTCACCGGGAAGCGGGAGAGGATGCTGACCATGATGATCATGCTGATTCCGTTCCCGATCCCGTTCTCGGTGATCCGCTCACCGAGCCACATCAAGAAGATCGTTCCCGTGGTAACAGAGAGGATCGAGGTTATGTAGAACCAGATCGACGCCCCGGCGGGCACCGCACTGCGGATGAGCGACGTCATCGCCGCTCCCTGGACGATGGCCAACACGACCGTGGCGTATCGCGTGTAAGAGGTGATCTTGCGGCGTCCCTCTCGGCCCTGCTGTTGAAGCTCCTTCAGCTTCGGGATGACCGACGTCAGTAGGCTGAAGATGATCGACGCGTTGATGTACGGCGTTACGCCGAGGGCGAACAACGAGAATCGCTGCAGCGCACCACCGGTGAACATGTTGAGGAAGTCGAAGATCCCGCCACCCTGCTGCTCGAAGAACAAGCGAAGCGCATCCACATCGATCCCGGGAACCGTGATGTGCGTGCCCAGCCGGAAAACGATGATCGCGCCGAGCGTGAACAGGATTCTCTTGCGGAGTTCAGGGACCTTGAACAGGCTCGCGAACTTCTCCCACATGCGGACTAGATCACCTCAGCGCTGCCGCCGGCCGCCTCGATCTTCCGCTTCGCGCTGTCCGCGAATCGGTGCGCCCGAACGGTCAACGGCTTGGTCAACTCCCCGCGCCCGAGAATCTTGACGCGTTGCCCTCGCCCTCTCACGAGCCTCATCTCCTGCAATGTCTCCGGCGTCACTTCGTCTCGCTCACCGAATCGCGCGTCGAGTGTGTCCACGTTGACGCATGCGTACTCCACCCGGCTGAAGTTCCTGAATCCGCGCTTCGGAAAACGCATCCAGATCGGAGTCTGCCCGCCCTCGAATCCGAGACGAACCCCGCCGCCGCTGCGCGAGTTCTGGCCTTTCGTGCCGCGCCCGCTCTCGTGTCCCCCCCGGCCGGAGCCGTATCCGCGACCGACACGTTTGCGTCGGTGCATGCTCCCCTTGGTTGGGCGGAGATCCTCAAGCCTCATCGGCAGCCTCCTCGCTGTCGCTGGTCTCGGTCCCCCGTAGCTCGGCGACCTCTTGCCGGCTGCGAAGCCGCGAAAGACCGTTCAATGTCGCCCGCGAGAGCGTCAACGGATTCGTCGTCCTGATCGCCTTGGTCAACACGTCTTGGATCCCAGCGAGTCGGCAAACCGCCCCAACCGTCACTCCAGCGATGACGCCGGTCCCCGGATAGGCAGGTTTCAAGAGAATCTCCCCGGCTTTGAACTTCCCCACGATCTCGTGAGGGATCGTCTCGCCGTCCATGTTCACGCGGACGACATTCTTCTTCGCGTCTCGGATCGCCTGATGGATGGCCCGAGGGATTTCTCTCGTGCTCCCGACGCCGACGCCGACGCGACCTTTCCTGTCACCGACGACGATCGTCACCCGGAATCGGAGGTTCCGACCGCCTTTGGTGACCTTGCTGACCCGCCGAATGTCGATAATCTCGTTCTCGAATTCGTCGTGGCTGATCAAAACCTCAGTCCTCCTTCGCGACATGCCTGGGCGAACGCGGCCACCACACCGTGATACAGATAGCCGCCTCGGTCAAAGACGACGGCGCCGATCCCCTTCTCCAGTGCCTGCGCCGCGAGCCTCGCGCCGAGGACCTTGGCGCCCTCGATGTTGGGGCCGCTCCCCAGATTCCGGATCTCGGGGTCGAGCGTTGAGACGTACACGAGCGTCCGACCAACCTCATCGTCAACGATCTGCGCGTAGAGGTGGCGCAACGTCTTCGTGACGCACAAGCGTGGCCGCGCTTCGGTCCCGCGAACACGCTTGCGGATCCTGCGGTGCCGCTTGATTCGTTCAGATGTTCGGTTGATCTGCGCCATTTGTTACCCGACTCCTCTAGACAGCCGATTGGCCGCCGAGCTTGCCCGCCTTCAGCACGACTTGCTCGTCCTTGTACCGTATTCCCTTCCCGTCGTAGACGTTCGGTTTGCGGAGGGCCCGGATCTTCGCGGCAACCTGACCGACCCGTTGCTTGTCGGCGCCGCGCAAGATGATCTCGTTTGGGTTGGGAAGCTCGGCCTCGACATCGTCCGGTACTTCGAACTCCTTTGGATCGGAGTAGCCCAGATCGAGCACGATCGTGTTGCCTTGAAGGCGCGCCCTGTATCCCAGTCCTCGGACAAGCAGAGTCTTCACCCAGCGCTCTGAGACGCCCTGGACCATGTTCGATAGAAGGCTCCGATACAGCCCATGATAGGCTCTGTACGCCTTCCCTTCGGCGCGGCGCGACACCGTCGCCTGTCGGTCCTCGACCGCGATCTCCACCATGTCAGACCTGTACGCCTGTTCGAGGCGGCCGTGCTTCCCCTCGACTGCGATGGACCCCTGTGCGACGGTTACCTTCACGCCATCGGGAATCGGCACAGGAACCTTTCCGACCTTTGACATTGCCTTAAGACCCCCTACCAAACCTCACAAAGGACTTCGCCGCCGAGGCCGCGCGACTCCGCCTCTTTGCCCGACAAGACGCCCTGGGATGTCGAGAGAATGCTGATTCCCATTCCAGCCAATGGCTTCGGGATTTCGCTCTTCGCCACGTAGACGCGACGACTCGGCTTGCTCACGAGCCGAAGCGCGCTGATCGCTCGTTGTGCCTTCGCCCGTTCGCCCTTGTACTTTAGTTCGATGCGAAGCTCCGACTGAGGGCTTTGCTCGACGACTTCGTACCCCTTGATGTAGCCCTCGGACTCAAGGATTCTGGCGACTGCCTCCTTCAGCTTGGAGTGGGGCATCGCCACGGTCGAATGGAATCGGCTGCTCGCGTTGCGAATCCTCGTCAACATGTCGCCAATCGGATACGGAATCATTGCTCCTACCAACTCGCCTTCTTGACGCCCGGGATCTCCCCCAGGTGCGCCATTTTTCGAAAGCAGCACCGACAGATGCCGAAGTCGCGGATGAACCCGTGCCTCCGCCCACAGAGGCTGCATCGGTTGTAGGCGCGCGCGGAGAACTTCGGCTCTCGCTTGCTCTTGTTGATCAACGCTTTTCTCGCCATCCTCGCTCCCTACTCGTCGTGGAACGGAAGGCCCAGCTCCTTGAGCAGCACGAAGCCCTCGCGGTCGGTCCTTGCCGTCGTCACGATCGTGATGTCCATCCCCTGCGTCTTCACGATCTCGCTATAGCTGACTTCAGGGAACGCCAGCTGCTCGCTCAATCCCATCGTGTAGTTACCGCGGCCGTCGAACGCACTGGCGGAAAGGCCGCGGAAGTCGCGGATTCCTGGCAGAACGGCGTTGAACAGCCGGTTGAGGAACTCATAGGCCCGGTCTCGACGTAGTGTCACTTTGCATCCGATCGGGTCCCCCAGCACCAGTTTGAAGTCGGAAATCGACTTCTTGGCCTTGGTAACCACCGGCTTCTGGCCGGTGATCTTCGTCAAGTTGCTCACGGCTCCTTCCAGAACTCTCGGGTTGTCCTTGTCTCCGACTCCCATGTTGACGACAACCTTCTCTACGCGAGGGATCTCCATCGCGTTCGTCAACCCGAGCTCCTTCTGAACCTTCGGGGCAATCTCTTCTCCGTATCTCTCTTTGAGCAACATCACTCGAAAGTCTCCCCGCATCGCTTGCAGCGTCGCATCTTCTTCTCGTCCACCATGTCGAACCCGAGTCGAGTCGGTTCATCGCACTCCGGGCAGATCGGCATCACATTCGATACGTGGATCGTTCCTTCGCGCTTCACGATCCCCGGCTCCCGCATCGACTGAGTCGCTCGCTGATGCTTCGTGATCATGTGAACCCGTTCGACGATGATCCTATCCTTCTCCGGATAGACAGCGAGAACCCTCCCGATCTTGCCGCGATCGTTCCCGGCGATCACCTGAACCCGATCTCCTTTTCGTATTCTCTTCATCCCATCCCCTACAGCACTTCAGGCGCCAGCGACATGATCCGCATCATCTTCTTCTCGCGGAGTTCCCTCGCAACCGGTCCGAAGACGCGCGTGCCGATTGGTTCGCCCTGCGGGTTGACCAGCACGATCGCGTTGTCGTCGAAGCGGATGTACGTCCCGTCCTTGCGACGATGAGCTTGTCGCGTACGCACGATCACGCCCCGCACGATCTGCCCTTTCTCGATGTCGCTTGTCGGCAGCCGCTTTCTCACGGACCCGACAACGATGTCGCCGATTCCGCCGACGCGGCGGTTCGACGGGCCGAGCACGTTAATGCAGCGAACGATCTTGGCGCCGGAGTTATCGGCGACCTTCAGCATGGTTTGCATCTGGATCATGATTCGCCTTCCGCTCGTTCGAGGATCTCGGCCAATCGCCAACGCTTCATCCGGCTCAGCGGACGGCACTCTTCGATTCGCACCAGATCGCCAACTCCCGCCTCGTCACGTGCGTCGTGCGCGTGAAACTTCGCGTGCCGCCGGATGTGCTTGCGGTACTGCTGATGGAGGCGACTCTCTTCCACGCGTACGACGATGGTTCGAGCCATACGGTCACTCACGACGCGGCCGATCTTCACCTTCTTCATCGTCCTGCCTCCAGCGCCTTCTTCTGGGCCGCGACCGTCAGCACCCGCGCGATGTCGCGACGGGTCTTCCCGAGTTCGGCGGTGTTGCTGCCTTCGCCGGTCGTGCGCTGAAAGCGGAGGTTGAACAGCTTGCGCTTCAACTCGCGCTCCTTCTGATCGAGTTCGTCGACGGACAGCTCCGCCAGCTCACGCGCCTTCATGCCTCGCCTCCGAGAACAATCCTCTTCTTCAGTTGGGTTCTGATCGGCAGCTTGTGGCTCACCAACTTATGAATACGTTTCGCCTGATCCTCAGTGACTCCCGAGATCTCGAACAGGACGCGTCCCGGACGAACGACGGCCACCCAGTGATCGACGGGTCCTTTCCCTTTCCCCATTCGAGCCTCTGCCGGATGCTTGGTGATCGGCTTGTCCGGGAAAATGCGAATCCAGACCCGAGCACCACGCTGCGTTGTACGAGCAATCGTCGTTCGACTCGCCTCGATCTGCGCGCCCGTGATCCACGCCGCCTCCAGCGCCTGAATCCCGTACTCGCCAAACTCAATCCGATTTCCGCGGGTCGCCTTCCCTCGGCGTCGACCGCGATGGGTCTTCCTGTATTTCGTTCTCTTCGGGAACAGGAGTGCCACGCTAACTCACCTCGTCTCCACGTTTCCGATGGGGATGCTCGCCGCGGAAGACCCACGCCTTGATGCCGATGTTCCCGTACTTCGTCCTTGCCTCGACAAGTCCGTAGTCGATGTCGGCGCGCAACGTCTGCAGGGGAATGCGCCCCTCTTTCATCGTGATCGACCGCGCGATGTCGCCTCCTCCAAGCCGCCCGCTCACCTTGAGCTTCACGCCTTGGGCTCCGGCGCCCATGACGCGCCGCATCGCCTCTTTCATTGCTCGCGCCGGAGCCGTTCGATTCTCGATCTGGAGTGCGATGTCCTGTGCGACGAGTCTCGCCTCCAAATCGGGCCGCTCGATCTCCTGAATCGACACCTTCACGAGTCGGCCGGTCAGCTCTTCCAGTTTGCTTTGGAGCTTCTCGATCTCGCTCCCGCCGCGACCAATGATGATCCCGGGTCTCGCTGTCCGAACGATGATCGAGACGCGGTCCTCTTTCGATCGCTCAATGTTCACTTCGGCGACCGAAGCCCGTCGATATCGCTCAGCGATCAGATCCCGGATCCTCTTGTCTTCGGCGATGTACGTGCACGCGAGCTTCGGATTGAACCAATTCGATACCCACTTTCGGTTTACGCCGATTCGGAAGCCAACGGGATGGATCTTCTGCCCCATTACGCACTCTCCCCATCGCCAACGACGATCGTCACGTGGCTTGTCGGGCGCCTGATGATGTCCGCACGTCCGTACGCGCGTGGTCGTAAGCGGCGCAAGGCGCGGCCCATGTCGACCGTGGCCCGCACCACGTTAAGGCTGTCGACGTCAACGTCGTAGTTGTTCTCTGCGTTGGCGATCGCCGATTCAAGCGTCTTCCGAATCGTCCTCGCCGCCTTCTTGCTCGACAGCTGCACGATCCGGAGTGCCTCGTTGACGTTCTTCCCCCGGATCGCGTCAGCGACCAGGCGTGCCTTACGAGGCGAGATGCGAACAAACTTGGCGATCGCACGTGCTTCCATCACACACTCCCTATGTCAGACCCGGGGCTCTCTTTTTCTTCATCCCGCCGTGACCGCGGAACGTCCGCGTCGGCGAAAACTCGCCCAGTTTGTGCCCAACCATATTCTCTACGACGTACACAGGAACGTGAATCTTCCCGTTGTGCACCTTGATCGTCAGCCCGACCATCTCTGGAGTGACCATCGATGCTCGCGACCAGGTCACAATCTCGCTTATGTCTCCCCGCTTGGCCTTCTGGATCTTCTTCCGAAGGCTCTCCTTGACGAACGGACCTTTCTTTGTCGACCTCGGCATACTCGCTCCTTAGCGCCTTCCGCGGCCAGCGCGACGCACGATCAGCGCTGTCGACTTCTTTCGCTTCTTCCGGGTTCTACCGCCCTTGGCGAGTTTCCCCGTCGGGGACACCTGCGGCCGTCCGACACGCGCACGACCCTCACCGCCTCCATGTGGGTGGTCGACTGGGTTCATCGCCACGCCACGGACATGGGGCTTGCGTCCGAGGTGTCGAACCCGCCCGGCCTTCCCATGCTTCACGTTCTTATGGTCCGGATTGGAGACCTCACCCATCGTCGCGCGGCAGTCCGTGCTGAAGATCCGCACTTCCCCGGAAGGCAACCTCACGTGAGCCCTCTTTCCTTCTTTGCCGATCAGTTTGGCCGAAGTCCCGGCGGACCGTGCGATCTTCCCGCCGCTTCGGGGCGAGAACTCAAGGTTGTGGACGATAGAACCGAGCGGGATTCGCGAGAGGGGCATCGCGTTGCCGACACGCACCTCCGCGTCCTCACCGGCTTCAACCGTCGATCCGAGATCGAGTGCAAGGGGTGCGACAATGTAGCGTTTCTCACCATCTGCGTAGTGAAGAAGCGTGATCCACGCGGATCGGTTCGGGTCGTACTCGCGGGTCGCAACGCGCGCAGGTACGCCGTCCTTGTCGCGCGCGAAATCGATCACACGGTAGCGGCGCTTGTGGCCTCCACCGCGGAATCGCACCGTGATTCTACCTTGACTGTTTCGCCCCCCCTTCTTGGGGAGTGGTCGCAGAAGGCTCTTCTCCGGTGCAACATCACAGAGCTCACTAAGATCCGGAAGCTCCGCGTGACGCCTTCCCGGCGACGTTGGCTTGTATCGCTTCAGAGCCATTTCCTCTCCTAGCCTCCCATGATCTCGATCCGGTCTCCCGGAGCGAGGCGAACGATAGCCTTCCGCCACCGCGGTGTTCGTCCGTGCATCTGGCTCAGTCGTTCTCGCCGCGGTTTCCCTTTCCGGTTGGCCGTCCACACCTTCTCGACCTTCACCTTGAACAGCTCTTCGACGGCCTTGCGAATCTCGATCTTGTTCGCTCCGATCGCGACGCGAAACGTGTACTTCCGGTCCTCCATCTGCTGCCAAGTGTTCTCTGTGAGAATCGGCGCGAGAACGATGTCTTCAGAGTGCGCAAGTCGTGCCATCTCTACAGCCGCTCCTTCAGTTCATCGATCGCGCCATTCGTCATCACGAGGTTCTCGTGGCGAAGGACGTCGTACACGTTGATTCCGGCACAGGCGATGCACTTCGCCGCCGGCAAGTTGGTAAACGACTTCCTCATCGGTCTGCAGTACTCCGAGGTGGCCACAACGATCAACGTGCTGCCGGACAGCCCAAGATGTTCGAGCAGCTCGACGGCCCTCTTCGTCTTTGGTTCCTCGAATGGAATCCGATCGATGAGAATGACCTTGTCTTCGGAGGCCCGATCGGACAGAGCCGATCGGAGGGCGCCCTGTCGCATCTTCTTGGTGAGCTTCGTGGCATAGGAGCGTGGCTTCGGTCCGAACGTTGTCCCGCCACCGACCCACAACGGGCTTCGCCTGGAGCCAGCGCGAGCTCGTCCAGTTCCCTTCTGGCGCCAAGGCTTCCGGCCACCACCGCTGACCTCGCCTCGCGTCTTCGTCGAATGCGTTCCCTGGCGGCGATTGGCCAGCTGCATTCTTACGGCTCGGTACAGGAGATCGCCGTTCACTGGGGCCCCAAACAGACCCTCGTCCAGCGATTGAAGCTGTGGCTCACTGGATCCGTCGAATGCGTAGGCTTTCGCTTCGGCCGTCATCGTTTCCCCACCTCGAGCATCGTCCCGGTGGTTCCGGGTGTTGCTCCCTTGACGACGAGGAGGTTCCGCTCCGCGTCCACCCGCAGGATTCGCAGTCGCCTGACGGTCACGCGACGCGCACCCATGTGGCCCGGAAGCTTCCTTCCCTTGATGACCCGACCCGGCCTCACACACGCGCCGACCGACCCTGGGCGGCGATGGAAGTGAGATCCGTGAGACGCTGGGCCGCCGGCGAACCTCCAGCGCTTGACAACGCCCTGGAACCCCAACCCGCGTGAGACGCCGGATACGTCAATCTTGTCCCCCTCGGAGAAGAACTCGACCCCAATGACGTCTCCAACGTTGTGCTTGCTGACATCATCGACGCGGATCTCCAAGAGATGCCTGTGGGGAGCGACGCCCGCCTTCTTGAACTGACCGGCGAGCGGGCGCGTGACCTTCGACTCGGCGACTTCGTCGTATCCGAGTTGCAGCGCATCGTAGCCGTCCGTTTTCTCGGTCAGGATGCGAACGACCGTGCACGGTCTTGTCTCAAGAATCGTTGCGCCTACGGCCTGATCGTCGACGAATACCTGCGTCATGCCGATCTTCCGCGCTGGGAGCCCTCGAGCCATCGTACGCCAACCTCCGTTTTCTATAGCTTGATTTCGATGTCGATCCCGGTCGGGAGCTCGATGTCCATCAGAGCGTTGATTGTTTCCGAGGTCGGCTCTTTGATGTCCAGAAGGCGTGTGTGAATCCTGCGCTCGAAGTGCTCCATCGACCGCTTGTCGATGTGCGGTGAACGCAGAACCGTGTACACGCGTCGCTCGGTCGGAAGCGGAATGGGTCCGGAGATCTTCGCCCGCGTCTCCTTCGCCGAATCCACGATCTTCCGAATCGAGCTGTCGACGAGCTCATGATCGTAGCCACGCAACTTGATCCGGATCTTCTCCCTAGCCATCTTCTAGTATCCTCTATTCCTGATGATCATCTCTTGCAGCCCTTCCGGTACGCTATCGTATCGGACCACACGCAACGAGTAGGTCGCCCTTCCCTGCGTTAGAGAACGCAGCCGCGAAGCGTACCCGAACGTCTCAGCCAACGGTACGAACACCGAGAGAATCTGTACCGTCTCACGCGACTGGAGTTCACGGATCTCCCCGCGCCTGCGAGCCAGGTCCTCCATCACTTCACCCAAGTACTCGCCCGGCGTGATGACCTCGCCTTCCATGATTGGCTCCAGGAGGCCAAACACCGCCTCAGCATACGCCTTGCGCAACGCCGCGGAGGCTGCTGCACGAAATGCAAGCTCCGACGAGTCTACCGGGCGAAAGGACCCACCGATCAAGGTGGCTCCAATATCCGCGAGAGGATAACCGGCGACTGGGCCGTTTGTCAACGTGCCCCGAAGGGTGCTTTCAATGGCACTTCTGTACTGTTTTGGCACCTCCTCGTCCGTCGCCGCGCAATCGAACCGAATCCCGCTCCCCCTCTGCATTGGCTCCAACCGGAGGATGACGTGGGCGAACTGCCCCCGTCCGCCGACCTGCTTGGCGAACCGCTCTTCGACCACGAGCGACTCCCGCAACGTCTCACGGTATGCGACCTGCGGTCGGCCTACGTGGGCGAATACGCCCGACTCTTCGCGAAGCCGCCGCACAAGGATCTCGAGGTGGAGTTCGCCCATTCCACCTAGAATCGTCTGATTGGTCGTTTCGTCGGTTCGGACTTGAAGCGTCGGATCCTCCTGTGCCAACTTGCCGAGTCCCTCGAGAAGGTCTCCGAACTCCGCTTCCGTGCGGGGCTCGACAGCCACGAAGACGACGGGCTCTGGGAACTCGATCTTCTCCAGCAGAATGGCAGCGGACTTGTCGCAGAGCGTGTCGCCGGTTGACACGTCTTGCGAGCCGACGATGGCCACGATGTCACCGGCCTGCATCCGATCGAGCGGCTCACGGCGATTGGCGTGCATCCGGAAGATCTTGGTCACTCTCAAGCCTTTGCCCGTGGACGCATTCAGTGCGTGTCCGCCCGCGTCAAGTTCGCCGGAATAGACGCGGACGAAGACCAGTCGTCCCGCGTAGCGGTCGGCTGTGACCTTGAATGCAAGCGCCGAGAAAGGCTGTTCAGGATCGGCGCGGCGTTCTTCACTGCCATCTACGCCGCGGACGGGCGGTACGTCCTTCGGCGAAGGAAGATATCGAACGACCGCGTCGAGGAGCGGCTGTACACCGACGTTCTGGAATGCCGCACCGCCGAGGACGGGAACCAGCTCGCCCTCCAGACAGCCGCGGCGGAGTCCTTCATGGAACAGGGCAGGATCGACTTCGTGCTCCTCCACGAATCGGTCCATCACAAGATCGTCGACCTCGGCGATTCGCTCGATCGCCCGCTCTCGGAAGACTTCGACGTCGGCCTCAAGTTCAGGAGGAATGGGATGTCTCTCGATCACGGCTCCGAGGGACTCGCGATTCCACACGAGGTATTCGCGTTCGACCAGGTCAACGAGTCCGAGCAGGCACCGGTCGTCATCCTTGTGCGGAAGGCAGAGTGGAACGGCACGCACGCCGAGCTTCTCCTCGATCATGTCCACCGTCTCGCGGAAGCTTGCCTCCGCACGATCGAGCTTATTGACGAAAGCGATTCGCGGGATTCGATATCGGTCAGCTTGACGCCAGACTGTCTCCGACTGCGACTCTACCATCTCGACCCCGGAGAACACGACGATGCCTCCATCGAGAACGCGGAGAGAACGCTCGACCTCCGCAGTGAAGTCGACGTGCCCCGGCGTGTCGATGATGTTGATGGTGTGATCTAACCACGTGCAGCTGGTCGCTGCCGACGTGATGGTGATCCCGCGTTCGCGCTCCTGGGCCATCCAGTCCATCTCGGTATCTCCGTCATGGACCTCGCCCATCCGGTGGATCTGCCCTGCGTAGAAGAGGATCCGCTCGGTCGTCGTCGTCTTGCCGGCGTCGATGTGCGCCATGATTCCGATATTGCGTACCTGCTCCAGATTCACCGAATGAGATGTCGACATGGACTCCTCACTTTTGCGGTATGGAGAGAACGCGAGCGAACGAGATACTGCGGAAGAGCGCGCTACCAGCGGTAGTGTGCGAACGCCTTGTTGGCCTCCGCCATGCGGTGGGCGTCGAGGCGCTTGCTGTAAGCCTTGCCTTCCTTTCGGGCCGCGTCGAGGATCTCTCCTGCCAGGCGCCGGGACATGGTGTGCTCACCACGATCGCGTGACGCAGAGACGATCCAGCGCAACGCCAACGCAATTTGTCGGTCGGGAGGAACCTCGTAGGGAACCTGGTAGTTCGAACCGCCTACGCGGCGCGTGCGGACTTCGAGTCGAGGCGAGCAATTCGCGATGGCTTCGTTGAATGTCTCGAGTGCCGGAGCATCGTTGCGCTCGTCGATCTCGCCGAGCGCGCCGTAGACGATCTTCTCGGCGAGAGCTTTCTTGCCGTCGAGCATAACGTAGTTGACCAGCTTCGCGAGCAGCTTGCTGTTGTGGCGGATGTCGGGGCTCACGTCTCTGCCTGGAATCTTCATCTGTCTCCTTGCCTACTTTTTCGCCCCGTACTTCGACCGTCCCTGTCGTCGGCCGTCCACACCCTCGGCGTCGAGTGTTCCTCGCACGATATGGTAGCGAACGCCCGGAAGGTCCTTGACGCGCCCTCCCCGCACCAGAACCATCGAGTGCTCCTGCAAGTTGTGCCCCTCGCCTCCGATGTAGGCCGTCACTTCTTTCCCGTTGCTCAGACGTACGCGTGCGACCTTCCGAAGAGCGGAATTCGGTTTCTTCGGCGTTCGCGTGTAGACGCGAGTACAGACGCCGCGGCGTTGCGGGCACGCATCGAGCTGCCGTGCCTTCCTCTTCCTCGTCTTCGGCTTCCGCCCTTGTCGGATCAGCTGGTTGATCGTTGGCATCTCATCTCCCCAGGAATGCGGCCGATTATAGATTCCGCGTCTCGCGGCTTCAACTTACGTCGACGGTCTCTTCGACCGGCGTTCCCTCTTCGATCAAGTCGGTGTCATCCAGCGCCTCGGAGTCCGCTTCTTCGGCGCCGACGTTCGGTCCGAGCGAGAAGCCTGTTCCCGCCGGGATTCGCTTTCCGATGATGATGCTGGGTTTCAGTCCGTCCAGCCCGTCCACTTCTCCGCGTAGTGCAGCTTCCGCGAGGACCTTGGTCGTTCGTTGGAACGATGCTGCAGACAACCATCCCTTGGTCTGCAAGGCCGCCTTCGATATCCGGAGAAGCTCTCGCTCCCCGTCGGGAAGCAGCTTCCCGACCAACGGAAGCTCTTCCGACTCCTCGTTTCGCTTCAGGCGCACACTTGTAAGCCCCATCTTGCGTGCGCCGGCGATCACTTCTTCTGTCAGCGCATCCCCGGCAGACGCGAGGAGATGCCCTGACGCGACAACGTCTTCGGCCAGCTTCTCGCCAATCGCCTCTCGCCGAGCGCGCTCCGCCTCTTCGTTCTCGGCGGCCAGTCTCCCCACCTCGTGACGGAATGCCTCCAGCGGCACAAGATCGCCGAGCAAGAAACAGGAGTCCCCGCGATCGACCACCCGAACGTTGTTCAGAATCTGCCGGATGATCACTTCGAGGTGTTTGTCATTGATGTCGACGCCCTGTTGCTTGTAGACCTTGTGGATCTCGTTCAGGAAGTATTCCCTCGTCTTGTGAACACCGGCTTCGTCGAGCAGAGTGAGTGGTGCGATCGCCCCTTTCGTCAGCGGATCGCCCTTCTCCACTTTCTCCCCGATCCGCACGGTGACCGCCTTGTCGATCTTGACGATGCTCTTGGGCTTGAGTTTCACCAAGGCTACTCCAGCCTCCGTTTCGATGGACTCGACGCCGACCGAACCGGTATGCGGGATCTCCAGCCTAACAAGACGCTCCCCTGCCTTGACAATGCCTCCATGGCTCCCGATGAAGCTGACATCAGAGGTTAGAGGGATTCGGATTCCGCCTCCATCGGGATTGTAGACAAGGATGAAGTCGTCAAGAACCAAGACACTCCCGTCGTTCTCGGCAGCGATGAAGATCGGCTTGGAACGGGACGTCAGTTGTGTGCCCGCCGATACCTTGGCATCTGGATCGACCATCAGTCGAGCCCCGAAGGGGATGCGGTGTTCAATGAGCTGTCCATCGTCGCCGACGAGCTGGAAGAGCCGCTCGTCGTCATCGGAGACGTGCACGATTCCCCGACGATCGGCGACGATCGGCTCGATGTTGAACCGATTCGTCAACGCGTCCCCAGATGAAACCTGCGCACCTGTCTTCGCTTTTGGCTTTGCGTTCGCAGGAATGGCGTACGATCGATCTCCCGAGGCAGTGTCGAGGAGGATCATCTCTCGACTTCGATCCGACGCTACGACATAAACCTCGCCTGCGCACGGGCTCTTCGGATCGATGAGGGTCGCGACGTCGATCTCTTCGTCCACCTCCGCGCGCAACAGCGCCGCGGGAAGAGAGGCTGTTCTCGATTCGCCCGTGACTTCCACGCGATCGCCTCCGGCCGCAGTGGATGTGATGTCCGTCACATACCCGTCGAGCGGTGAGATCCCGGCTTCGCCACCCTTTGTCGTCTTGCGAGCCTCGAACAACTCCTCAGCACGCGGAAGACCTTGGGTGATGTCCTCGCCGGCCACGCCTCCCGTGTGGAACGTACGCATCGTAAGCTGTGTCCCCGGTTCCCCGATCGACTGTGCGGCGATCACGCCGACGGCGGTGCCCAACTTGACTGGGCGGTGATTGCTCATGTCGAATCCGTAGCAGAGCTGGCAGATTCCAGCCACGCTCTCGCATATCATCGGGGAGCGGATGATGATCCTGGGGCGGACACGGACCGCCTTGATCTTCGCGGTTTTGAGTGCCTCCAGGAGCAGCGGCGTGAGCGTCTCGTCCGCCTTGACGAGAACCCGATTCGACTTCGGATCGGCGATATCCTCGACGTTCTTGGTTCCGATGACGTGTTCACGCTGTGCCGGGCTCTTGAAGGGCAATTCGCATTCGAGTTGGCTGACGTGCGCCGCGATCTCGCGCGTAATCCACTGGTTCGCCTCAACCAGGATTTCCCCGCTACTCGGATCGACGATCGGCTGAGCGGCCACACGGCCGTAGATCCGATCCTCAATTGATTCCATCAGCTCGGTCTTGCTGAATCGGAGCGGAGCAATCTCCACGCCCTGCGTGGTTCCGCAGTCAATCTCCTGGATGATCGTGTCCGAGGATGCGTCGACCAGCCTCCGAGTCAAGTACCCCGAGTCCGCTGTCTTCAGCGCCGTGTCCGCCGCACCTTTCCTCCCGCCGTGGGTGGAGATGAAGTACTCCAGCATGTCCAGCCCTTCGCGGAAGTTCGAGATCACAGGTCGCTCGATGATCTCGCCCGAAGGTCCCGCCATCGGGCCGCGCATGCCGCACAGCTGCTTCACCTGATCCGGACCGCCCCGCGCGCCCGAAGTCACCATTCCATATACAGGATTGAACTTGTGGCTTCGGAGATTGGCCATGGTGACGTCCTCAACGTCGTCGACTGTCCGACGCCAGATGCGGATTACCGCGTTCTGTCTCTCGTCTTCGGTTGCCAGTCCCATCCTGAACATCGTCTCGATCCGCTGAACGACGGCTAGCGACTCACGGACGATGCTCTCCTTTTCCACGGGGATCAGGCAGTCCTTGAGGGAGATCGTCAGACCAGCCTGCGTCGCATACTTGAAGCCAAGGTCCTTCAGATCGTCCAGCACATCGGCGGTCCTCGCCCACCCGAATTGGTGGAAAGACTTCATCACGAGGTTCTTGATCGCGCGGCGATCCAGGACGCTTCCGTAGTCGCGGATCTCTGCGGGAAACGCAAGGTTCAGCACGGCCCTTCCGAGGGTCGTCTCGATCAGTGCCCCGTCGATGCGGATCTTGACCGGGCTATGGAGACCCACGACGCCCTCTTCGTAGGCACGGTGCGCTTCGTCGATGTCGCGGAACGCCTTTCCCGCGCCAATCCCGTTGACATCCTCCAACGTCAAGTAGTAGTACGCGTAAACCGGGTCTTGTGTCGGAAGGCTGAGAGGCTCGCCGTTCGCCGGGGACAGGATGTTCCGAGGCGCTGCCATCAGCTCCCGCGCCTCCCGAATCGCCTCCGGTGACAGGGGAAGATGAACGGCCATCTGATCTCCATCGAAGTCGGCGTTGTACGGCGGGCAGACCAGCGGATGAATGTGAATCGCCTCGCCGTCGACGAGGATGGGCTCGAATGCCTGCATTGACAGTCGGTGAAGTGTCGGGGCGCGATTCAGCAGAACGGGGTGGTCTTTGATCAGCTTGTCCAGGATGTCCCAAACCTCTGGCATTTCGCCCATCAGTGCACGGTTCTTGATCTCGTCGAAATCGGAGAACGTCGTCGTCTCAAGGTAGTGAAGAATGAAAGGCTTGAACAGCTCGAGCGCCATTTTCTTCGGGAGACCGCACTGGTGCAGGCGCAGCTTCGGATCAACGACGATGACCGCGCGACCGGAGTAGTCTACGCGTCGTCCGAGGAGGTTCCGCCTGAGGCGTCCATGCTTCCCATGGATTCTCTCCGACAAGGACTTGAGCGGCCGGTTGTCTCGACCTCGAATCGGGCTTTCCTTCTTCTCGTTGTGGATCAGAGCATCGACTGCCTCCTGCAGCATTCGCCGTTCATTCCGCAGGATGACCTCAGGAGCCCCCATGTCGATCAGCTTCTTCAATCGGTTGTTGCGGTTGATGATCCTCCTGTAGAGGTCATTCAGGTCCGTCGTGGCGAATTTCCCGCCTTCCAGCTGGATCATCGGGCGCAAATCCGGTGGGAGTACCGGAATCACATCGAGAACCATGTCCTGGGCGTTGTTCCCTGAGGAACGCAGCTGATCGACCACCTCTAGCCTCCGTATGAGGCGTCGCTTGTTTCCTGCTGCAGTCTCACGCCGAAGTTTGTCGGTCAATGTGTAATGCAGCTCCTCAAGATCGAGGACCTCGAGGAGCCCCTTGATCCCGGCCGCCCCGGTCGCGGTGATGAATCCATCCGGGTAGATCCGCTCGTACGCGCGCATCTCCAGATTCGTAAGCCTGTCACCGATCTGAAGAGGTACGGCCGGATTCTTGATGCGGATGACGATGAAGACCAAGCTGTCGAGTATCTCTCGATCGAGGATCTCGCCTTTCACCGACGGACCGTAGCGATCGACGAGCATCTCGAACGCCGTCTTCGAACACAGCTCGTCCACGGGCCGCTCCACGAGTACTCCATCTGCCGAGACGTTGTCGCCGTCTTCAACAAGCATATCGACCTCGCCAACGAGCGGGTACTCCTGAGATCCGATGACGACAGACCGGAATCGCTCTCCATTGGTGAGTTGACGATCCTCAATCGTCACGCGTCCTTCCTCCTCGGAGAGAACGCGCGGAGCGGCCTCAACGAAGTATGCCGGCTCTACCTGGAATGAGAAGACGCTTCCAAGAACGTCGACTTCTGAGGAATAGAGGGTCTCTCCAGGGCGAACTTCCTTGCACTCAGAAGACGTCACCATGAACAGCGCTTGCTCCATCGGTTCGGTCTCGTAGTAGGCGATGCGCTGGAGTTCACGCTTCTTGAGGCCAAGAAGTCGGCTTAGAAGGCTGGAAACGCCCTTAAGGAACCAGAAATGGACTACTGGACTTGCCAGCTGGATGTGTGCCATGTTGACACGGCGCACGGACGAGTCCGTTACGAGAACGTGGCACTTCTCGCACGTAATGCCTTCGTACTTCTTCCCTTTGTACTTCCCGCAAGCGCATTCGTAGTCGTTTGCCGGGCCGAAGATCTCTTCTGCGTACAGGCCGCCTCGCTCGGCACGATGCGTGCGATAGTTGATTGTCTCGGACTCGGTTATTTCTCCGTGCGACCACCCGAGAATCACCGACGGGGGCGCGAGTTGCAGTTTCACACGCTTGATATCATCGCCAGAAAGCACTTACCTCACCTCGCCTAAGGGAAACATCCGGAACATGTGACCAAACGACGCGAAAACGGGCCCGAGATGGAACTGCGCCTCTGGGTCCCCCGGTGCTATTCGATGCGCTTCAGTTCTCAGATCGATCAGCCTTTGCCGTTGCTGCTGCCGCAGCCCTGTCCCCGCCGTCCTGTGGCGCCTTCCCTCTGTCGCATTTCGCCGTCTTGGTGGCTTCCCGCTCTGCCGTTTGGATAGTTGGTCGAGTGATTTCCGCTTCCTTTCCCGTTTTGGCGAAGGATGCGGAGCTACCTGCCGGCGCTTCACGCTCATGGCGATAAAAAGGCACAGAAGCCCCTTCTACCCTCGCTTGGGGTCGTCACAAACCGTCCTCTGACAGGAACCGAGGCGGAGACAGGAAACGCTCCCCACTCCATCGAAACGGCCCCGCCGACCCACAAGTATACCGTGATCCGGGTTGCCTTCAAGCGACGAGAACTGGGGGGCTCTCCAGCGGGACCACTTCGACCCCATCGAGCAGGGCGATTTCCGAGCATGAGGTAAACGGCAGAACATTGACGAGCAACCGCTCGTTCTGGTTCTCAAATCGGTAGTAGATCGGGATCGGCGTTTCCGGTCCGCAACCCAAGTGTGTTGCCGTGATCCGCGCTGCCAGCCTGATCACATCCTCCTTCTCCAATTCATCTCTGTCATCCCAGTGTGTCCGGGCGAGAGTCATCGGTCCGTGGGGAGTAGCTGGATACACACGCAGATCCTGAGGAAGGAGGAGGTTCTGAAGCTCCCGCTTCTCTTGTTCGTCCAACGCCACAACGATCTTCGTGTCAGGACAGACTTCGTAGTACAAGGGGAAATCAAGTAGGCGGAGCTCATTCAGTGTGAAGCCGGTCTCGTGGAAGAGATGCGAAACCCGATCTCCGAAACCCGGGAAGGTCAGTTTGCAGCGATTCAGAGACGTCATCGGATCTCGAAGCTTGATCCCCAACTTGCTCGCCAAGTCAAGGATCTCTCTGCTGGTACTTGCATGGCGTGTGCGGCCGTTTGGGAGCTCGGCCCAACTCGATACGCTTCCGGGCATGCTCATCGGCTCGCTTGAGAACAGCGGACGGAGGACGCGGCCTGCCAGTCCCAGACTCTCCGATATGCCAGCCAGTTCGCTTGTGCCCACCCCGTGCTGCCCCGGAAGCTCTCCTGTCACCAAGAATTCCGCACCAACTCTGTGCATGTACCGGATCGCTCTCGTGAGGAGGAGCCTGCGGCAGCTGAGGCAAGTGCGGGAGAGGTTGAACGAGTCGCCGCAGGTCGAGTCGATCAAGCGTTGGTACTCCCGCTTAAGCGACTGGGTACGGAGTGGGGCTCCGGGCCACTCTTCTCTCACGAGTTGGCGAAGACCCTCCGGCTCCTTGGCAAACGGAGAGCGGAAGTGGAGGAGGCAGACGCTCTCAACCTCCTGATGTCGCTCCACCAAGCGCGTCGCCACGCGGCTCGCAAGGCTCCCAGAGAACAACGACAAGACCTTGACCACGCCCTGACCCCGATTCCCCCGACGTGCCTATCTTCGTGGTTCGATCAGCCCGTAATTGCCATCACGTCGATGGTAGATGATTGCCACTTCGTCAGTCCCAATGTCGATGAACACCAGGAAACTCTTCTCGATCGCTTCGAGTTGCAGTGAGGCCTCCTCGGCCGTCATCGGCTTGTGGAAGAACGTCTCCGTACGGATGATCTGCTTCTCCTGGGCCGCGCGATTCTCGGTTTCGTCATTCGGGCTCGGAGAGCCGCTGCGTCCTTTGACCTCCTGTAGCTGACCCTTGAACTTCACGAGCTGTCGTTTGAGTCTCTCGATTGCCCTGTCAATCGACGCGTGCATATCCGTTGATTCCTCGCGCGCGTCGATTGTCTTTCTGTTGGTGAGATGAGCATGAAAATCTGCGATGCGTCGCTGCTTCTCTACGGAGAGAACCACATCTACGCTGACGATTCGATCGAAGTACCGCTCGAGTGCTTCCGTTTTCTCTATGACGTATGACCGCAAGGATCCACTGGCGTCCGTATGCCGCTCAGCGATCTTGATTTTCATCCCGGTCCCCTTCCAACGAGATTGTAGCAGAAAAGGAGAAACCGGTCAATCTGCAGACGGACCAAACGCGCTGCGCATACTGCATTCCTAGCCTGAGGCGAGTGCGGCAAGCCGCCGTTGCAGCCGTTGCGTCACTGTGTGTAGGCCGTCCGAGCCGATGTCTGGCTGGTAGATTCCGAATTCCCTCTGAACAAACGACTTCACACTGCTGCGGTAGCGCAGCCCGTCCGTGCGCCGCTCCCTCGTGATCAAGCCCTCGTCAAGAGACTCGCGAGGTGGCTCGTCCTCGATCAAGCCCCTTGCGCAGTGGGTCCACGCCGCAAGCTGATCCACCGTGTAGGTGGCGGGAGCGCGATCAACCAGGAACGCGAGTACTCTCCGTTGAAGAAGATCTCGCTTCGCCATGCGGGAAACGAGTCGATCTATGTGTCGCAGCACGGCGGGTGGAAGCTCTTCACCACCGTCATGTGCGTCACCTGTTATGTCGATGACGGGAAACTCGGCTGCAACCCGATGGTCGTTTCGCGGACTTCGCAGCTCGTTCGGCAGGCATTCGACATCCGGTGGCTGCTTGGCTCCGGCGAGTTGGGGAGCAGGGAGTGCCTCCTCGCTGCATGTGGATTCGCTGCCGGTTTCGGCTCCCGGTACTGCGACCCTGATGTAGCCGAGGGTCCTTGCGACGTCCTCCAACTCCTCGATTGCGTTCTGTCGCTTGGCCAGTTCCTCTTCCAGCTGCGCGATCTTGGTCTTGAGTTCCTCGATCTGCGTCTTCTTGCGTTTCCCGCCACGCGCACGTTCGATTGTCTCGATGATCGACGCGCTCACTTGCCTCAGTTCGGGCGACGCGACCGCTTCAAGTGAAGGCGTGAATCCAGCATGGAACGTCGCTCGCTCCCGAACGTAGATTGGCAGGATCGAATCACCGTTGATGTAGATGCAGTCGCCCGTATCGAGCGAGCCGATGATCTCCTTCACTTCGCTCTTCCGCCACGGAAGAAGCTCGCCGTAGACGCGCATGTCGACCTCGTGGACAACGCGATGCAGGAAGAGAATCCCGGCCTGACTCAGCACGTCCTTGTCCACCTTGGCGCTTCGCTGGGAGACGATGATTCCTCCCAGCCCGCGTTTTCGCCCGCGTAGCGCTATCCGAGCGATCATCTCTTTCAACTCGGTCTTCACTCCCTGGGGTATGAATTCGTGCGCCTCTTCGATTCCAATGATGTAAGGGCGACGCAGTCGCCCGGCCAGATTCCAGAGGCTCGATAGGTAGGCTTTCAGGAGCTCGGTCCGTTCGTCCGAAAGGAAGCCGCTCAAGTCGAGGACAACCGGAACGTTCTGCTCCATACTCACTTGGGCAATCTCGCCGGCGCAGTCCGCATCAATCTCGATGTCGACACCCTCGCCGGTGCCCACGACGAGGACCTCGTAGCTCTCTTTCAAGCCGAAGTACTCGCCCTCGATGTCGACGATGGACATCGGGTAGCTGTTTCGCAAGAGTTCCTCGAAGATCACGCCCGCAGTATTCGACTTCCCTGAACCCCGGATTCCGAGGATCGCAATGCATTGGCCGATGATCCGCTCCAGATCGAGATCCAGATCCTGGCTTATGTTGAGTGCTGTTCCCATGCTCCGGCAGGAGGCCGCGAACGTCCCCCGCACTCCTCTACGTGTGATGTGCAGAGGCTATCCTGGTCGAAGGCTGGCTCGCGAGGGCGCATGTCCCCTCACTCTCTGCCGTTATTCCCTTCGAGAAGCGTGTCCATCGAGGCTCGTGCTGCATCGATTGCCTGTTCCCGGTTCGTGATCTCTCCGGCGAGAATCCGATCGTGCAATTGCGTCAGCACGCGACCTAGCCTGGGACCAGGAGATAGGCCCAACTCGACGAGCACGTTCCCGTCGATGATTTCCCGCGCCTTCCTCATCCCACAGATCCGATCGATGTGTTCCGCGATTTGCAGCGTCTCCCGCAGAACAGGCCTCCACCCGGAAGATCGATGGGCGCTCGCCTCACAATCTGCGACGAGGACCTCGAGGAGGTCGAAGAAGAGAGGATATTGAGCTCGCAGCCGCCTCTCATCTGGGAGCGCGCCCTCGCTGAGAAACCGCACTTGTTTGCCTCTCCCCATCTCCGGGAGGGCGGCGATGCGCATGTGGTTCTTCACGAGGAACGACAAGCGCCGCATCTCGTCACGGCTCAACCGAAGATGTTCTCCGATCTTTCGGCACATCCGCGCTCCGATTGCGCAGTGTCCTCCCATGTTCGCCCCATTGCTCCTGCGAAAAGCGGCCGGCTTCCCGATGTCATGGAGGGCAACGGCCAACTTCACAATCGGATCTTCGACAAACCGATCGGCCATGCGCACCGCTTCGAGCGTATGCACGAAGACATCGCCCTCCGGATGATAGACCTCCGGCTGGGGAACACCCTTTCCCTGCAGAAGTTCCGGAAGGACGTACTCAAGCAGGCCGAGATCATCGAGAAGAGCCAGCCCCTTCGCTGCGCGGGGAGTTCCGAGAAGCCTCAGGAGTTCGTCGCGGATCCGCTCCATCGAGATCGATCGCAGTTGGCCTGAGTTTTCCCTGATCGCGGAAGCCGTCTTGGTGTCCAGACACCCGTCGATCTGGCAGACGAAGCGAACCGCGCGCAGCAGGCGAAGGTAGTCTTCGCGAAAGCGGGCGCGCGGATCCCCGATTGCCCTGACGCGTCGAGCCACGAGATCATCGATTCCCCCAACGAAGTCGATGACCTCACCAGACTCGGCCGCCGCGAGTCCGTTGATCGTCAAATCACGGCGCTTGACGTCACCCTCGAGTTCGCGGACGAGTTCGACACGGCGCGGCCAACGGCCATCGTACTCCCCTTCGACGCGAAACGATGCAACCTCATATGAGGCTCCCTCGGGTCCAACGACGACAAGCACGCCGAACTCCTCCCCCACGCCGACGATCGGTCGGTCTGGGAAGAGTGTCCGGACTTCTCCTGGGAGGGCGGATGTGGCGATGTCGATGTCGTCTGGAGGGAAGATCACGTCTCTTCCCAGCGCTGATAGAAGCCCATCGCGGACGACGCCGCCGACGAGGAATGCTTCGTGTCCAGCGGCTTTCAGGCGCCGCAGGATTGCCTGTGCGAAGGGGTGTGCCCGAAACACAGCCTCGACATCGATTCGATTCGTCACCATTTCGAATCTCACTATACTGATCACGTTTGGCGAATTCCCGCAAGCGCGTCGGCTCTCTTGGCGCGACCGTGATTCCCGCTTAAGATGAGTTCACGATCAGAGTCGGCCGCTTGGCCGAAGGAGGAACCATGAACAGAAGGCTCGCTACGCTTTGCCTTGCCTGTATCGCGGTTGCGGCTCTCGCGGCTTGCAGCGTTTACATGGGCAACATCCGCCCGATCGCCAGCTTCATTGCCACGCCGACCGGTGGGACCTGGACCTCGCCGGTGGATGTGAATTTCGATGCCTCGGCGTCGCACGATCCGGATGGCACGGTCGATGCTTACTTCTGGGATTTCGGAGACGGGCAGACGCGATCCGCCGTTGTCGCGACGACGTATCAGTACATCGTTCAGACCAATCCGGAGACATTCACCGTCGCCCTGACCGTGACGGACAATCTTGGTGCAACGGACACCGCCGTCAGGAACATCACCGTCGACCCGTAAATCGTCCACGGGCGAGCGAGTCGTCTTCGAGCAGAGCCATCCTGGTCTTGTGACGGGCACTGAGCGTGTGCGCATGTACGGAACTGCCGCCCGCGCTCGGAGGTACCCCTACTCTCCAGCGGGTTTCGTCAGGGGATCCTGCGGGACGTCTGGATCTGCATCGGGAGGATCCCGGTCGCTTTGGAGAATCTCCTCAAGGCGCATCGCCCGTTCCACTGTTTCGTCGATCAGGAATCGGAGTTCCGGGGTGTATCGGAGATCGAGCCGCTCGGCGAGCAGACTGCGGTAGAAGCCGCGATCGTGCTCCAGTGCGCGCAGCAGTACGTCCTTGTCGGTCGACGCGCCGGCGCCCACGAAGACCCTGGCGTATCGCGCATCGGGGGAAAGCTGCACATCCATCACCGTCGGAAACGCAGCACGAACGATTGGATCCCGGCTCTCGAACTCGACGATCGCCGCGAGTTCTCGCTGCAAATCCTCCCGGAGGCGCGCTCGCTTCCGCTGGCTCATAGCATCTCGATGGACGAATCCGCGATCGCGTAGGTGGCCTTGTGCTCAAAGCGCTCCGCGACGTGGCAAAGGGCTGAGTCTGTGAATCGCACGTCTGTCGATAGGTGGGCGACGTGTATCGTCAGGGCCTGAAGACCGTCCTCATCGGGAACCTCGCACACAGCAAACGCCGGGCCGAGTCGATGCACATCTGCGAGAATCCGTTTGACGATCGAGCGCCTCGCTTTGAGCGTCTCGACCGCATACAGACGAAACGACAGCGTGAGCAGGCCGACTCTCATTGTTCAGTCCAATCAGAGCTCAGTTTCTTCCAGCTGGAAGACAGAGAGACGGTCCCCAACCAGGACGTCGTCGAAGTCCCTGATCCGAATCCCGCACTCCCGTCCGGACTCCACCTCGCGTACGTCGTCCTCGAACCGTCGCAGGGACGCGATCTCTCCGACGAAGATCTCTTCGTCTTTACGAAGCACGCGGACCTTCCCGCTACGGGCGATTCTCCCATTGGCAACGTAACACCCGGCGACGATCCCACTTGGGACTTTGAACGTGTCGCGAACGTCGGCGACTCCGAGCTGTACTTCGACGTACTGCGGGCCGAGTGCCCGTTTCAGCGTCTTTTGAAGCTGATTGACCAGGTCGTAGATCACGTCGTAGCTCAGAATGGTGATTCCATCACGGTCGGCGAGCTTCATCGCTTTCGGATCGGCCTTCACGCCGAAGCCGATCATCGGGCACTCGCTGCCCACGGTCGATGCGAGGAGCACGTCGCTTTCCGAGATCGTCCCGACGCCCGCCAGCAGAATCTCGATCTCAACGCCCTCCACGGTCAGCGCTTCGATCTCCCGCCGGGCCGCTTCGAGGGCGCCGGACGTTGCCGCTTTCAGAATCAGCTGCAGCTTCCGTGATTCCTCGACTTCACCGAAGAAGTCCTCCAGCGTCAGCGCACGGCGGGCTTGCCGCGTCTTCTTGTGGCCCGTCGCCTCCTGCGCTGCGCGACGTGCTTCTCCCTGGTCCGCGACGACGGCGATCTGGGCGCCCACGGGCGGCACGTCGCTGAATCCCAGAATTTCGACCGCCTCTCCCGGCCTTGCCGCCTCCACTCGGTTCAGGCTCCCGTCTGTCAGGGCTTTAACCCGACCGAATGCCGCACCGGCAACGACCCAATCTTTCTCGCGAAGCGTGCCGTCCTTCACAATCGCCGTCGCCACCGGACCTCGTCCAGACGACAAGTGGCTTTCGATCACCGCTGCGTCGAGCGGAGCGTGCGGGTCTGCGCGAAGGTCCTCCATCTCAGCGACGAGGAGAATCATCTCCAACAGGTCCTCGATGTTCCGGTTCTCAAGCGCGGAGACTTCGACCGTGATCGTGTCCCCGCCCCACGCCTCAGGGGTGAGTCCCCGCTGAGCGAGATCGTTCATCACTTTGGGAAGATCGGCGTTGGGCTTGTCGACCTTGTTGATTGCCACGATCATCGGCACCCCCGCTGCTTTGATGTGATCGATCGCTTCGACCGTCTGCGCCATGACGCCGTCGTCCGCGGCCACAACGAGGATTGCGATGTCGGTCACCTGTGCGCCTCGAGCGCGCATTCCAGTAAACGCCTTGTGGCCGGGGGTGTCGATGAACGTGATCCTCTTGCCTTTCAGGTCGGCTTGATATGCCGCGATTCCCTGAGTGATTCCTCCCGCCTCCTTGCCGGCGAGATGCGATTGACGGATTGCGTCCAGCAAGGTTGTCTTGCCGTGGTCGATGTGGCCCAGTACCGAGACGACCGGCGGTCGGGGCTCACCTTGCCCCGTGCGTCTCTTCTTGGCCGCTGCTCGCGTTCCCTCGAGCTCAGGGGTGGGGGCGACCTCGACGCTCGGCGCTTCCGCCGTGGGCTCGGGCGCCGTTTGGTCCTGGTAGAGATGGACGATGAGAGCGGATTCCTCCTCATCGACCGAGTTCGCCGCTTTCATTCCCGGCATCCCCATCTCGTCGAGCTTGGCAATCAGTTCCTTGCTCGTCACGCCGAGTTCTTTGGCGATCTCATAGATCCGCTTCCTGACCAATGCGTTTCTTCCTTTCGTTTCCCGGAGTCCCCAAGACGAGCGGGGATCAGACTATACGAGATCGCTCCAAGCCCGTCAAACCCCCACAGACACAGGTGTTCCCGCCGAAGTCGGACAGGGTCCGCCAGCAGGAGGGCGTCGACTTGGACGACGAACAAGGGCACGTGAGTCCAAAACGTGATGCAACAGTCAGGTTGTACGGCGGAGCGAACGCTTCCTCAGGGCTTGGCGGGGCTCACCCGCTCATCGAGCCAGGCCTTGACCCGCTGGATGTCACGCCACGTCAAGTACTTCGGACTCCCTTTCTCGCGTGAGGGATAACGGAGCAGGTAGCTGGGGTGGAACATCGGGAAGAGCTGAATCCCTCCTCTCCAAGTGAGGAAGGTACCTCGCGATTTCGTGATCCCGGGGGCATCTGGAAGCAGCCACTGCGTCGATGTGTTCCCCAACGTCACGATCAAGGACGGTTGGATCAACGCGATCTGGGCCTCGAGGTACGGGAAACAAACCTCCATCTCCGCTTTCGACGGCACGCGGTTTCCTGGAGGACGGCACTTGACGGCATTCGCGATGAAGACGCTCTCCCTTGGGATCTCGACCGAGGCGAGCACCTCGTCAAGCTTCTTCCCCGCCGGACCGACAAACGGCCTTCCCGTGTTGTCCTCAACCTCGCCCGGGCCTTCACCCACGAACATCACCTCGGCGTCGCTGGCCCCCTCACCAAAGACCACGTGTTTCCTCGTCTCATGAAGCGGACACGCAGTGCAGCTGAGCACACGTGGTCTTAGCGCATCGAGCGTAAGTGCACCTGGGGATGTGAGTTGATCCATTGCGGCCTCCCGTTGGCGTTGCACCATCTACCTCACGGTGACGAGCAAGGCAAAAGCGGGCAACGGGACTCGAACCCGCGACCCTCAGCTTGGGAAGCTGATGCTCTACCACTGAGCTATGCCCGCAAAGCCTGTGACGATCAGCGATTATAGCACGGGCAAAGCGATCCCAGCAAACCGCTCAGGCGCGTCTCGGACTAGTTGCGGAGGACCTCAAGTGCCGGGAGCTGCTGGCCACGGAGAACGGCTAGGCATGCGCCGCCACCCGTCGAGATGTACGAAACATCGTCAGCGAACCCGAAGCGCGCGACAGCCTCTCCGGTCTCGCCGCCGCCGATCACGCTGAAGGCGCCAGAGGCGGCCACCGCCTCGGCGACGCCGATCGTGCCCGCCGCAAACGGCTCCATCTCGAACGCCCCCATCGGACCCGTCCAAACGAGCGTCCTTGCGCCCTCGATCCGCTCTCGGAAGGTCCGGACTGTATCCGGCCCGATGTCGAATGCGGCCCATCCATCCGGGATCGCACGGGCGTCACAAACGAAGGTCTCTGCGTCAGGCTCGAGCTGCCTCGCCAGACGCGCATCCGAAGGGAGAACGATCTCGACGCCTCGCTCACTTGCGGCCTGGACGATCGAGGCGACCTCGCCGACAGCGTCGTCGTCGACGAGCGAATCTCCGACAGACGCGCCGGTGGCTTGCAGGAATGTGAATGCGACGCCTCCTCCGATCAGAAGCGCGTCGACGTGCGAAACCAGATCGCGAAGAGCGCCCAGCTTGCTCTGCGCCTTCTTCCCCCCGACGATCGCAATGTAGGGGCGCGCAGGGGTGTCGAGGAGGCGTGAAAGCGCTTCAATCTCGCGCTGCATGAGAAGCCCGGCATACGATGGGAGCAGCTTGGCCACTCCCAGCGTTGATGCGTGCGCGCGATGAACGGTCGCGAAGGCATCGTTGACGAATACATCTGCAACGCTCGCAAGTGCCCGCGCGAACGCGCCGTCGTTCGCCTCTTCTTCGCGATGGAACCGAACATTCTCGAGCAAGAAAACGTCGCCGGGATGCCCGTTCTTCACGGCCTGCGCGACCTCCTCACCGATGCAGTCCGCTGTCTTGTACACAGGGCGACCGATGAGCTCACTCAAGCGATCGGAAACAACGTCCAGCCGGAGCGCAGGCACGGGCTTCCCTTTAGGACGCCCGAGGTGCGTGACCAGAATGATTTTGGCGCCACCATCAAGAAGAGTCGTGAGCGTAGGAATCGAAGCGCGAAGCCGACTGTCGTCGGCGATGCTCCCGTCGTGCAGCGGCACGTTGTAGTCGACGCGGACGAGAACCGCCCTTCCCTTGACGTCGGCGTCCTGGACTCGCCGGATGTCAAGACCCTCTTCTCTCATGGATGCCCTCCTTCGCGATCTACGAATCGGCTTGAACGCCCTGCGGAACGCAATTATAATACTCTCCGGTGAACAATCAAAGCTTCGTTCTTCTCGCGCTCGGCGTCTTCATCTCCCTGATCGTTATCGTAGCTGCGGTGGACCAGTACTTGTTCGACGAGCACCCGCCTTCCGAGGTCGACGGATTGATCTGGCTTGTTCAAAACGCGTTCGCGCGAGTCAAGGATCTCGAGGCGGTCGTCGAGGTGACGGAGAGCGGTACGTCACAGATGCCGATCCGCATGCGCGTTCGATTCCTCAACACGCCTTTCCCCGCCTTGTCTGTCCGATATCTCGATCCGCCAGCATTGGAGGGCCAGGTCTTCACGGTGGAGAACGACCTGCTTTCCCACGCCCTCCCCGAACAAGGACTGATCGTCGTCAAGCGCTGGGTGGGACTGCCGCTGGCCGCGGTTGGTCTCGCCGGCCTTGACCTATCCCGGCTCAAGGACGAGTGGAACGCAGGTCAGCTTGAACTGCAAGTGCTGCAGAACGTCCCCGAGTTTTCGACCGACGTCTTCTCTACTTCGCTGACACTCGCAGACACACTCACCGACTCCTCGTACCAAATTCTTTCATCCTTCTGCCCGAGTTCGTGTGAGCCTGATCCGTCCGAACTGAGCATGGCTTCCACCGCCGGATCGGCTGTTGAGAACGCAATCCGCGGTGAGTACATCCTGGAGGCGCGGGACGCGTGGACAGGCGAGCTGACACGGATGATCTGGATCGATCGCGAAACGTACTTCGTGCAGAAGGTGGTCTTCTTCTCGAACGGACGGCGTGACAAGACGATCGAACTCCAGCAGATTGAGACGGATCAGGGACTCACCGCTGAAGACATCCTCACGCTGCCGCGGGGTCTGGAGCTTCTTCGCGGCTGAGCGATCAGCTCGAGCCGTCCTCCGACTCCGCTTCCCCTGACAGGCTTCGCCGGCGGAACTCACCAAGATCCAGCCCGTACTCGACGAAGTCGCCGAACTCGTCCTCTTCGGCAAACGGGGACTCGATGGATGCGGTCTCGAATACGTCATCGTCGATGAAGATCGGACAGCCGGCCCGGAGGGACAGCGCGAGGGAGTCGGAGGGACGCGCATCGAACTCGAGGACGTCCCCCTGATCATCCTTGACGTAGATCGAAGCGTAGTAGGTCCCATCCTTCATGCTTTTGATCACGACCCGCTCCACGCTGGCATTCAGATCCTCGATCATCGCCTTCATGAGGGCGTGGGTCAGTGGGCGCGGGAAATCCTCGCTTTGCAGTCCAAACGCGATCGAGATGGCCTCTGCGTCGCCGATCCAGATCGGCAGAGCCTTCTTCGAGTCGCGATCCTTGAGAAGAACGACAGGCGAGTTGTTGGAGGGGTCGACCAGCAGCGCTTTGATCGTCACTTCCCGCATCTCGATCCTCCTCCGAGCGAGCGGATTATAGCACTCGGAGATGCTACGAACAACGATGGGTTGGACATTATCAGTACCACCGGTACACTTCCGACTCAACGGGTGATCGAGGATGTGTGGAATCATTGGGTACGTCGGAGAGGATCAGGTTGTTCCCCTTCTCTTGGACGGACTGAAGCGTCTGGAGTATCGAGGATACGACTCCGCTGGGATTGCCATCTTGCAGGCACAACGCATCCTGCGCTTCCGCTGCGCGGGGAAGGTTCGCGACTTGGAGACGGATCTGAAGCGCGAGTCTCTCTCGTCAACGATGGGCATCGGCCACACGCGATGGGCGACGCACGGGGCACCGACCGAAGAGAACGCACACCCTCACTTCGATTGCCACGGGAAGATCGCTGTGGTCCACAACGGGATCATCGAGAACTACCTCCCCTTGAGGGAACGACTGATTGCCGAGGGGCACCGATTCGCGTCGGACACGGACACCGAGGTTCTGGCGCATCTGATCGAATCCGAGGCAGACGGCGATCTTCTCGGTGCGATCACCGCCGCGGTCTCCCAGGCCGAGGGAGCGTTCGCGCTCGCCGTCCTCTCTTCTGAGACGCCGGACCGTCTCTTCGTGGCGCGGCGCGGCAGCCCGCTCGTCGTCGGGACGAGTTCGACAGGTGCCTACGCTTGCTCGGACATTCCCGCACTTCTCGGGCGCGCGACGGACGTCCAGTTCTTGGCTGACGACGAGATCGCCGAACTGACGTGCGGCGCCATTCGGATCTTCGATCTCGCCGGCAAGCGAATCGACCGGCCGTCCCACAAGGTGGCGGTCGATCCGGTCTCGATTCAGAAGGGTGGCTACAAGCACTTCATGCTGAAGGAGATCCACGAGCAAGCACGTGCCGTCGGGGAGTCGGTCCGAGAGAAGTTCGATGCTGATGCCCTTTCGATCGATCTCGACTCGCTGGGCAATGCGGCGAAGACGTTCGATCACGTCTACCTCGTCGCGTGCGGAACTGCCTACCATGCCTCGCTCGTTGCGGAGTATCTGTGGGAGGAGTTTCTCCCGATCCCAGTCCAGGCGGTGATCGCCTCGGAGTTCCGCATCAGGCACCGTCACATGACGGAGAACACCCTGGTCGTCGCTGTTTCACAGTCCGGCGAGACGATCGACACGCTCATGGCCGTTCGCCGAGCGAAAGAGAAGGACGCGCGCGTCATCGCCGTCGTCAACAACGAGCATTCGGCGATCGATCGGGAAGCCGATGCCAGCGTCTACACACGCGCCGGCATTGAGATCGGGGTCGCTGCGACCAAGACATTCACCGCCCAGATCGCGGTCCTCGGCCTCCTCGGTCTTGCGTTGGGGAGCCGCAAAAACCCGGCGATGCAGGACAAGATCAGTGCAGAGCTTTCGCAGCTTTCGTTGCTGCCGGGTCGAATTACGGAAACCCTCCGCGCCGAGCCGGAGATTCAGAGGCTCGGCGAGACGCTACACAGCTCGGCAGACGTGCTCTTCCTAGCCAGAGGTCCGCTCTTCCCGATTGCGCTCGAGGGGGCGCTGAAGCTGAAGGAGATCTCGTACATCCATGCCGAGGCGTATCCGGCCGGCGAGATGAAGCACGGGCCGATCGCGCTGATTGACGAAGGAACGCCCGTCGTTTTCCTTCTGTCACGCGGCATCGCCTTCGAGAAGGTTCTGTCGAACATGGAGGAAGTCAAGGCACGAAACGGCTACGTGATCGTCGTGACGGACGCTCCGGACGAGCCGGCCCTTGACCGCGTTGCGGACTTCGTCCTAGGCGTTCCGCAAGTCGACGGAATCTCGCGGCCCATCTTGTTCACGCTGCCGCTGCAGCTTCTGGCCTACCATACCGCTGTATTGCGCGGCACGGATGTCGATCAGCCACGCAACCTGGCCAAGACGGTCACCGTGGAATGACAAACGCTACCACTCTAGTGTGCGAGGACGTGCGCGAGGCGTAGCAGGTCAAGATTGACGTTCCTGCAATCTTCCTCGATCGAGGCGAGCGGAACGGACACGATGTCTCTTCCTGACAGGCCCGTGTAGACCCCGCTTACGTCGTCCATCAGCCACGTGACGGCAGACTCGGCGAACCGGCAGGCAAGAGTCCGGTCTGACGCCGAGGGAGATCCTCCCCGTTGAAGGTGCCCAAGGATGGTCAGTCGCGTTTCGACCGTGCCTGCAAGCTCAAGTGCATCGGACACCACGCGTCCGGAGGATGGCTTGGGGTTCGGACAGTCTATCGGCGCAAACCCCTCGGCAACGACGATGATCGAGTGCCCCTTTCCCCTCTGAATGCCCTCACAAACCTGTTTCACGACGTCCGAGAGCGTGACCGGCACTTCCGGTAGGAGGATGACCTCCGCCCCGCCGGCGAGTCCACCCATCAGCGCGATGTATCCTGACTTGCGCCCCATCACCTCGACTACAAATGCACGCTCATGTGAGACCGCGGTGTCGCGGATGCGATTCAGTGCGGAAACGACCGTGTTCACGGCCGTGTCCACACCGATTGCCATCTCGGTTCCGGGAATGTCGTTGTCGATGGAGGCGGGGATCCCGACGGCCGGCACAGTGTTCGCCTGCAACCACTGCGCGCCACGAAGAGATCCGTTCCCCCCGATGACGATCAACCCGTCGAGCGAATGCCGTCGGATCTCGGCGAGCGCCTTCTCGCGGCCTGCCGAGGTCGAGAATGCCGCCGATCGCGCACTTCGCAGCATCGTCCCGCCGCGCTCGATGATCCCTCCGACTGCGCGGTTGTCCAGCGGTTCGAAATCTCCTTCGACGAGCCCGTTGTAGCCCCGGTGGACGCCCAGCATCTCGGCTCCCCTCTCGGTTCCACAACGAACAGCCGCTCGGATCGCAGCGTTCATCCCCGGCGCGTCCCCGCCGCTTGTCAGCAGGCCGACTCTCACCGGTCGCTCCTGCGGCCTCGCCGCGACCTACGCCATCGAAAGCGAACGCGTGATCGGACGGACGCTCGACGACAGCCCTCGTAGATCCCAAGAAGGCGTTCCGTCGACGCTTGTACGGAGCTGTCCTTGGCTGTCCGCCGCGCCCCCTCCTGGAGCTTCCGGAAGGTCTCCGGCTCTCGGACGGCTTGGATGGCTCTTCTGGCGAACGTCTCTTCGTCCTCGGGCACCAGGAATCCGTTCTCCCCCTCACTCACCACGTCCCGCACGCCGATCGCGTCGACGGCGACCGCGGGCGTCCCGCCCGCCATCGCCTCGACAAGAACGAGCCCTTGCGTCTCGGTCTTGGAAGCAAACAGGAACAGGTCCGACTCCTTGTAGACGTCGATCAGCGACGCCTGATCGAGAAAACCGGCGAAGCGGACGGCGTCTGTCAAACCCATCGCTGCCGTTTCTCCCTCCAGCGACGTTCGCGACGGACCGTCGCCGGCGAAGACGAGGATCGCGCTTGGATCAAGAGCGTGGATTCGACGGAAAGCCCTGAGCAAGAAGTGAAGGTTCTTCTCTTCGGCTACGCGACCTGCGTACAAGAGCATGAGGGCGTCATCCGGTATCCCCAGTGCGAGGCGCGGACTCCAGACCGCAGGCCGTTCGTAGAATGGAAGGTTCGGGCCAAACGGAAGAACATGGATTGGGCGGCGAACGCCGAATCGCCGCAGCTCCTGCTCGATCGAACGCGTAGGGACGGTGACCGCGGTGCAGCGGTTGCACAGGAGCGCCGAATACGACTCCGCCGCCTTCACCGAGGGTCGCACGGCTCGCGGAACGTAATGCCGGTACTGGCTCAGATACGTGTGGTACGTCTGGACGTGGGGAATTCGATGACGATACGCCGCCGCCAGCGCCACGTACGCAAGAGAGAACGGCGTGTGACTGTGGATGATGTCGAGATTAGAGAAGCTGCGGAAGGCCTCTCGGCTGTATGGCAATGCCATCCGTGCCGTCTTGTACGCGAAGACAGGTCCCGCGCGGAAGCGAAACGTCCTGCGCTCGTCGTCCGATGGGCGATCGTAGCGAGGCGCGTAGACGTATGCCTCGTGCCCGAGACGATCCAACTCGTCCCTGAGGCGCCGGACCAAGATCGTCACCCCGCTGATCTCGGGCAAGTAGGCATCCGTGAACAGACCGATCCGCACGCTAGTCCTCCTCTATCTCGAACACGCACTCCCCACCCACGAAGACGCTCTCGACCCGGCGTTCACAAAGCCGATCAGGGGCTCGGCATGGGTCTTCGTCCAGCACGACAAGATCGGCGTACGCACCCACGTCCAGCCTTCCCTTGACGTTCTCCTCGAGCGAGAACCGCGCGCCGCCTTCGGTGTACGCGGCGATCGCCTCGTCAACCGTCACTCGCTGTGATTCGTACGCGGCGTTGACCGCCCAGTGGAGTCCGTAGATCGGCGAGACGGGCATTCCGTCCGACCCAAAAGCCAGGGGCGCGCCGGAATCGAGGACGTGGCGAAGAGGATTCGACTCCATGTCGCGCGAGCGCCCGAGCTTGCGCTCGTACATCGATCCAGGCCCGGACCAATTGCCAGTGAAGTTGGGCTGCATCGACAGAAAGAGCCCCAAGGATCTTGCTCGTTCGACCTGCTCCCGCGTCGCCAACTCGACGTGCTCAATCCGATGTCGCAAGCCTGCAGAAGAGTCGACGGAAGCATGTGCCCGCAAGACTTGCTCGATCGCTCGATCCCCGATGGCGTGGATGGCCGTCCGCCAGCCCGCCTCCTCAGATCGACGGATGATCTTCTCCAACGAAGCATCGGTGTGGTTGAGGACTCCGTTTCCTCCGTCGAGGTACGAGGCGGTCACCGCCGCGTTTCCTGCGCCGAGCGATCCATCTGCGAACGCCTTCACGCCTCCGAATCGCACCCATTCTTCGTCGAAGCCGTCGCCCGCGCACACCTCGGCGATCTCCACCGCCTCTGTGACCTTCTGGAAGACCGTCACTCGAAGGCGGTCGCGTCCGCACGCGTTGAGCAGGATCGGGACACGGGATCTTGGCGTCATCGAATGAATCGATGTGATGCCGCATCGGTGACAGAGGCGAGCAGCTGCGGTGAGGGCGTCATCGAGCGTTGACCGATCGGGCTCGAGCGACTCGAGCACCTGCCACGCGGCCTCTTCTCTGATCTCTCCGGTCTCATCGTCCACCAGTTCACCATCAAGGTCCGACGACAGAAGTCCGCGTGCGACCCGCAGGCCTTCCGAGTTCACGACGAGGAGATGTCCATCCATCCGAACGGCCCCCACTGGCGATCGTGGGGAGAACCGGTCGAGCTCTCGTCGACTCAGGTATCGCCGATCGGCCCAGCTGCTCTCATCCCAGCCTACGGCGAGCACCCACTCACTTGCCCCGCGCTCTGCGACAGCTGCGGCGAGGACGGCGCATGTCTCCTCACGCTCCATTCCCGCGAGGTCAACGCGCCAGCCGAGTGCGGTCAAGCCGGTGCCGAACACGTGAACGTGCGCGTCGATGAATCCGGGAAGAACCGCCCGCCCGTTCAGGTCGATCCTATCTTCGTGGGGCGCGTGCGTCTCCGAGATCGACTCTTCACGCCCGATGGCCTCGATGCGACCGCCGCTCACGGCAAGTGCGTCAGCCTCCGGATGAGAAGCAAACGTCCCGTTGAAAAGAATCATGCGGGCTGCACCACCCCCTGATCTCCGATTCTAGATCGCCCGTCGATTGCCGGCAAGCGGCGGCGCCTCCTCTCGTTCGGTCGAGCTCCGCGAGGTTTGCACTGGTGCGGGATACGATACGCTCGTTTTGAGTTGCGCGACACCTGATCACACGGGGGGCACGCTTCCTCTGGAGAACGTCTACACGCGCCTCGGTCTTCCAGCTTCTTTCCATCTTGCGTTCGGCGCGTTTCCATGGAACTCTCGCTGTCTCTGGGTACTCTTTAGCCGTTCATGCATTCACTGAGAACCGAAGGCAACGTCCGAAGTGGGCGGAAGACTTGACGAGAGGGGGTGAATTGCGTGGCGAAAAAAGAGATCCTCGACAAGCTGTCGATCTACATTCCCCAGAAAAAGATGGAGGAAAGGCCGGTTGAACGCCTGATACAACTAGGCGAGAAGCGTGATCGCTCTATCAACTACCTCGTGGTCGACGCAATCATCCAGTACTTGAAGCGAGAGGAGAACAAGAGCTAGCCCTGCGTTGTCTGACGGGGCGAAGCGCGTCTCCATCGCACGAAGAGATACCAACACAAGCCGGGAAGCCGCAATAGTTGCGGCTTCCCTTCTTCTTGCCGAGCTCGAGTTCTGCTCCGACCTCAAGAGACCAGTTCTTCGATCGCTTGAACCCGGAGATGCTCCACGACCAGATCTCGAAGGAGAGTGATCTTGGATTCATCCTCCGCGGTCAGCAGGGGCTCGATGTGCTCCACCTGGAGTGCAATCGCATACGTATCGCCAGGAACAAGCAACAGGGGGATCCCGGCCTCGGTAGCCCGGGAGATGACGTTGGCCGGAGGAACGATGTTGTTGGTGAGCACGATGGCCGAGGTCCCGCCGGCATCGATCGCCGCCAAGATCATGTCGCTACGATCCCCGCTTGTGATCACCAGCTTGTCGGGCGCCGTGATCAACGCATCCGACATGGCGGCATCGACTGACATTGCTCCGACGGCCACATTTCGGATCGTACGGCCCAACCCGTTCTCCCCCGCGAGGACGCGCGCGAACAGCCTGTCGGCAATCGTCGACACCGACCGCGTCGCCAGCTCCTCCTGGTGTGGCATCACGCCGAGAACCTCGATGCCCAGCTTCTCGATCTCCGGAAGGTGCGACTCGCGGAAGTCGTCCAAGTGGACGACCTTGTTGATGATCACTCCGGCAACGTTCGCCTCGTCTGTCCCAACGAAACGTTTGACGAACGCCAAGTCGTCGGCGATTGTGTTCTCCGATCCACCAGCCACGATGACCACCGGGTGGCCCGTCTCGTGAGAGATGGTTAGCGGATCGAGGAAGACAGAGGCGCCGTATGACAAGTCCTTCCCGCACTCAATCAGCACGACGTCGTGCTCGTCTCCCGCCGCCTCCAGCTTCTCCCGCAACGCGGCGAAGACCGACCGTCGGTCGTGCATGTATCGGAGCTTCGAGTGGTCGAAACCGAGGCTGGCAGTCTCCGGCTCCTGGTCAAGTTGCAGCAGCTTCGAGAACAGGGCGGCATCGTAATCCCACAGGCGCTTCTTCCGGTAGAGCGGACGGTCCCCGAGCGGCTTGACATAGCCGAACCGCTTGCCAACGGCTTGCGCTAGGCCGATCGATAGGCTCGTCTTCCCCGCCCCTTCTCGCGTTGATGCAACGATCAGCGACTTCACCGTCTCTTCACCCCCTTCGGAGCATCGAACAGGATTCTTACGTCGACCGCTCGGACGCCTTCTCCTTGATCGTAGACGACGAGCGGGTTGATCTCGATGTCTGTGAGCTCAGGACACCGGACCGCCAAATGGCTGAGGGTCTCGATCACGCCGGCCACTGCGTCGGTGTCTTTCCGGCTTTCGCCCCGAACGCCGAGCAGGAGTGGATACGAGCGAATGCTGGCAATCATCTCGTTCGCTGTCTTCGGCCCGATCGGCGCCGCGCGGAATGAGACGTCCTTCATTACCTCCACGTAGATGCCTCCGAGGCCGAACATCATCACGGGTCCGAAGGAGGGATCTCGACGTGCGCCCACGATCGTCTCGATGCCGGGGCGGATCATCTCCGCGACCTCGACGCCTTCGATGACCGCGTCCAGTTTGTAGGCCCTGCAGCGTTTCAGGATCGCTTGGTACGCGTCTACGACCTCTGTCTTATCGTCGAGATCGAGCACCACGCCCCCGGCGTCGCTCTTGTGGATGATGTCCCTCGACACGACCTTCATGACGACGGGATAGCCGATCGATTCAGCCGCTTCCACTGCCTGATCGAGGGTTCGGGCAACCTTCGAGACGGGCATCGTCAGCCCAACGATCTCGGCGAACTGTGCCGCCTCGTGCGCCAGCAAAAACCTTCGTCCCTCCTCCCCGGCAATCCTGAGGATCATGCGCGCTGCGTCGAGATCGATCTTCACGTCCGTTGGCGGGTCATCCCGCCTGTGGGAGCGCCGCTGGGAGCGATAGAGGGCACCGAGCGGCGAGACCGCCTCGTAGACATCGCCGAAAACCGGGACCCCTTCGCTCCGAAGCCTTTGAATCGTCGCGGCGATCGACTTCCCTCCGAACAGCGAGAAGACGATCGGCTTGATTCCTCGGTATCGCTTGTACACCTTGCGCAGCAGCGTCTCGAATTGAGCCGACTCCGCCATCGCCGTCTCGCAATACAGGGCAATCGCGGCGTGCATTCGATCGTTGCTGAGGACTGCGTCGAGTGCGGCGGCGTAGTCCTCGGCCGTCGCCTGTCCGGTCAGATCGACGGGATTCTTGGACGAACCGAACACCGGCATCACCGCGGAGAAGGCATCCTTGAGTGCGGCCTGGTCATCGTACAGCCCCACGCCGAATTCCTCACAAGCATCCGCCGCAAGCACGCCGATCCCACCGCCGTTGGTGACGATGACCGCATCGGCGCCGGTGGGCTCCGGCGTCGATGCGAGATACCGAACCCAGTTGAATGCCTCCTGCACGCTCTCCGCGCGCATCACGCCGCACTGGCGCATCACGTCATCGAAGACCGCATCGGCGCCGGCAAGCGATCCGGTGTGAGACGCAGCAGCCATTGCCCCGCGCTTCGAGCGACCCGACTTGATGACGACGACCGGCTTCTGCCTCGTGACCCGTGAGAGGGTCTCCACGAGCCGTCCGCCATCCTTGACCCCCTCGATGTACAACAGGATGACGGCCGTTCGTTCGTCGGTCAGCAGGTATTCGAGCAGATCCGACTCGTCGATGTCCGACTTGTTCCCGACCGAGATCAGCGCCGACAGGCCGAGCGTCTCGCTCGCCGTCTTCCCGATCATCGCGATCCCGAGGGCCCCGCTTTGGGAAACGATCGCCACTCGGCCCGGCACGATCCCGCCCGGACCGAACGTGGCGTCGAGGGACCCCGCCGCCGAGTAGATCCCGAAGACGTTTGGTCCGAGAATGCGCATCCCGTACTCCTGCGCGGTTTCGACAATCCGGCGTTCTTCCTCGATTTTGCCCACCTCGGAGAAACCCGATGTCAGCACGACGAGATGTCCGACCCCCTTCTTGCCGCACGCTTCCACGACCGGCAAGACCCCCGCGGCCGGAACCGAGACGATCCCAAGATCGATCTCCTCGTCGATCGCTTCGACCGACGGATGAACGGCCCATCCAAGAATCTTCCCGCCCTTCGGGTTGACCGGGTGGATCGCTCCGCGATACCCAGACGACACCATGTTCGCGACAACTCGATAGCCGATCTTCGCCGGATTCGTCGAAGCGCCGATCACGGCGACCGACCGCGGGTTGAACAATCGCTCCATCCCCGTGCTCACCTTCTCATCCAAAGAGCATCCTCACTTCGTACACCCCGGCCCCTCTCCTTTTCTCAATCGAGAAGCCGGCCTGCTCGAACAGATGCATCATTGCCTGATTCTCGATCAGCACTTCGGCCGTGAATCCGAGTAGACCTTCCCGCTTCGCGAGGTACGTGAGGTACGAGAGAATCTCCGTCCCGACGCCTTGGTTCTGATGGTCGTCGCGGACGACAAGCGCGACCTCGGCGGTATGGTTTTGAGCGTCGATCCCGTATTGCCCCACGCCGGCGACAATCTCTCGCTCTCCGTCAGGCAGGACTGCGAGGATGACGATCTCCGCCGTGTAGTCGATCACGACGAACTCCTGCAATCGTTCGTGCGGCATGTCTTTCCGCGCTGAGATGAATCGACGATAGATCGACTGATCGGACAGCGAGTAGAAGAAATCCTTGAGGAGCGGCTCGTCGCTGATCCGCACCGGCCGAAGGAGGATCTCGGCTTGGGTCTTCGTCGTCCGATATGCCTCGAGCTGCTCGGGATACTCACCGCGCCTGCCCGGGACGTACGCTTGATCCGTGTAGATGACCCGAGCGGCCTTTGCCTGTTTCAGGAGTTCCGGGCGGAACCTCGGGTGCGCGATCCGGATCAGCTCCATGGCTCGCTCCCGAACATTCTTCCCGTGAAGGTACGCAATCCCGTACTCGGTCACGACGTAGTGGACGTCGCCGCGGGTTAGGGTCACCCCGGCCCCTTCGCTCAGATGGGGAACGATCCGCGAGACCTCACCACTACGCGCTGTCGAGGGCAGCACCAGGATGGACTTCCCCTCCGGCGCGAGAATCGCGCCGCGCATGAAGTCGGCCTGTCCCCCAATCCCACTGTAAAACTCGTTCCCCAGCGACTCGGCGGTTGCCTGCCCGGAGAGGTCGATCTGCAGCGCCGTGTTGATCGCCGTCATCTTCCGGATCTGTGCGATCACCGCTGGGTTGTTGGTGTAGTCGACAGGGCGGAACGATACCGCCGGGTTGTCTCCGAGGTACTCGTACGTCTCCCGACGCCCCATCGAGAACGCGGCAACCGACTTGTTCCGGTCGATCGTCTTTCGTACGTTGTCGATCACTCCGGCCTTCATCAGTTCGACAACCCCGTCGCTCAACAGCTCCGTATGCACTCCAAGATGTCGCCGATTCTTGAGGTGCCCGAGGATCGCGTCGGGGATGCGGCCATATCCCACCTGAATCGTCGCTCCGTCTTCCACCAACCTCGCGACGTAGTCGCCGATTCGGTCACACACCTCGTCCGGTGCCTCCGGGACGTACTCCAACAGCGGCTCGTCTCGCGGGATGACGTAATCCACCTCGTCCAGATGGATGAAGCTGTCCCCGTGCGTTCGAGGCATGAGTCGATTCATCTGGCAGATCACCGTCTTGGCGTTATCGACCGCTGCTCGGACGATGTCTACGCTGATCCCGAGGCTCAGGTATCCGTGGGCGTCCGGTGGTGATGTCTGAACGAGCGCAACGTCGATGGGCACAATCCCGCGATAGAAAAGCGCGGGCACTTGGGAGAGGAAGATCGGCGTGTAATCCGCCGCTCCGCGATTGACAGCCTCCCGCGTGACACCGCTGATGAAGAACGAGTCGAGCCGAAAGTTGCGTTTGACCTCCTCTTTCAGGTATGGCGCCACGCCGAGGGTCCAGACGCTTAACACCTCTGCGTCGAAAAATGCCTTGGGGTGCGCTTGCGTGTACGCAACCAGCTGGTTGACGAGATACTGGGGCTGTCCGCATCCCGTACCGATGAAGAGCCGTGCACCGCGATGGATGCAGGAAAACGCCACATCGGGATCAACGAATTTCTGAGGGTTGCTGACTCGGAGCCTCCTGAGTCCTTCCCTGTTCGTCACTTCATCCCCACTCATTGCTCTCCCAGAGAATCCCAGACGAAGCGCGAAACCCTGTC
This sequence comes from uncultured Thermotogae bacterium, assembly GCA_964570515.1. GTDB lineage: Bacteria > Bipolaricaulota > Bipolaricaulia > UBA7950 > UBA9294 > CAZMYM01. The sequence continues at coordinate 3,812 of CAZMYM010000008.1, read as the reverse complement.
TACATCGAGATTGTTCGTCTTGGCATCAAGCCTCCAGCCTGCGAGGCGTTCCATTCTGCGAGAACCGGACGAGGAGCGCAACCTTGAGGCAGGATTTGGCGATGTCAGAGCCAGGAGCAATGGGATCGCAGCGGAAGGGATCCGCAGGCCAGGCCGAAGCTCTGCCCCCTCATGGACGACCGGCACACGGACGGCCAGTTTCCGGATCGCACTTCCGCTGCGCGTCAAGGAGGTGGTACAACCCTCGATCCATCTCACCTTCTTCGGTTCCCACCCGGAGCCAAGCCGAAGAACGTGATGTGAATCACTGACGCTATCGAACGGGATGGAGCCATCCTACGACGATCCCACGCGTCCGCCGACCGCTGGCCACTACGCACCGCGCCGAGGGACGAGTGTCTCGCCGCCCGTCCGCGGCCGATCGTCTCCTGGATCGCGGGCGGTGCATCGGGAACGAGCGGCGTGTGGGGCGGACGGCCGCGGCGACCCGTATAATCGCCCTTCGTGAACCGACAGAGCGAGATCGAGCACAGGTTGACATCCCGGCCGGTGCCGGAGGGCTTCCCGCCGGGGGTCGTGCTGCCGGACTACGCAGGCTTCTCCATCGTCGGCGTCCCGTTGGTGATCGAACGTGCTCTTGCGCAATCAGATGTTGAGACGCCGCTGCTCGAGGAGATTCCCGCGTCCTCGTTTGACCGCGTGGTTCTTCTCGTACTGGACGGGTTCGGGTATCGCGCGCTGCAGAAGCTCCGTCGCTCAGGGGACATTCCGGTGCTCGACCGGCTCATCGACCGAGGGACCCTTCTGCCGATTACGTCTGTCTTTCCGTCAACGACGGTGACGGCTCTTACCAGCCTTGTCACCGGGCTAACGCCGGGGGCACATGGGATGATCGGTTACCGTCTGTACCTTCGTGAGATCTCCGGGATCACCGATATGATCCGGCTCGAACTCGTCGGCGCCGCCAAGAGCACCTCGGCGGAGGAAGCGGGACTCGATCTCGACCAACTTGTGCCGAGGCCCACGTTCTGCGAGCGGCTCACGGCCCAAGGCATCTCGATTCACGTTCTCCTTCCACGAGCGATCACTCGCAGCGGGCTGTCGCGCGTCCTCTATCGCGGATGCACGGAGACCCATTCCATGGAGGGGTTTGCCGACATGTGCGGCCGCGCCCGCCAGATCCTCCAATCGTCGGCTGGGAGCGCCCTCCTCACGTTGTATTGGCCAGGACTTGACTCCATTGCCCACATCCAGGGCCCGGACACAGACGCCTATCGTGCTGAGGCCATGGCGGTCGATGCGGTCCTTGGACATGAACTCGTGGGTCGCGCCGACCGGACGCTCCTCCTCATCACATCTGACCACGGCTTCGTCTCCATGGCTCCGACAGACTACATGCAACTGTCGGCACTTGGTGATGTAGCCGATGAACTGGTTCGCCTGCCCGTCGGCGAGCCGCGTGCGTCGTACCTTCACCTGAAGAACGGGACGCGGTCACACGTGGAGGACGTCGAGGTTCTCCGCGATGGGCTGATTCGTCTCGGCCGAGATCGCGTTCTCTCGTCGGGCCTCCTTGGTGAAGACGCGACGCACCCTGAGATCGTTCATCGGGTGGGCGACGTCGCGATCATCTCGACGGGTGCCGCCGGGGTCTATCATCCGTACCCCGATGCCCCACGCCTTCGCGGTATGCACGGCGGTTTGACCGAACAGGAGATGCTGGTTCCGCTCATCGTAGCTCCGCTCTAAGAAGAAAGGAGATTCTGTTGGTCAAGATCGGGAAGAGCCTTGACGTGAACCCCGTCACCTACGACGACGGGGAAACAGTTCGGCGTGCTGAGAAGCGGATCCTCATCGGCGCTGGAGAGGGTGCGCCCAACTTCGTCATGCGGCGATTCACCATCGGCCCCGAAGGACACAGCCCCTATCACACGCACCCGTGGGAGCACGCGACCTACGTTCTCGCCGGAAGGGGCGAGGTGCGCTTCGCCGGAGGGGCAACCCCCGTCGAGCCCGGTGATTTCGCCTACGTCCCGCCGCTGGACGAGCACCAGTTCGTCAACACCGGAGATCAACCCTTCGAGTTCCTGTGCGTCGTCCCACCGGAGGGTGAAACCTAGGATGCGCAAGCGCGTCGTCGTCTGCATGAGCGGCGGCGTCGACAGCAGCGTTGCGGCCCTTCTCCTCAAGGAGGCAGGTCATGACGTCGCGGGACTCACTTTCTGGTTCTGGTCATTTCCCGGAGCCCCGGACTACGAAGGCCGGACGAAGTGCTGCTCCCTCGACGACGCGTCCCGGGCGTCTGCCGAACTCGGAATCCCGCACGAGACGATCGACGCGAGTGACGCATTCCACGACCTCGTCCTTCGAGATTTTGTGGACCGCTACCGAGCCGGGGAGACGCCCAATCCCTGCGGGCGCTGCAACCGTCTGCTTCGTTTTGGACGCGCGCTTCACTACGCGCGCGACAACGGCTTCGACGCCGTCGCCACAGGACATCACGTTCGAGTCGTGGAGGAAGAGAGTGGGCGGCGTTCGCTCTGCCGTGGGGCCGATCCGGCCAAGGATCAGTCGTACTTCCTCTACGGACTGGGGCAAGCGGATCTCGCGGATCTCGAGTTTCCGGTTGGCGACCGGACCAAGCAGGAGGTGTTCGAGATCGCGCGGGCGCACGGCCTGACCTGCGCGGATCTTCCCGAGAGCCAGGACCTCTGCTTCGCACTCGCTGGTGATGCCTCGTTCCTGTTCGACGAGAGTGACTTCCGTGCCGGTCCGATCGTCGACCTGGAGGGACGCCGACTCGGAACCCACAACGGTCTTCCCAACTACACGATCGGGCAACGCCGAGGGCTTGGCATTGCGGCGGAACGCCCGCTGTACGTCGTCGACATCGACCCGGCTACGAACAGGCTCATCGTCGGTGGCGAAGACACTCTCGTCCGTTCGGACCTCTCCGCGATCGATGCCAACTACATCTCCGGCCATCCGCCCACGGAAGGAGAAGACGTGGAAGCGAAGATCCGCTACCGCTCTGCGGCCGCGCCGGCCGACGTCCGGCGAGCGACTTCGAGTCGGTTTGATCTGCAGTTTCGCGAGCCGCAGCGCGCGATCACACCGGGGCAGATCGCGGCCATCTACCGCGGTGACTGCCTCCTCGGCGGGGGGACGATCACGCGATCGAAGCGGAGCGGATGACGTTCAAGACGAGGCTCGCCCTTAGGTACAATGTCGCTTTGGAGGGGTGGGTGAGCGGACGAAACCACCGGTCTTGAAAACCGGCAGGCTCAAAAGGCCTCGCGGGTTCGAATCCCGCCCCCTCCGAACGTGCTCATGGCGCCGACGCCTCGTGAGCACGTTCGTCGTTCTCGCCGTTCGAAGGGCGACGCGTCTTCCGGAATCTCACAGCAATCTCCCTTGGCGAACTGTGTCCGGGGTCTGTAGAATGCCTGCTCGGAGAGGTAGTCAAGTGGTCCAAGACACCGGTTTGCTAAACCGGCGAGGGGTTCACGCTCCTCCGCGGGTTCGAATCCCGCCCTCTCCGCCACGGGCTAATCGGCTACGCCGAGTAGCTTGGAGTTTGCTTCGCGAACTCCCATTTGCACGACCATGCAGTGGCTAGTTGAGCTTAATGAAACGACACAAACAGGAGTCTCGTGAAACGAAACTCCTAAGCAATGCGAAGCATTGCCCGCGCCCGTAGCTCAGTGGATTAGAGCGTTGGCCTCCGGCGCCAAAGGTCACAGGTTCGAATCCTGTCGGGCGTACCAGACGTCACTGTACTAAGAACTCCACCGCTTGCCTCATTGCCGTGG
>CAZMYM010000007.1:0-74802 GCA_964570515.1 uncultured Thermotogae bacterium | reverse complement strand
CCATGACCCCATCCTCTCAAGGAATTCGGTCTCCGGCAATCCCGGGGCGGTTCAGCCACTCCTCGGCGTAGCGGTCATTGCCCTTGCCTGCGTGATGACCTTCGCGGCTGGACGATGCGGCGACGGAGTCTGCGACGGGCCTGAGACCAGCGCTCTGTGCCCCGAGGATTGCGTTTCGTGCGAGACGCCGAATCCCAGGCGGGCTGAACGGGCGGAGCTTGTGACGTCGCGCGACCGACTCCAAGACGGTGGCTTCGAGATCGGAATGGCAGACTACACGGACGACGCGCGCGCAGGAACGCCTGCTGCCGTCATTGAGCGCTCGGCTGACGTAGACGTGAAGCGGAGCGGCGCATACGGGATCCTCGTTGAGACAGGTCAGAGCGGAGGCGTCTTCGCTCTCCGCGCCAAGATCGACAAGGGGGAGATGACGAGGTACACGCTGTGGGCGAAATCTCTCGGCGGCCCGACGGAAGTGCAGGCCAGTGTTCTCGGTGTCAAGGAGTACAGGGTTCCCGATGCACAGACGTTGGACGATCCGGCGTCGGTTCCGATCGCGGGGGCGTGAACCGAAGTGCAGTTCGCGTTTCCCACGACGACGGGTCTGGAGTTCGCGCTGTTTGTGATCGACCTTCAGCCGAACACGCGAATCGCGATCGACGACGCCCGGATTGACGTCGAGCATTGGCGTGAGCCGCGGATTGCAGGGGCTACGAGACAGGTTGGCGGAATCGAGGTCCCGGCGGAGCCGGTCGCCCCGATTCACTTCAACGTCCTCATGCACATCGAAGATCCGAAGGATCTCGTCCGGAGCCCCGAGTACTTCTGGGAGAAGACGGCCGTGTTCTCGGAGGTCGCGCGCATCCTGCACGAACACGGAGGGTTCCTGACGATCCAGCCGGAAGAGGATTGGCCTCAAGCGGCCGGCCGCTTCGCCGGGGGCAGCACATTGGCCGATTTGGCCAGAGACTACGGTGTCGCGTACTCGACGCACACGCACGGCCCCAAGTGCCTTGCTTGCATCGTCATGCAGGGCGACAACCGCGTAGCCAAAGGCGCTTACAGCGAGGAGCGGCGGCCGCTGAGCAACGTAGATTGCGGCGAATGCCGCGGCTGCGAAACCATCACGACCGACACCGATCCGTACACACCCGTCTACGTCGACAATCTTCGCATCCTGTTGGAGGAAGCGTCGAGGACAACGGTCAGCGACCACAACGGCAACTGGAAGTACGAGAACCTGTCGGCGCTCGCCGACGTGGGGATTCGGACACTCTCCGCATTCAAGCAGGCTGAGACGCAGTCTACGTTCGACGTCCTGTTCACCAATCCCTGGCGTCCGACGCATGCCAGTGCGGTGGACGATCCGAGCACATTCTTCATCCATGATCCGAGTACGCGGGTCATCTTCATCCCCGGTTGGGGGCAGGCGATCACGCGACATCCCGAGTTCGTTCATGAGCGGCTGGCTGCGATGCTCGCGCAGGTGATCTCCCACGCCGACGCGGATCGAGTCAACACGTTCTACATCGTGACGCACGCCGGGCACTTCGAGCCGGAGAGCGACGAGGACTACATTGTCGTCGACCCGAGGACGGGTGAGGTGAGCTACGGGGATGCCTTCCTCCAGGATCTTGCCTATTGGGAAGAGACGCTGACCCAGTTGGTCAAGCCGCTCGTCGAAGCGGGGTACGTCCAGTGGACGAGCCTGCCGAAGATTGGCGAGCTGTTCGTCGAGTGGGAAGCGAACTGCGCGAATCGGTAGAACACGAGGTCGGGAGATCTGAGGGGAAAGGCGTCACAGATAGGGCTCGATCTTCGCCTGCACTTCGGCCGCTCTCTCGCAGAGACAGGCGCGCTCGGATGCTTCCAAAGGAAGCTCGAACACGCGATCGACCCCCCGGTTCCCGACGACGAACGGCACGCCGATGGTTCCCCGGATTCCGTACGCTTCGCCGTCCAGGGCGACCTGCCCCGAGATGAGCGCATCCGCGCCGAGCGTGATGGTTCGGATGAACTCCATCGTCGCCCGCGCTGTGCCGATCACGGTTTTCGCACCGCTGTAGTGCGTAACGAACGGGCGCACAACGAGCCGCACGTCCGGCGGAAACCCGTCAACCAATGCGTACGCCTCTCGAATGCGACCGGCGACAAGCAGGCTCTGCACCTCGGATTGTGCGTTCTGCAGGGCCGCCGGGAAGTTCGCCGCGTCGACGCCCCGTCGGATGCGCTTGAGTTCCCGTTGCAGCTCATCGTCCGTGAATCCGTAGACGTGAACGTTGCTCCACAGGGGAACGATCGACGCGCCGTGCTCGCCTGCGATGAAGGCATGGATACGCTGTCTGCGAATGCCGAGGTCGATCGCGATTTCCTGACGAAACCGGAGAGAGTCGAGGAACGCGCCCATGCCAATGACGCGCTGACGGCCAAGGTGTTTGGCGAATAGCGCGACGGCCAGTTCATTCGGATTGGCGATGCAGACGGCAATCTCCTGCCCATGGCCGTTCTCGGCAATCGCGCGAGCATGTGCATCGAAGATCGGCGCATTGCGCTCGGCGAGCGCGTCACGCGACAGAGGCGCGTCGCGGAGTGTCGCAGCCGGCGTGGCGCCTGCCGCCTCGACAATCAAGTCCGCTCGAATCTCGGCGGGATCCAAGACAACCTCGAAGCTCGGTGCAATCTCCGCGTAGGCGTCCATCAAGTCGGCGACGAGACCGTGGACGCTACGTGCACTAGCGCCATCCGGATTAGCGACGAGGACCAAGCGCTCGTCACACGCGAGCAGGCGCTCCACGACCACCTGCTGCACAATCTGACGCCCCACGTCGCCGCATGGGCCGATCACCGCGATGTCCATAGCACGCTTCCTCCTTCCCTGGAAATCCGACCGTACGCCATCCTACCAGGCGCCCGGATGCGAGGCACGTTCCTCGCCGAGCGGCGGCCGATCCGCTACAGTAAACGCATGACTCCGGGTGGGCAAGATCTCTCCTGGCTCGACGATCTGAACGCCGAGCAACAAGCGGCCGTGACGCATCGCGACGGGCCGCTTCTCGTCGTTGCCGGCGCGGGGACCGGGAAGACGAAGACCCTCGCCTACCGCGTCGCCTACTTGATCTCACAGGGCGTCGATCCGGGCCGAATCCTGCTTCTCACGTTCACGCGTCGCGCGGCGCATGAGATGCTCCACCGTGCGGCGAACGTCGTCGCGCGAGGCACGTCGGCGACCGGTCGCGTCTGGGGCGGGACGTTCCACTCGATCGCCAATCGGTTGCTTCGCACGCACGTCAAGGCCGTCGGCCTGCGCAAGGACTTCACCGTTCTCGACCAGGGGGACGCCGAGAATCTGATGAACCTGATCCGCCATGACATGGGTCTCCATAAGATGGAGAAGCGGTTTCCGCGCAAGCGAACGTGCGTGGGCATCTACTCGCGGTGTATCAACACGTCGGACGATCTGCACCGCGTGATCGAGCGCGATTACCCGTGGTGCATTGAGTGGGAATCGGAGCTGCGCGAGATCTTCGGCCGCTACGTCACACGCAAGCAGGAGCGCAACGTCCTCGATTTTGACGATCTCTTGCTGTATTGGGCGCAGCTGGTCGCCGACAAGTCGGCGGCAGCCGAGCTGTCCGGGCGCTTCGAGCATATTCTCGTCGACGAGTATCAGGACACGAATCATCTTCAGGCAGAGATTCTTCGAGGGATGCGGACGACTTCGAACAACATCATGGTCGTCGGCGACGACGCACAGAGCATCTACCGGTTCCGCGGAGCGACGGTGCGCAACATTCTCGACTTCCCGGATCAGTTTCCGGGAACGACGATCGTCACGCTGGAGCAGAACTACCGATCGATCTCGCCAATCTTGGAGACAGCCAACCGCCTCATTGCCGCGGCGAAAGAGCGGTACACGAAGGATCTCTGGTCGGAGCGGGGCGGCGCCCAGCTGCCAAGACTCGTCACGTGTCAGGACGAGTCGGAGCAGGACGAGTATGTGATCGATCGAGTTCTGACGCACTACGAACAAGGGATTCCGCTCCGCCGGCAGGCCGTACTCTTCCGCGCAGGCCACTTGTCGGACTCGCTCGAACTCGAGCTGACACGGCGGAACATCCCGTACCACAAGTACGGCGGCTTGAGGTTCCTTGAAGCGGCGCACGTCAAGGATTTGGTCGCCTTCCTGCGGCTGATGGAGAATCCGCGCGACGAGTTGGCCTGGTATCGCGTCCTCGAGTTGTTCGATGGAATTGGCCCGTCAACCGCGTCGAAGATCACCGACCACATCGCCGAGCACCGGAACGACCCGCGATCGATCGGAACCTTCCCCTCGCCCCCGGCGGCGAGGGACATCATGGCGTCGTTCAGCAAGCTGGTCGAGGAGCTCGCGCCGATGGGCGTCCGGGAGCCCGCGATTCAGGTCGAGCGAATCCGCAGGTTCTATGATCCAATCCTCGAGCGAACGTACGAGAACCCGACGGTCCGCAAGCGCGACCTGATCAGCCTGGAACAGATCGCAGCCGGGTATCGATCCCGCCGCCAGTTTCTCGTCGACCTTCAGCTCAACCCCCCTTCTTCGACGGGCGATCTCGCCGGCCCGCCGATGAAAGACGAGGATTGGCTCGTCCTGTCGACGATTCACTCCGCGAAGGGCTGCGAGTGGGACGTGGTCTTCCTCATCCACGCGGCCGACGGCTTCTTGCCGTCCGATATGGCCGCAGGTTCGGAAGAGGAGCTCGATGAGGAGCTTCGGTTGACCTACGTCGCGCTGACGCGCGCCAAGGACTTCCTTTACGTCACGTGGCCGTTTCGCTACTACCACAAGTGGTACGCGCTCAGCAACTCGCACAGCTACGCGCAGCTGTGCCGATTCTTCACGCCCTACGTGCTGGAGACGGTCGACAACGAGAGTCTGGCTCCGCCGGAGGAGCCGGATCCTGGTCGTCCGCTCGACGTGGATGTCGACGTGGCCGAGCGGGTTCGACGGATGTGGGAGGCCGGGCCGGGCTGAGCGCGCGATCGAACCGACGTTGAGCGTTTGAAAGACACGCGAACGATCCCGTTCCACTCGAGGAGGCTGAATGAAGACGCCAATCGTGATGACCAAGCGACTGGTCCTGCGACCGTTCACCGAGGACGACGCGGCTGACCTGCACCGGATTCTGAACCAGGAGGACATCCTGAAGTACTTCCCGGGTCCGGGAAGCCCGTCGCTGGAGAAGGCGCAGACGTTCGTCGCCCGCCAGATCAAGCAGTGGGACGAGATCGGCTATGCTTGGTGGGCGGTCGAGTTGAAGGAGACGGGCAAGCTTCTCGGCTGGAACGGCCTCCAGTACCTGCCGGAAACGGATGAAACGGAGATCGGCTTCCTCCTCGACAAGAGCTACTGGGGGCTAGGGCTGACGACGGAGGCGGGCCGCGCCGGGATCGAGTTCGGCTTCGAGACCGTCGGACTTGAGGAGATCATCGCCCTCGCCCACCCCGAGAACGTCGCGTCACAACGGCTCATCGAGAAGCTCGGGCTGCGGTTCGTCGAGGAGACCGAGTACTTCGAGATGGTCGTGAGACGATTCGTCCTCAGCGAGGATGCCTACCGCGGATCGAGGGCCGCGAGCTAGGACATTGCCGGCTTGGCCTTTTGTCTTCTGTGGGTCTTGACCTTCGGATCGCGCGGCCTATACTGGCGCTGGGTCTCCTTCGGGAGAGGCAACTCTCAACAGGAAGGGGTGAGACGCATGGAGCAACACTTCAGCCCGGCGACGTCACACCTGGCCGCAATGGATCGGCCGACCCATGCGACCGGATCGGACCCGCTCCCGTCACCGACCAGGCCGTGACGCCCGCCGGGCGTCAGCCGCGTTCCCTTCGCGATTCCTCGATCAACGCCGCAGCAACTCGAATGCGATGAAGCTGATGCTGGGCGAGTTCGTCGTGAATCCGGCCCGCGATCTCCCAACCCGGTCCGATCTCGACAGCAGAGCCCCTGTCGGGCTACGCGGTGTTCGCCGTCTGGAATCGGCTAGACTGCTTGAACTGCACGGGAGGAGGTCAGATGACGCTCGAACGCCTGCCGCCAGGACAACGCTGGTTGAAGAAGCCGATCGTTTACAGCATCGGGCCGGTCCCGCTTGTCGAGCTTGACGCCTTCCGGCTCCGTGTCTTCGGTGCGGTCAAGGATCCCGTGACGCTCTGTTGGGAAGAGATCATGACGATGCCGTGCGCTAGACTCGAGCGGGACTTCCATTGCGTCACCGCGTGGAGCGTCAAGGACATCGTGTGGGAGGGCGTGGGGACGCGGGATCTCGCGGATCGTGTCTCACCCAATCCGGAGGCGCGGTGGGTAATCGTTCGTGGGAGGGACGGTTACACGACGAACGTGCCCATCGAGGACTTCCGTCGTCCGGACTCCCTCCTTGCCTACAGAATGAACGACGAACCGCTTCCCAGAGAGCACGGGGAGCCGATTCGGCTTGTGATCCCGGCGTTGTACGCGTGGAAGAGCGCCAAGTACGTCCACGAGATCGAATTCCTCGCCCACCGACAGCGAGGTTTCTGGGAGGAGCGAGGGTATCACGATCGAGGGGATCCCTGGCGTGAGGAGCGCTTCCGGGTCTGAGTCGTGGACTACAGGAATACGTAGTAGCAGACGTGCCACGTGGTGTTGGCGGCAAACATCAGGGCGATCGACGTGTTGAACGCAAGGGCGATCTTCTTCCCCTTCAGGAGAATATAGGCCGGAACAACGAGAGCAATCAGCCGCAAGAGAATCAGCAACGCCAACCGCCAATCGTCTCCCTGGAACCAAGGCAGGTAGACCATCCCCTGGACGGCCCATCCGACGGCCGACATCCCTATGAACACCCACGGATTGAGATCGTGCGCTTTGGCGAGTCGCCATCCGCTGGTGAGCAGCGCGCCGATCCATCGGGCGGAACGTACTGCCGGGGCAAGGGAGAATGCAGAAACGGCGGGCGCTTCTGCCGCCGCTCTGGAAGTCGTCTCGTACAGGTCGTCCACCACCCAATAACGGAAGCCCCATCTCCGGAGTCTCCAGGAATCTATCGGAACTGGCTCGCAGGTTTCGAGCGCAGACGATACGCCACAAGACTCATTTTGCCCGCCGGATGTGTGTTTCGTGTGAAGGATTCCCGACACGGGTGTGTTTGGCGGCTGCCGCGGTAGGTCGGAAAGAAGGGCGCAGTCGGAGAAGTGGTTTGACTGGGCGCCGCCGGACTCGCATCATCGGCATGAGGATGCGTTCTCCTTCGGAAGATCCCGGCGAAGAAAGCAACGGAGGCGATCATGAAGCCACTCGGATGGAAGCTACTGGCCATGGCGGCCGCGCTCTGCCTACTGACGTTCGCCGCGCTGGACGCGTTTCGTGATCAGTCCGAAGCGCTGCCCTCCCCTGAGACGTTCGACCTTACGATCCTGCACACAAACGACCTCCACGCCCACTACGAGCCCGTCGAGCCGTGGGGCGAACCTATCCAGGGAGGCGTCGCCCGCCTGGCCACGGCGATCGACAATGTCCGTGAGGTCGTCGGGCACAGTCTGCTGCTCGACGCGGGGGACCAGTTCCAGGGGACGCTCTACTTCCACGTCGGGGGCGCGAAGGGCGTGGCCGACGTCATGAACGCTCTCGGATACGACGCAATGGTGATCGGGAACCACGAGTTCGACTCCGGACCGAGCGAGCTGGCCGCTCTGATCGATCAAACAGGATTCCCGATTCTCTCCGCAAACATCGATGCGTCGAGCGATCCGAACCTGGCCGGCCTGATCGAGCCGTTCACGGTGTTCGAGTTCGATGGAGAGGAAGTCGCCGTCTTCGGTCTGACGACCGAGGAAGCGGCCGTGTTATCAAGCCCTGGGCCGCTGGTCCGGTTTGAAGATATCAGCTCGGCAGCACGGGCAACGGTCGGCGCCATCGAGGCACTGGGAATCAACAAGATCATCGCCCTGACCCACGTTGGGCTCGCCGTCGACCTCGTGCTGGCGACCGCCGTCGCGGGGATCGACGTCATCGTCGGGGGGCACAGTCACTCGTTGCTCGGGGACGGCGCCTCTTCTCAGGGACCATATCCGCTGGTTGAGTTCTCGCCGCGCGCTGAGCCGGTGTACGTTGTCACAGCCCACGAGTGGGGAAAGCGGCTCGGCCGTCTCGATGTGACCTTCGACGAAGCGGGAGTCGTAGCGGAGGCGTCCGGCGAACTCCTGTTCATCGGGGAGTCACTCGCGGAGGACGAGAGGGTCGTCGACCTCCTCGACGGGTACACCGCGGCGATCGACGCCCTGAAGACACAGGTCGTGGGCTCGACGGAGAACCGGCTTGATGGCGAGACAGAGGCCGTGCGGAGCACGGAAACGAACCTCGGGAACCTGGTTTGCGACGCCGTGCTGTGGCGGACCGAAGCCTTCGGAGCTCAGGTCGTCATTCAGAACGGCGGGGGAATCCGAGCGAGCGTTCCGATGGGGGAGGTCACGATGGGACAAGTCCTCGAGGTCCTTCCCTACGGCAACGAGATTACGGTGCTCGAGCTGACAGGCACTCAAGTTGTGGCCGCGCTGGAAAACAGCGTCAGCCAGGTGGAAGAGGGCGCGGGCCGGTTCCCACAAGTTGCGGGACTTCGATTCCGGTTCTCTGCGGACGCGCCGTCCGGCGAACGGATCGAGTTCGTCGAGGTGCGCTCTCACGATTCAAACGAGTTCCTGTCGATCGATCCGGATGCGACGTACACCCTGGCGACCAACGAATACCTCGCCGACGGCGGCGACGGCTATGATGTTTTTGGCGAAGCAGCTTCGCGGTACGACACCGGGCTTCTGCTCTCGGACGCCCTTGCCGAGTACCTGCAAGCGGTCGCGGCCGTCGCACCCCAAATCGAGGGGCGGATCACCACCAGCGAAGAAAAGGAGTAGAACGGTCACCTGCTGATTCGAGAACGAACGCAGAACGGCGGGCACCGTCGTCTTGACGCAGTCACCGTTTCGACGTACGCTGCCCCATTCACTGCTCGCGGAGGTGAGCGACATGAACGACCGATTCCGGTACCGAGATGGTTGCGTTTGTCCTGCGCTCACCTCATCGATCGCCTAGTACTCCTCAGATAGCGTCGGACTCCCTCACGTCAATTCCGGCAGCAGCCCGTTCGAGCGCTACTCGCGTGGCCCGGAGGCGAGTCCCATTTGACGCAGCCTCGCGTTCATTCCAGAAGGAGGAACAATGAAGATCGCAACGTCTGTTCTCGATTTGGTGGGGCACACACCACTCGTGGATCTCGGCGCGGCGGGTCCCGGCCGAGCAAGAGCCATCTACCTGAAACTGGAGCGCTTCAATCCGGTCGGAAGCATCAAGGATCGAATCGCCCTGTCGATGGTTGAGGATGCGGAGGCAAGCGGTGCACTGCAGCCTGGCGGCACGATCATCGAGCCCACCTCGGGCAACACCGGGATCGCGTTGGCGATGGTCGGGGCCGTGAAGAGCTACCGCGTGATCCTGACGATGCCGGACACGATGAGCATCGAGCGGAGGCGACTCCTCATCGCGCTGGGGGCTGAGCTTGTGCTAACCCCCGGAGCAAACGGAATGCGCGGCGCCATCGAAGAGGCCGATCGGCTTGCGGGGCAAACGTCGGGAGCCGTCGTCCTGGGTCAGTTCGACAATCCACCGAATCCGCGAATTCACGAAGAGACCACGGCCCGCGAGATCTGGAACGACACCGACCGGGAAGTGGACATCGTCGTGGCCGGGATCGGGACCGGCGGATCGGTGACGGGAATCGCGCGATTCCTCAACCGTCTGAAGCCGAACGCGAGAGTGATCGGCGTCGAGCCGTCGAGTTCCCCTTTCCTGACCGAGGGTCGCGCGGGACCGCACAAGATCCAAGGGATCGGAGCCGGATTCGAGCCGAGCATCCTCGAGCGGGACATCCTGAGCGAGATCATCCGCGTCTCCGACGAAGACGCGGCGCGTTGGATGCGACACCTGGCACGGCGTGAGGGGATCTTCTCCGGGATCTCGTCCGGCGCCGCGCTTGCGGCGACGCTCGAGGTCGCCGAACGCCCGGACTCCGAGGGCGCCGTGATCGTCACGATCCTCCCCGACGGAGGAGAGAAGTACTTGACGAGTTCGCTGTGGGAGGTGGGCGGCGATGCTTAGACGTGCTCGCGAAGACATCCGGGCGCTGAAGGCGCGAGATCCGGCCGCCCGCTCGACACTCGAGATCCTCTTAGCCTATCCGGGATTGCGCGCAATCTGGTAGCACCGCATCAGTCATTGGCTGTGGCTTCGTGGAGCGAAGCTGCTGGCCCGGTACATCTCCCACGTCGTTCGCCGCCGGACGGGCATTGAGATTCATCCCGGTGCCCGGCTCGGGCGCCGCGTGGTGATCGATCACGGAATGGCCGTCGTGATGGGAGAGACGGCCACCGTTGGAGACGACGTCTTGATCTACCAGGGCGTCACGCTCGGCGGGATCGCGGCGAACGGAGGGCGCCGGCATCCGGCGGTCGGAGACCGGGTTCTGCTCGGTGCGCACTCGGCCCTGCTCGGGCCGATCGACATCGGCGACGACGCCAGGATTGGGGCCTGCGTCACACTGCGACAGTCGGTCCCGGCGGGAACGTCGGTGCGCGAAGAAGTCGTCATCACGATGAAGCCACACGACGACCCGGGCTACGTGATCTGAAGCGCCTGGGGTTTCTTCGTATTGAATCCGGAACAGCGAGGAGACCACGCCGGGTCACGATGAAGCCGACGACGCCGGAGCATCATCCGGGGCGGGCGGTACGTCGGCCGGCTGCGTCTCGAGGTCGGACCCTGTCCACTCGATCAAGAGGTTCTCGCCAGACTCGGCGCCTCCGCACGAGCGGTAGAGTCCTCTTGCGGCGCGGTTCGCACGATCGGTGAGGACCCACATCTTGAACGCGCCGTGCTCGCGCCCGATCTGCTTGAGCCGCTCGATCAACGCCCGTCCGACGCCGCGAAGGCGGTGCGCCGGAGAAACCTCGATCTCGTAGAGCAGGAGCATCGGCGCCTTACGCTCTGCTCGATCGAGGAGATAGGCAATCGTAAATCCGACCGGCTCCTTGCCCGAAAGGGCGACGATCAGGACGTTGCGCTCCTCGCGGAGAAACGACTGACACCACACCTCGCGCACGGGCCGCGCTTCGCGTTCATGTCCGTACCTCTCCGGAACCTGGCCGCGCCCTGTGCGGCGGGACCACGGTAGCCGATCCGTGCCGCCGAGAGCAACCGGCCACGGGATCCGCGATGAGCGTCTGTCCTCGATCTGCTAGACTATCCCACGTGAGACAAGAAGAGGACTCCCACATGAGTGACGGCCCGCCGAAACGCCCCTCGGAACGCGTCGCCGAGATCGTCGACGGGTACGTCGCGACGACGATTCCGGTGCACGTGACCGTCGATGTCGAGCAGACGGTGCTGATCCAGCCTGAAGCCGCGGACATCCTGCGAAGCGCAGAGCGTATCGCCCTCGGCCCCTGCTACTGCCGCAAGGAGGCCAAGAAGTGCGACGCGCCGCTGGACGCTTGCATCGTCATCGATGAAGACGTGGAGGGAATGAAGGAGGCGGGCTATGAGGGATTTCGTGTCGTGTCGTACGAGGATGCGGTCGCCGCTCTCCGCGCGTCCCACGAGGCCGGACTCGTGCACATGGCCTATCGAAAAGGCGACGGGAAGATCACCCAGTTCTGCTCCTGTTGCTCGTGCTGCTGCTGGCTCCTGAACAAGCTCAAGGACTACGATTATCACGAAGCAATCATCGAATCGAACTACGTCGCCCAACACGACGTCGAGCGTTGCGTCGGCTGCGGTCTCTGCGTCGAGCGCTGCCACTTCGACGCGTGGACGGCAAACGGAGACGGAACGCCGTGCCTCGCCGTCACCCGGTGCTTCGGCTGCGGCGTCTGTGTCTCCAGCTGCCCGTCCGGCGCGATCGCGCTCGTCCCGAGGAATGCCGAACGGTAGCCTGGCTTTCATCGGCTGTGCGTGTCTCGCCGTGGCGATCTTGCTCGTGGGGTCGGCTTCGACGGACAGCGCGAACGATCCCGTCGAGCGACTCGTCCTTCCGCCCGTTGTTGAAGCATCTGCGGAAAGCCGCGAATCTCCGCCCGTCCTTCTCATCTACGGGTTTCAGCCGGTCCCGGGCTTCTACCCGCCCCAGCTTTGGGCGGAGGTCGCGGAAAAACTGAGCGGGCGAAGCCTCGCCCACATCGAGAGACTCTCACTCGGCGCCGAACACTCGTTGTACTTCCTCTCGTCGTCCGACGGTGGGGGGCAGGACGTCTTCTTCAGCGACTACGCGATGCCATACGAGCCAACGGTTCGCGACCTACGCTTTTATGCCGCGCGCCTCTCCGACGAGATTGCCTGGATCACGGACAACGGGAGTGTCGATGAGGTCCACCTGGTCGCCTTCAGCATGGGGGCGCTCGTCGCCCGCTGCTACATCGAGGCCATGGACTTCGATGCGGTCCTTGGAAACCCGGAGTACGAAGACTACGACACGGTGTATCGAGGCGATGTCCGAACCCTGATCACGATTGCGGCTCCGCATCATGGGGCGGAGTTCGCCGCGCTCGGCCCATGGTTCGGCCCGCTGCCGAGACAACTCGATCCGGAGAGCCCGTTCCTCGCTCTCCTCAACGAG
Source organism: uncultured Thermotogae bacterium (assembly GCA_964570515.1). Classification (GTDB taxonomy): domain Bacteria; phylum Bipolaricaulota; class Bipolaricaulia; order UBA7950; family UBA9294; genus CAZMYM01. The sequence goes on along the minus strand of CAZMYM010000007.1, from coordinate 62,128 downwards.
GGCGCCGGGGATGAGGCGGCGGCCCTTCACACCGACGTTCGCTATGTGTCGATGGCAGGCCAAAGCTGCCTAGGATTCGGCTGTTCGGTCCGAGGCGACGTCGACGTGTGTCGCAGGGAATGCGTCGAAGAGGGGCTCGACTGGGCCGGGCACGATCTGGTGATCTTGATGTCGTCGGCCTATCTGCCGGGTGCCGAAAACATCGCCTGCATCGGATTGGATCACATCGACATGCGAACGCACCCAACGATGGTCGAAGCGATCGACCGGCTCCTGGACTCGGAGCCCGTCGCCGATGCCATCTACACATCTACCGAGCTGGAGAATGCAGGATCCGAGAACTAGGACCGATCGGAACCCCGCGAGACGACCTACATCGGGCCGAATCTTGTGATCGGCCAGACGCGCAAGTACGGAACGCCGATGATGTCGCGATCGTCGACGAATCCCCAGTAGCGCGAATCGAACGAATCGGCCGAGTTGTCTCCGAGCATGAAGTAGTGATCCTCGGGAACGACGGTCGGCGCGATCCCGAAGTTGAAGCGTGAGTCGCTCGAAACGTACGTTCGATCGAAGCGTCTACCTTCGAGCCGCTCTCCGTCGACGTAAACGTCGCCATCCACGATCTGGACGGTCTGTCCGCCGATCGCGATCAGCCGTTTCACGTAGCGCATCCGCTTCTCGCGGACGACGATCCCGAGGTCCTCGAACGACTCGGCGCCGGCCGCCTTCGCACCCAGCTCGTAGCGCCCGCCTTCGGTCGTCGTCAAGCGCAGCTCCGTGCCTTCGGGCCACGCGGCGAGGACATCCTCTGCGAACGCTCTAGTGTACACCGGCTCGGTGTTCAGGAACAGCAGACGCTGGCCGGCCTCGATGCCGGCTTCCGCTGCCGGAGAACCTTCGAGGACCCGACCGACCGAGACCTGCTCGGTGTGGCGGAAGACGACGACATCCCCCGGTTTCGGATCGCGGAAGTAGTAGGTAATCCGATCGACGAAGAACGAATCTTTCGGGTCGATCGTGGGGATCATCGACCCCGTCGGCACGTGCATGCGCACGGTGACGAAGATCATGATGACGGCCGCCAGCGCCAGCGCGACGACTCCAACTTCGGTCCACTCGAGGACTTCGGTCATCACGCGCCCCGGCTTGTATCCCCATCGCCACGCGATTCGCAGGATCACTGCAGGCTTCTTCGGCTTCTTGTTCTTTCTTCGTCTACCGAACATCCGATGCGTCCCTCCCGATTGTCGTCCGATCGATGCAGCGTACTTGATAGCCGATCCGACGGTCAGGAACAAGGAACCGAACTGCGAAGCCGATCCCTACGCTTCGCCGACGAGCACGGCCTGCACGGCGGCGCCCCCCGCTCCGATCTCGATCTCGCATCCGACCTCACTCAGTCCGGCCTCGAGTGCGCCGATCGTGGCAAGCAGGTCGCCGGCGTTCGTCGCGCCCATGTGGCCGATCCGGAAGTACTCGGACCTGATCTTTGGATGGAGGCCCCCGGCCAGAATCGCTCCGGCGGCGCGAACGCGAGGAAGAAGATCGGAGGCGGAGACATCGGCCGGATATCGTGGCGCGCTCAGCGTGTTCGCCGCATGACCGAGGTCCGTCGGCACCTGGCTGAGCCCGAGGGCGCCTATCGCCGCCCGGCAAGCCCGTCCGATGCGCTCGTGTCGCGCGACCCGAACGTCCATCCCCTCATCGAGGATCTGTCCCAGGCTCACGTCGAGTGCGCACACGAGATTGACCGCCGGGGTCCCGAAGTAGCTCGGCACACGCTTCTCGTAGGAGGCCATGATCGGCAGCCACTTCGCCCAATCGACGTAGTAGTTCGCAACCTTCGTCCTGCGCTTGCCCCACGCGCACAGAACCTTCTGGCTGGCCACGAGGAGGGCGAGTCCCGGCGGAACGCCGATCGCCTTCTGCGACGCGGTCAGCACGACATCGATCCCCCACTCTTCTTGCCTGAGATCTTCGCCGGCGACCGAGCAGACGCCGTCGAGGACGGTGAAGACGTCGTGCGCCCGCCCCAGTGCCCCGAAGCGCTCGGCGTCGACACGAACGCCGGTCGAGGTATCCACGTGCGTGGCGGTCATCAACTTGTAGTCTCGTGAGTTGAGCGCGTCATCAACCTCCGCGAAGTCGATGGTGTCCCCGACCGGGACACGGAGCGTCGTCACGTCGGCGCCGTAGCGCGACAGCAAGTCCTCGAACCGGTCGCCAAAGACGCCGGTGCTCAGCACAAGGGCTCGATCGCCCGACTCGATCAGATTCGCTCCGGCCACGTCCATCGCGAGCGTCCCCGACCCGGCGAAGATGAACGGCTGCCCGGTCGGGGCGCGCCAGACCTCGCGCATCCGCTCGAGCGCCCGGCCGAACGTCTCGATGAACTCCGGCGCAACGTGACTCGTCGTCGGCGCGCCAAGCGCTCGAAGGACGTCGGGCTCGAACTCGATCGGGCCTGGGATCATCAGCAGCGGACGGTCTCTCATCTCATCTCCTTACAGAATGCCGGCATCGGTCAGGATCTCGCTCAGCTCAGCGCGCGCTTCGTCGGAGAGCGGCGGCAGCGGGCGGCGAGACGCTCCGCCAGTGAGCCCGAGCATGTCCATCGCCGCCTTGAGCCCCGGAACGCCCCATCGTCTCGTCACCGCGGCGTTGGCATGCACGACCCGGTTCTGGAGCGCTCTGGCCTCGTCCCACGCACCGCGTCGGGACGCCTGGAAGATCTCGATGCAGATCGACGGGCCGATGTTCGCCAGGGCGAGGATGCCTCCGTCGGCTCCGACGGCCAGGGCCGGCAAGAAGAAGCCTGCCGATCCCGCCAACACTGCGAAGCCAGCATCGACGGAATGGCGCACCTCGGCCAGCTTCGCAACGTTCCCAGCGGAGTCCTTGATGCCGACGATGTTCGCGTACCGCGAGAGCTCAATCACGAGGGAAGCCTCCATGTCAATCCCCGTGTTGGCCGGCATGTTGTACAGGACGATCGGAATCGGCGACGCCTCAGCGACTGCGCCGAAGTGCTCCACAAGCGCTGCCGATGTCATCTGCCCGCGGTAGTAGAAGGGCGGGAGGATGAGAGCTGCGTCGGCTCCAGCCTCGGCCGCCCGTTCGGTGAGATCGATCGTGGCCTCGGTCGAGAGCAGAGCGGTCCCCGCAATGATGAGGTGGTCATCGGGCGCCTCGGCGCGAACGTCCGCGATCATCTGGAGCTTCTCGGCCTCAGTGAGGTGGACGGACTCCCCGTTGGAGCCGAGCACGACGTAGCCGGAGAGATCGTGACGATTCCACCATTGGAGATTCCGCCGCAGAGCCTCGCGATCGACTGCGCCGGCCGCATCAAACGGGGTCGGAATCGGCGGGAAGACACCCTGGAGTAACCGGTTGTCCATCGTCCCTCCTCGTGTGTCGCGATCAACAGGACAAGTGTACCCGTTTGAAGGGGCTGCTTCTCTCTGTCCACCTATCACCGCAGCGTTTCGCCAACGCAGTGGAGCGCCTGCGCGTTGGGTTCGACGTAACGGTGGTCGCCGGCGCGCACAGTCGACGGACGCCTGGCCTTGCCCGCCGCACGCCTCCTGTGTGATACTCCGCGCCGAGGTATGTCAGGCACGCGCCATCCAGCCTCTGGCCGGGTGGCGTTTCTCATTCATGCGGAGGTGCGTATGGGTACGCGGATTGCCGTGGTCGTCGGGTACTTCTTGATCTTGCTCGGGATCGGGTGGGCGGCGCGGAGCCGCGCACGGCGAGGCCTCGAAGATTACTTCGTCGCATCGAGAACAACGCCGGCACTCATCCTCTTCTTGACGATGGCGGCAACGAATTTCAGCGCGTTCACCGTCTTCGGTTTCGCCGGCGCCGGCTGGGAGGCGGGCTACGCCTACTACCCAATCATGGCGTTCGGCACAGGGTTCATGGCGCTCACCTTCCTGCTCATAGGCTTGCCCGCATGGAGGCTGGGCAAGGAGCATGGCCTGATCACGCCCCCGGAGCTCGTCCACCACTTGACCGGGAGTTCAAGCTTGCGCCTCCTCTTCTTCGTCGTGATGACGGTCTTCACCATTCCCTATCTTGCGATGCAGCCGATGGCGGCCGGCTACGCACTTCATACGCTCCTGGGAATCCCCTACTTCGCCGGGGCCGCGCTGATCACCGCGGTGATGCTTCTGTACACGTTCCTCGGCGGATTCCGCGGCGTGTCGTGGACCGACGCCCTGCAGGGCGGAATGATGATCAGTCTCCTCGTCGTCGCCGTCGCGTTCATCGCTGCGCCGTTCGGCGGGCTGACCGAGGCGAACCAGGCCGTCGCCTCGTCGGTTCCCGAACTCTTCTCGCGGCCCGGGCTGGGCGGCCTTTACGCGCCCGGAATCTGGCTGGGATACATGCTTCTGTGGTTCCTCGCCGATCCGATGTTCCCGCAGCTCTTCCAGCGGTTCTACGCCGGCCGCGGGCCGCGCGCCCTGTCGACAACGGTCGCGCTCTACCCGCTGCTCACCGGCTTCCTGTTCCTCCTGCCGGTCACCATCGGTGTTCTGGGACGACTGAGCTTCCCTGTCCTTCCCGAAGGGGTCGGCGCCGACCAGATCCTGCCCCTGATGCTCCACGCACACGCGCCGGGCATCGTCGAGGCGCTCGTGCTGACCGCGGCCCTCGCCGCGTTGATGTCGACCCTCGATTCGCAGCTCCTGACGCTGTCCTCCATGTTCACTCACGACGTCGTCCAACCGATCTGGAATCGCCGCGCGGCACGCGCGGCGAGAATCGCCGCGAACGGAAAAGCGATCGAACGGCCACTGTCGCCTTGGGTCGGCAAAGCGTTCGTCGTCGCCCTGGCGTTGATCGGGCTCGCGATCGCCTATCGCCCGCCGGCGAGCTTCCGCGTGATCGCGACGCAGACGTTCACCGGCCTCGCCGTCCTCTTTCCCGTCGTGATCGGAGCTCTGTACTGGAAACGGATGACGTCGGTCGGCGGCGTCGTGTCGATTCTCGTCGGTGAAGGGCTTGTCGTCGCCTACTACTTCAAGCTGCTGCCGACGTTCGGCACGCTGCCGGTGATTCCGATCCTACTCGGCGGCACCGCCGTGTTGATCCTCGTCAGCCTGCTGACGCACTCCGTCTCCTGGCGGCGACCCTGCCGCCGCTGGATTCCGATGAGCCATCGCGCCAAGGTCGGCTGGACCCTGGCGTTCTGCGCGGTCTTCTTCCTGGGAAACGATGTTTGGAATTGGGGTTCAGATCGGCTCTGGCTGTTGGGTTTTCCCTGGTGGGTCTGGATGTTCGCTGGGCTGTGCGTCCTGACCTCGGCGATGTTCTGGCTCTTCGCACGAGGGACGACGAGATGCGAGACCGACACAAAGGCGGTTGAGTGACCGGCCCGGACGGCGCGACGAGTCCTTGGCCCTGCTTGCGCTTGAGCATGAGCCCGTCCCGGGCTTCGCGACCCTACATCGGCGGCTCGATCGTGAGGGGAGCGTTGACGTCCGTCAGATCCATCGCCCATGTGACGGCGCCGCGGCTGCCGTCCTCGTCGATCCCTGTCGCGGAGAAGTGGTATCTCACGGGATAGCCGGCCTCGGCAATCCAGACGTCTCCGGCAGCGTCGATCAGCTCGCCCGGCCAGTAGCCGCCCCACTGCGTGTACGTCGCCGTGTAATGGTCGGCGGGGACTCCGTTCACAACATCCTTGCCGACGTAGGACGCGTCCGGTTGGAGTTCTCCAAGCAGTCCATTCCAGGTCACGGACGGCGCGAAGACCAACGCCGCCTCCGTCATGGCATTGGCGATGAGGACAGGGACCCGACTCCACCCCTCGTCATCGAGCATCCAGGCCTCGCTCTCAATTCGGATGACCTCGAACAACTCGTCTTCGTAGACGTTCCGCATGACCAAGTGCATCCGGTCGGGGCCCGCGATGACTCCGGTGAGTTCCATCGACCCGGATTCGGTCTCCCCGTCCCCCTCCGCAACGAATAGGAACGACGTCGTGTAGCGATAGCTCTCCAGTTTCTCTAGGGCGATCAGGGCATCGGTGAACGCGCTCTCCGGCGTAGGCGGAACGGCCTCGGAGATCACCGTCTCGGCAGGCGCTTCGATCTCCGGGACACCTGCAGTTGGAGGCTCGCCCGTCTCATCGGAGGTCGAAGCGGGCGGCTGTTCCGACGAACACGCCGCCAGGCCGAGAACGAGTGCCGCAATCAGGAGCAGTTGCCACCATCGGTTTCGCATTCCCCATCTCCTTGACCGACTCCGAAACCTCAGAACCGGAGACAACCACTCTAGCGCGGAGCGGGGCCGGCAACAACCGGTCGAGAAAAGAAGGGGCGAGACGCGCGAAGCTTCGTGCGCGTCTCACCCTGCTTCGGGAGGCCTCGGTTCAGGCGTCGCTCGCCTTTTCACCCGCGGCGACTGGCGAGGCGGCCGTCCTCCGTGACGTCGGGAGCTACGGGCAGCGTCCCCAGACGCCTCCTCTCATCGTCCCGCGGGGCGTCCTCAGCATGAAGCCGAATCCCCGGGGATCCTGTGCGTTGTCGCGGAGACCCTGCATCCTTCCTTGGAGGCCGAGGCCGAGATGGCCCATCTGGCGTCCTTGGGACATGCGCTGCCCCAGCAGATCCGCTTGCTCCTGCGTAAGTTCGCCGGATTCGATGGCCGCATCGATGACGTCCTTCAGTGCGTTCCTCGTCGCGATGCCGGCCTTCATTGCTTCGGCCTGCTCTTCGGTGATCGTGCCCGCCGCGACGGCCTCGTCGAGCGATTCCAGCCTCGCCTGTTCGAACGCATCGGCCAGTGCGGATTCCTCGATGCCGAGGATCGAGGCGACCTTGCTCAGCATTGTGGTGCTCTCGTTCGACGCGGTGACTCCAGTGTCCGCCTCATCCTGCGCAAGCACGAAGCCGGCCGCGAGTCCGGCCGCAAGCAGAACCACGGCCGTGATCGTGAGAACCTTCTTTCTGTTCCTCATCTTCTTTCCTCCTCATGGTGCGTTTGTCGAGGAGAGGATGCCGCCTGCCTGTGGAGACCGTCGCACAACGGTGTGTCAGTCTTGTGGAGATTGGCTGCTTAGGCTGAAGAGCCCAAGCAGCTTGAGAGAAAGCCCGTTAGGCTCTCCCCGCAAGCGCCCGAGACGAGCGATGGCGCTCAACTACGATGGTAACGAGCGAGTTTCTGCATCATGCCAGAGAGACTCACTTGCTCAGAGTGAGGAATGAGGACGGCAACTCGCAGCTGTCGCTTCACCTGAGCACGTTTCCGAGGCGAAACGGCGCGAGGAGGAAGCAAGCGAGGATCCGGCGGCGGGTGAGCCAGTTGTTCGGACGCAGGTTTTGTCGTTGTCGAGCACTCGCCGCGCGATCCTGGGCGTGACCGTTTCAACTCGGTCGGCGTGAATGTTGAAGATCCTCTGCGCTCTGGACCAATCGGGCGATTCGCGATCGAGCATCCGCGGTACGGCGCGAGACGAAGCCTGAGAGGGACTATCCTCCCCAAGGTGCCGTCTGGCGCGATCACGCTGTCCGACGAGTCATCCCCAACACGCATGCCGCAGCACCTACCGACCTAGGTCGACCATAGGCCGCCTATTCGTCCGGCGGTGCGTCGGGATTGGTTGTCTTGTCTTCCCCTGTCCCTGGCGTGGTGAACAGCGTGTTGGCAACTTCCTTGAGCTTCAGGATGGCCTGCTCGGAGAAGAGGCCGACGATCGCGCCGACGGCAGCGAATCCGATCGGGTTCAGACCGTCTCCCGGCAGGTTTCCGGAGAACAGCCCGCCGCGGATCACGACGTAGAAGATCACGCTCAGCGCGCCTCCAACCAGCGGGAGGAGCATGTACATTCCGACCCAGCTTCGAACCAGCTCGCGATTGCCAACATACCAGTAGAACGAGCGCAGCGAGTGGATCAGCCCGCCCAACGCGCCGGAGGCGAGTGCGAGCAGAATCCATGCAGGTTCGCAGTTCTCCGGGATTGTCCAGCACAGGAAGGTTGTCTTCACGCCTTCGCATGGGTTGGGCCATAGTACGACGATCGCGTACAGGGCAAAGCCGAGAAACGCGACCAAGTAGACCCCGATCAGGAAACGCCCCCATCCAGGGACGAGCTTGGGAGGCTGCTTCGGTAGCTTCTGATTGTCGTCTGGCACTTCCCACCTCCATCCCCGTTGAGAGTTCCGCTCATCGCGAGGGGGCAGTGAGGAGTATGCCATGCATTCACATAGAATGACAAGTGTCCACCTCGTTCAGCCGCAATCTAGGCCGCAGGACCTGCGCACAGCTTGCCGCGCGACAGTGACCGCCTAAACGATCAGGAGAACCGCCAAGTGCGGTTCTCCCGTAAGCAAGCGAAGCCCGCACTGGCGGGCGGAGCGCGCGGCAGCTACTTTAACGCCGCTTGGCTCTCGAACGAGCGATCGGGCGACAGGCCATCGAGGATACCCCGATCCTCGTCACGGAGATCGTCGCGGACAACGCGGTCGAGGACCTCGCCAAGGCCGGGCCCGAGCATGAAGCCGTGCCCGCACATCCCGATTGCCGTGAGATACCCTTCGATCTCGCTCGACCAGCCGACGAACGGCGCCCCGTCGGGCGACATCGGATAGAGGCCGCGCCACGTGCGGCGCACGCGGAGGTTCGCCAGGCGCGGGACGAGGGCGATCATCCGCTTGGAGCCCGTCGGAAGGAAGTCGCTCGTCTCACGGCAGTTGAAGCCGGGGACGATCGGCTTCGGGGTGAGCGAGAAGAGAACCTGGCCCGTCGCAAGCTGGTAGAAGTAGCAGTTTGCGGCCGTCTCGGACGGCCGGATATCGACGATCATCGGGCCGAGGAACGGGGCGACCGGCTCGGTGACGCCGCCTTCGTGCGAGTCGGGGGCAATCGGATGATCGAGCCCGACCATCCGTCCCACGTCGTTCGCCCAGGCCCCCGCCGCGTTGACGATGATCGGCGTTTCGTAACGTCCCGCGTCGGTGACAACGGCTCGAACCCGGCCGTCTTCGGCCTCGATCTCGCGAACCGTCTCATGGAAGTGAAATTCCGCACCGGCTTCGCAAGCCTGGACGTACATCGCGTGCCCGAGGAGGAGTGGCGAGCACAGGCCATCGCCGGGAGAGAATGTGCCGCCGAGGAGGTCCGTCGGATTCAGCGCCGGGATCAGCTCGAGCAACGCGTTCCTGTCTTTCCAGTCAATACTGAGGCCGCTCGCTTGTTGCACTGCGATCAGTCCCTGGAGGATTCCCGCCTCACGCTCGGAGTAGGCGACGAACGAGTAGCCGCCCATCCGCCATTCGATCTCGTCGCCGTACGTCTCGTGCCACGTGGAGGCGATCTCGAGCGATCGCAAGCAGATCCGGATCTTGGCCGGCTCGGAGTGTGTGGCGCGGATGCCGCCGATCGCGGCCTTGTTCGACCCCTGCCCGGGGCTCGCTAGCCGCTCGAGCACGAGGACGGAGAGCCCCGAGCGCGCCATCGCCCAGGCCGCGGGAATTCCGACACTTCCGGAACCGATGACGATGACGTCGTACGCTGTCCCCGCCATGTCAGCTTCTCCCCTTCCCACCGCGAGAACGCACGTCTCCATGTGCGTTCTCGTACGTGCTGGAACGGCCCGAGCTGTTCCAGCACGCCCCGCCCAACACGCCGAATGGAACCTCAACGAACAGTGGCCTCGCGACGTTTTCCGTCACATCGTCGACCGGGACGCCCTGTTCACGGAACAGGCGGAGGATCAGCGCTTGACACGTCTTCCCGCCACACGCGCCCATGCCGGCGCGGGTGACGACCTTGATCTCGTTCGCATCGCGATAGCCAGCATGGATCAGCTTGCGAATCTCCCCGGCCGTGACGCGTTCGCATCGGCAGACGATGTCGCTGTCACGGATCGGCTCAACCGCTTCGGGCAGCGAATCGCCAATCCACGGCTCCTGGACGCGAATGCCCGCAATGCGCACGGCAGTCTCTACCGGTGCTCGCACCTTGATGAGGACGGTGCGATCGTTGGCGGAAATCGCTTTGACCTCTTCGACAGTGACGGTGCCGAGCGGCTTGCCGACGGTGTCGAGGACGTCTACGGTGTCCCCGGCGGCGAGCCGGTCTTGCTCGAATTCGAACGGGATCGTGACCAGCGGATTCAGCCGGTCGGTGCGGCCGTCGACGAGCGTGATCGCAAGCCCCGGGCAGATCGTGACGCACCGCTCGCAGCCGACGCAGGTCTTGCCCAGTTCTTGACCGAGGAACCTCGGCAACGCGCGAATGTCGGCTTCGTCGATGTGGATTAGCCCCTGCGGACAGACCGACGTACACGGGTTGCATGGGATCTCCTGCGAGCAATGCAGGACCGGGAAGACATCTCCGTGGAACTCCTGCTGCATGACGATCTGTGTGTCCACGTCGCCCGGCTTGGACTTGAGGACTTCGCCCATTCTCGCCCAATCCTCCGGGACAGGCGCGTCGGCGACGAGGAGCTCGCGGGCGATCTCGAGTCCGCGAATCTTGCCGGAGAAGATGGCGGCCGATGCTTCCGCAATCTCTTCGGCGTCGCCGGCGGCGAACGCGCTCAGCCCGACCTCGCGCGCCGAACGGAGGAACTCGTCGACCGGATCCAGGCCGACCGCGATGAGGACGGTGTCGCACGCAAAGGATCTCTCGGATCCCGGCACAGGCTGGAAGTCGTTGTCGATGCGAGCGACGGTGACCGATTCCACCTGCTCTTCGCCGTTCGCGCTCAGGACGGTGTGTGACGTGTAGATGGGAACCCCCATCCGCGCGAGCTTGTCCCGATGGACCTTGTAGCCGCCGCACTCGGGGAGCGCCTCGACGAGTCCGACGACGTCGATCCCGGCCTGCAGCGCGTGATACCCCGCGATCAGGCCGACGTTCCCTCCACCGACGATGAACAGCCGGTCGGCGGCGCGAATTAGATCGCGATTGACCAACGTCTGGAAGGCACCGGCGCCGTAGACGCCGGGGAGCGTGTTTCCTTGAAAGACCAGAGACTTCTCGCGCGCGCCTGTGGCGACGAGCAGGACCTGCGGCTCGACGAGCGTGTATCGATCCCCTCGCAAGATCCCCACTCGCTTGTCGCCGAACACGGCCAATGCGGTGCTGTTCAGCCAAACAGCGACCGAGTCGAGCGCGGCGACCTCTTTCCCAAGGCGCGCTCCGATGTCGACACCGCGCGTCCCGGCGTAGACCGCGTTGATCGAGCCGAAAAAGCGATGCGTCTGCAGGACCAGCTTTCCTCCGAGCCGATCCTTGTCGTCCACCAGGATCGTGCTCACACCGCGCTGACCGAGTTCGATCGCTGCCGACAGCCCGGCGGGCCCCCCACCGAGGATGAGGACGGGGACAGTGACTGTCTCGACGTCGGTCATTTCCGGAGCCTCCGCCACAATCGGGAGGTCGGGTAGGCGATCGAGCGGCTCCACGTGCATCCCAGAGGTCACGGGCGTCATGCACGCCTTCACAGGCACCCCATCTGCCAGCACCATGCACTGCGAGCACTGCCCGTTGGCGCAGAAGAGCCCCTGAGGAGCGCCGTCCCGAGGGTGATGTCCGAAGACCCTGATGCCGTTCGCGTACAACGCTGAGGAGATCATCTCTCCCGCGAGCGCATCGATCGAGCGCTCGCCGAAGGTGAACGTAACCGAGCTCTCCCCTTCTCGCTGCACGATCGGATGATTCGCGATCCGTCGCTCGCTCACCTAGGCTCCTTTCCTCGGCGGCTCGATGAACCGCTGCGTGACCGCCATCAACACCTTGGCGCCTTCCCCCTCGCGTGTTCGGTATCCATGGGCCTCGGAGGCGGCGATCTTGTAGCTGTCACCGGTCGCGAGTTCGTGTGCGTGCCCGTCCACAATCAGCGCAAGGGCCCCGCCCAGAACGTAGCCGAACTCCTGCCCTTCGTGCGTCGAGTCATCTTGCCTGAAGCCAGGCGGAAACTCTGCGATCAGCAGCTCCTCGACGGGGCTCTCGGGGAGCTGGCTCGATAGGTAGCGATACGCGACGGGCGAATCGCCAATCCGGATCTGCAGCTGGTCGACCGCCTTGGTGACCCCTGGAGCGGCTCCGTCAAGCGGACCGCTCGCAGAGAACAAGCCCCCGATCGGAAGGTCGAGCGCACGGCAGATCGCCGACAGCGAGACGATGGACAACGTCGACAGACCGCGCTCTACTTGAGACAGGAACCCGGTTGACAGGCCGCATTGCGCGGAGAGCGTCTCCAGCGTCCATGCGCGTCGTGTTCGGGCATCACGAAGGCGTGCGCCAAGGTTGTCCATCGGGGTTCAGTATATCGAAGGCCGGTTTTGATATTCAACGCGGGCGGGGACCGGTCTATGCGCCGCCTCGGCCGTGCTGCGGTGGAGGGCACTCCGAGGCTGGAGTAGACTGTGGAACCAGCACGTAAGGGAGGAAGAGCGTGGAGAAAGAGCGGATCAAGTTTCTAGAGCGGTTCATGGGCACGATGTGCCCGACAGGGTTTGAGGAGGAAGCTTCGGCCGTCTGGAAGTCCGAGGCGGATGGGTTCGCCGACCGCACGTGGAAGGACGTCCTCGGGAACACGTTCGCCGTGATCAACGAGACCGGCAGCCCGAAGATCGTTCTCGCCGGTCACGTCGACGAGATCGGCCTGATGATCACCTACGTCAACGATCAGGGTTTTCTGTCGTTCCAGACGCTTGGCGGCTGGGATCCGCAAGTTCTTCCGGGGCAGCGCGTTCACATTCGCACGAAGAAAGGCGACATCCTCGGCGTCATCGGGCGCAAGGCGATTCACGTCATGACGCCGGAAGACCGCAAGAAGGTCGTCAAGATCGAGGACCTCTGGATCGACATCTGCGTCAAGGACAAGGAAGAGGCGCTGTCGCTCGTGGAGATCGGCGATCCAGCCGTCGTCGACTACGGTTTCGTCGAAGTGCGTAACAACACGGTGGTCGCACGCGCGTTGGACGACCGGATCGGTGCGTTTGTCGTCCTCGAGGCGCTGCGTCTCCTGTCGACGATGAAGCCGAAGGCTGCCGTGTACGCGGTCGCCACCACGCAAGAGGAGATCGGAGCCCGGGGTGCCACGGTCGGTGCGTGCGGCCTCGATCCGGCGGTGACGATCGCCGTCGACGTCGGCCAGGCAACCGACACCCCGAGCATGGACGACGCAAAGATCAAACACGGTGAGCTGTCGCTCGGGAAGGGCCCTCAAGTGACCCGCGGGCCGAACATCAACCCGGAGCTGTTCCGACGGATGATCGAGGCAGCCAAGGCGAACAAGATTCCAGTTCAGGTGGAAGGGTACCCGCGCGTCACCCCGACGGATGGCGGGCGAATGCAGGTTGTCGGCGCGGGGAACGCGGCAGCGGTTCTGGGGATCCCCAACCGCTACATGCACAGCCCTTGCGAACTGATCCACCTCGATGACGCGGACCACGCAGCCAAGTTGATCGCCCACACCGTAGCCGGTATCGACGACAGCACCGACTTCACACCGCGATAGCGTAACTATCTTCGGCAATACGCAGCAAAACCGGCAGCCGGTGAGGAAGCGCGGGTAAGCGAAGCGGCACCGACGGCGTCCGCTTGTCGTCTGTCGGCTCGTTGTGTACGCTTCACCTGCGGGGAGCTCAGGAGACTGGGCTGAGAGGAGGGCAACCTCGACCCACTGAACCTGATCTGGGTAATGCCAGCGCAGGGATTGAGGATGCATCCCGGAGCTCCTACGGAGTCCGGGATGTTCGTTGGTAGGGTCGCAGAAATCCTGGAGAATCCCCCGTCGTCATGCGAGCGGAAACGGTGTTGATCTTGGCGAACGGTGTCTGGTCGAGCCCGGAGCGGCTCCGTCGGGTCGTTGCGTCAGCCGACCACATCATCGCAGCAGACGGCGGATACTCGAAAGCACTCGCGCATGGCGTTCACGTCGACGAGATTGTCGGTGACCTTGACTCGATTCAGGGAGCTGAGCGAAAGACGCTTGCCGAGGCCGTTGGTCCTGTCGTTCATACCTTTGCTCGCGACAAGGACTGGACGGATCTGGAACTCGCACTCGAACACGCCCTGCGCAGGGATCCGTCGCAGATCATCCTCTTCGGGGTGCTCGGCGAGCGACTCGACCACGCACTCACCGGCCTCCATTTGCTGGAGAAGGGCATCCATGCGAGTGTCCCTATCCTGCTCGTCGCGGGCGACGAGACGGCCCGCCTCGTCGACGGCGAGGCAACCCTGAGTGACGTCAGACCAGGCGATCGCGTGTCTCTGATTCCGTTCTCGGACTCCGCCCTCGTGACAACCGATGGGCTTCGCTATCGACTTCGCAGTGAGAAACTGCGTCGCGCGGCCTCTCGTGGTGTGTCGAATGAAGTCGCGCGGATTCCCGTCCGGATCATCGTCGAAGCCGGGCTCCTTCTCGTCGTTCATGAACCCAAGGAAGGTGCCGCTGGTGGCTGATCAACCTCCAGCGCCTGCGCGCACGAGATCCCGTATGGCCTCCCATCGATGGGTGATCGGTCTTGTTCTGTTTGTCCTCCTGTGGCAGGCGGCAACGTGGCTCCTGCCCGTCCCCGCCTATGTCCTCCCGTCTCCCACGGCGACGGTTCGCGCGATCTTGAACGACCTTTCTTTCCTCGGTCCGCACGTTGGCATGACGGTCCTCGCAGCGTCGACGGGCTTCGCGCTTGCCATTCTCCTCGGGTTGCTCTTCGGCATGGCGATGAATGCCTCCATTCTCGCTCGGGATCTGCTCTATCCCCCGCTCGTCCTCTCCCAGGCCATACCGTTGATTGCCATCGCGCCCCTCATCCTGATTTGGTTCGGGTTTGGCGTCCTGGCAAAGACGCTGATCGTCGCCTTCGTCTGCTTCTTTCCGATTGCGGTCAGCGCGTACGAGGGCTTCCGGGCCGTCGATCCGGCCTATCGGGAGCTCCTTGAGACCTACGGCGCGACCGCGCGAGATCGGTACCGCCACCTGTACATCCCGGCGACCCTTCCGAACATCGTGGCGGGGGCGAAGATCGCGGCAACGTACAGCGTGCTCGGCGCGGTCATCGGCGAGTGGCTCGGCGGGGCGAAGGGGATGGGCGTGTACATGACACGGGCACTCAGCTCCGTCCGCGTCGACCGCATGTTTGGTGCGATTCTGATCGTGATGCTTCTCAGCTATGGGCTCTTCAAGTCGGTGGATGCCATCGGCCGGGCGCTCACACCGTGGATGAAAAGGAGGCGGCAATGAGGTACTTCGCGTTCGGTGCAGTACTGCTCCTGGGGGGCGCTCTCCTTGCGACCATCGTCGGCTGCGGCTTGTTCGATCGAGCGGAAGGGGTTCGCGTTGCCCTCGATTGGACGCCGAACACGAACCACACCGGACTGCTGGTAGCTGAAGAGCGCGGATTCTTCCGTGACGTTGAGTTGGAGCTGCGCCTGGTCGAGCCGGGGCCGACGGTCGCCCTGCAGCTCGTCGCCGTTGGCCACGCCGACTTCGGGATCACGAGTCAGGAGTACGTGACGATGGCACGCGCGCAAGGGATCCCCGTCGTCTCCGTCGCCGCCCTCTTCCCTCACAACACGTCCGGTTTCGCGTCGCCTTCCGATCGGGAGATCCGGTCGCCGAGCGACTTCGCCGGGAAGACGTACGCGGGATGGGGAAGCGAGATGGAAGAGGTGATAATCCGAACGGTGATGGAACAGGACGACGCCGATGCCAACGACGTCGAGTTCGTCAACATCGGGACCATCGACTTCACGACCGCGGTGCGGCTCGACATCGCCGACTTCTACTGGGTTTTCTACGGCTGGCAGGGAGTCCACGCAGAGCTTGAGGGGATCGCTTTCGACTTCCTCCCACTACGCGATCAAGCGGAGGTTCTCGACTACTACACACCCGTTCTGATCACGAGCGAACGGACGATCTCCGACCGTCCGGATCTGGTCGCCCGGTTCCTCCAAGCCGTCGCGCAGGGGTATACGACCGCAGCGCTGGCTCCCGCAGCCTCGGCAGAACTCTTGCTTGACTACGCGCCGGAGCTTGACCGCGAACTGGTCCTGGCGTCGCAACAGTGGCTCGCAGGGGAATCCGTGACCGTCACCAGCGAGTGGGGGCGGCAGGAAGAGAAGGTCTGGTCCGGGTTCGCTGCGTGGGCACTGGAGAATGGCCTCATCGAGACGGCCATCGATCCGCTCGCGGCGTTCACCAACGTCTACCTCCCCGAGGAGGACGAGGGATGATCGTCTCGGCCGAGGGCGTCTCCAAGTGCTTCGCCGACCTCGAGGTCCTGCGCGGCGTGTCTCTTCACGTCGGCCGGGGCGAGCGGGTCGCCCTCTTAGGACCTTCGGGTTGCGGAAAAACGACGCTTCTTCGCATTCTGCTCGGCCTCGAGACCCACGATGGAGGTTCGGTCCTGAGCCGGCTATCGCGCGCCGGGTACCTCCCGCAGGAGACGCTCTTGCTGCCATGGAAGACGGTACTCGAGAACGTGGAGCTGCCGATGCAGGTCGCGGGGTCAGACCGGAAGCGCCGGCGGGACGCCGTGGCTGAACGCCTCCATCGCTTCGGATTGGCCGGGTTCGAGAACGCCTATCCTCACGAACTCTCGGGGGGAATGAAGCAACGCGCCGCACTCCTTCGCGCCGTTCTGGCCGGAGTCGACTCGCTCGTACTCGACGAGCCGTTCGGTGCGCTCGACACGCTGACGCGCCATCGTCTGCAGGCATGGATGGCGGACCTGATGGCGGAACTCGCGCGAACGCTCATTTTCGTCACACACGATCTCGAGGAAGCGATCTTCCTTTCCCACCGCGTGATCGTCTTCACCGAACGGCCCGCACACGTCCTGGGCGAGCGGGTGATCGACCTCACGCCGCGCGAGAAGGCCGCGCGACTTGGGCCTGCTTTCGCTCACGCCAGGGACGATGTGATGCAGCTGGTGCTAAAGGGGGAGAAGACCGGTGCATGAGACCCCGTTCGAGACCCGGTACGCCGAGTACGACGCGTGGTTCGACGCAAACGCCAACGTGTTCGCGTCGGAGCTTCTGGCAATCCGACAGATCCTGCCGGAGCCGGGCCGCTGGGTCGAGATCGGCGTCGGTTCGGGGCGTTTCGCCTCCGCCCTGGAAATCGACACCGGCGTCGAACCGGCCGAAGGGATCGCGGGCCTTGCCAGAGCCCGGGGGATCGAAGTACTGAACGGTGTTGCTGAGGATCTACCGCTCGCGGACAGATCGATGGATGCCGTGTTTCTCATCACGACGCTCTGCTTTCTCGACGACATGGCGCGCGCGTTCACGGAAGTGACCAGGGTTCTTGTTGCCGGTGGCACCGCAATCGTCGCCTTCATCCCTTCCGACAGTCCGTTCGGGCGGATGTACACGGGAGCGGCCGCCCAGGACCCGTTCTTCCGCCAGGCGATCCTACGGCCGCGCGCCGCCGTGGTCGCGGCGCTTTCGGCCGCGGGTCTTCACCTGGAGTGTTCGACGTGCACCCTGATGGCCGATCCCGTGGCCGCCAACGATCGCGTCGAGACGCCGGCCGAAGGCTGGGAGCGTGGCTCGTTCGTCGCTCTCCGTGCGATCAAACCAGCGTTTTCAGGTCACTCCTGAGGACGTGTGATGCCAGCAGTAAACCGCGTTTCTTGACAGAGGCGAGACCAGACGCGTAGCATGGCGTCATGGAAGGACGGAAATACTTCCTGATCGTCAACCTGATCGCGGGGCATGGCCGGTGCAAGGATCTGTTTCCCAAGGTACGCGCCGAACTCGACCGTCGTGGAATCGATTACGACCTCCACTTCACGAATGAGCCTCTGGAAGCGACCGACGTCTGCAAGATGGGGATTGAGGCCGGATTCACGCACATCGTCGCGATGGGCGGCGACGGCACGGTGAACGAGGTCGCCAACGGGCTACAAGGCTTCGACGCCATTCTGTGCGTGATCCCCGCGGGAAACGGCAACGACTTCGTCCGGACCGTCGGAATCCCCATCGATCCGATCGACGCGCTCGACGTGCTGATGCACGGCACGACGCGGACGATCGATGTCGGCAGGGTCGCAGAGGATCGTTGCGTCGTCAATGGCTTGGGGGTCGGCATCGACGCACAGGTCGCCCGCGATGTTCTGAAAATGGAGCGCCTGCGCGGAGTCCCCGCCTACCTCACCGCCGCCGTCAAGGAGGTCTTCCGCTTCAAGGCGTTTCCGATCACGCTGACGGCGGAGGACTGGAACCTTGAGTTCAAATGCCTTTCGCTGGGCATCGCGAACGGCCCGTTCTGCGGAGGAGGATTCAAGCTCGCGCCCTTGGCAAAGGTCGACGATGGCCGAATCGACGTTGCGGCGGTCGGCGATTTCCCCCGACTGGAGCGCCTCATCCGCCTACCCCAGGCTCGCGCCGGCAAACACCTGGGTCTCTCGTGCGTCCATTACCGTCAAGTCGAGAGCGTCACGGTCTCATCCCCGTCGAAGCTCGTCGCTCACGTCGATGGGGAGCCGTACAAACTGCCGCGAGAGCCGTTCCGCGTCGAGGTCGTCCCCAACGCGCTTCGCGTTCTCGTTCCGGCCTAGGTTCGTCGAAATCGCCGATCCAGATCCTCTCGTGCAACGCGGAAGATGATCGGGCGACCGTGTGGACAGACGTATGGGTTCTCGAGTTCCATCAGCCTCTCCACCAAGCGCTGAGCTTCCGTGAGCGTAAGACGCTCGCCGGCCTTGACTGCGGCGCCGCAAGCCATCTGGCTCATCAGACGATCGAACAACACACCCTCCAGATCGCCTTCGCCTTCGCCTTCCAGAGCTTCAGCTAACCCTTCGACCAGCTCTTGGAAACCCCGCTGCGTCTGCTCATCGGCGAGCATCCGCGGGTACTCGCGGAACAGGAACGTCCCGCCGCCGAATTCATCGAGCACGATGCCGACCCGCTCGAGCCTCTCCTTATGCGCAGACAGCAGGGCAGCAACCTCGAACGAGACCTCGACCCGAACGGGCAACAGGAACAGCTGTCTGGCGATCCCATGTTCCTGTGCCTGCGCCCGCAGACGCTCGTACAGCACCCGCTCGTGAGCGATGTGCTGATCGACGATCTCCAGACCCTCCGGAGCGTCGACAAGCAGGTACGTGAACTGAAGCTGCCCAATCACTCGACGATCCCCCGCGACCCTCACTTTCTCGGCCTCTCGGTCTCGCGTACTCGCGGAGATCGCGGTCTGCAAATCGAAAGAAAGCGACTTGCCGACGCCCTCGCGAACTTCGCCAGCTGCGGGGCCAACCGGCACGGCGCCTCCGGCCGTCGGAACGATGGGAGCAACCATACGTGGACTCGAAAGCGCTTGGTGGAGCGCAGCCGCCAGCGCATCCTGAACATGGCGCGACGCGGCGAAGCGCACTTCCTCCTTGCGTGGATGGATGTTGACGTCGAGCTGTTCGGGCGGCACGTCGATCCGAACAATCGCAATCGGATACCCGCCCGGCCGTAGCAGTCCTCGATACGCGCTCGCCAACACGAAACTCAGACCCCGATCGGCGACCAGGCGGCCGTTCACGATGAACAGCTGGTCGCGACGGTTCCCTCGTCTCAGGTCCGGTCGGCTGGTGAATCCTGCAATCTTGACCTCCCCGCGATGCCCTTCGAGAGGAATCAACGCGCGAGCCACGTCGACACCGTACACCTGACCGATTCGGTCGAGAAGGGTTGCGGCTTTCGGCACGTCGAACACGCATCGCCCATCGTGCGTCAGCTTCCATCCCACGTCATACGCAAGAAGCGCCATCCGCTGGATCACGCGGTTCACGTGGAGGAACTCGGTCCTCGGCGTGCCGAGGAAACGGGCGCGCGCGGGCAGATTGAAGAAGAGGTCCTTCACCTCGACGGTCGTACCCGGCCCCCGAGCCTCCGGTGCGATGCTCACCAGGCTCCCCGCGCTCATTGAGAGGGCCCACGCGTCCAAGGCGTCCCCAGCGCGGGAAAGGATGCGCAGTCTCGACACCGCCGCAACGCTGGCCAATGCCTCACCGCGGAACCCGAGCGTACGGATGGAATCGAGATCCGCTTCCGTATGAATCTTGCTCGTGGCGTAGCGCTCGACCGAGAGCCGGAGGTCCGCTTCATTCATCCCGACGCCATCGTCCCGGACAACGATCGAAAGCGTGCCTCCCGCGGCGATCTCGACCGCGATGCTCTCACTTCTGGCGTCCATCGCGTTCTCGATGAGCTCTTTCACCACCGAAGCGGGGCGCTCGATCACTTCACCCGCGGCAATCTTCCGCGTTAGCTCTTCCGTGAGTCGCACGATCGCCATGGCCGAAGAAGGCTACTCGATTCCCGCCGGCCTCACAATTCGCGTTTGCCCCCCTCCTCATCCTCGCGTATCGTTCACTTCAGGATGCACACGATCAGCAGCCTCCGGAAGACGCTCGACCTCGCCACGACCCATCAAGTCCGAAATCGCATCGATGCGATCAAAGACGTCTTGGCGGATCATCTGCGCCGCGGGCCCAACAACCAGATCCTCATCACGGACGAAGGCGCCACATTGCTGCGACAGCTGCAGGAATTGTACGATAGCGGACTAACGATCACGGAGGCGAGCGCAGTTCTGCGAGCTAAGACGTCCGCGCAGGCTAGTACAGAAACTGGTGTTTCGCCACGTTTCGTATCGCACGATACGAAACCTCATGAAACCGCGTCCGCTGCGAACGTCCTGCGCCAGGAGATCGCGTTTCTGCGCAAACGTGTCGCGTATCTCGAAACGCGCCTCCAATCGGCCGTACCTGCGACGCAGAGAGATCTCCCCACGTGGTGGGAGCGGCTCCGGGAGGATGTCGATGCAACTTAGACTCCCGACACGAGGAAACGAGACCCTCGAACGACTGGTTGAGCGCCTCGATCAGTCTGCGTCGCTTGATGCCCTCTGGACAAGCTCGAACGTGACCGCGGTCGATCGGATGCACATCAACGATCATGGCCCCGTTCACATTCGGATCATCGCTAACATCGGCCTGAAGCTTCTGCGGCTCCTTGTCGAAGCGGACGTATCGCCGAGCGCAGTGACCGATCACGGTCTGCGCGGCGAGGACGCCGAGACGATCGTCGTGCTCGCAAGCGTTCTCCACGACATTGGCCATGTCATCCACCGCCGCAACCACGAGACGCTCTCTCTCGTTCTCGCGGCTCCGCTGATCGACGAGTTCCTCGAGGGCCTCTACGACGACCGAACGAAGACGATCGTCAAGGGGGAAACACTCCATGCCATCTACGCCCACCAGCGCGACATCCAACCGCTTACGATCGAAGCCGGGGTTGTGAAGGTGGCCGACGCACTCGACATGGAGTCCGGAAGGGCCCGCATCCCGTTCTCGACCGGCGAGCAGACCATCCATTCGGTCTCAGCGATGGCGATCCGGAAGGTGAGGCTCGGCGCGGGGGAGACGCGGCCAATCCGAATCGCCATCGAGATGTCCAACTCCGCCGGCATCTTTCAGCTCGACAATCTCCTTCGCGAGAAGCTGAAGAACTCGACCCTCGCCCCCTACGTCGAAGTGATCGCCGACATCGCTGGGGAGGAAGAGAAGATCGTCGAGCGATACTCGATCGACTGAGAGCCCCGTAAACCACCTCGAACGCCTCCAGCCGACCTCAGATCGGACCCTAGAGTTCCTTCGCACCGAATGGTTGTACCGCTCGCGTACACGGAAAGACAGAACAGAATAGGGTTTTCGCTGTACCAGCCGCGTTCTCGCAACAAAAGTACCCTTTTGTTGCGACAGTTGTCTCTCCTCGATTCGGTTGCGCCCACTACCCTTCCGCCGGCGCTCGGAGAGGGAGACAACCCTCCACACGACCGAAACGGAGGGGCACCCCTCCACGGGCGCCCCAGAAGGAGGGCCATGCCACTCGAGATCACCCATGAGGATTTCCTCGCCCCCGATGAGGTGGCCGCCCTCAAGGATCACTGCCGCCGCCGTGCCGAGAACGGCTCCGTCGACGGCCGAGAACGGCCCGTGCGGGACTGGGCGATCCTTCACGTGGCCCTCGACTCGGGATTGCGCGTTTCCGAGATCTGCGCCCTGCGGGTACGCGATGTGATCCTCGACCGTCAACACGCCTCGCTGATCGTGCGGAGCGGGAAAGGCGACAAGAAACGTGGCGTTCGCGTCGGCTCGGCGCTTCGCAACCATCTTGCACAGTTCATCGGGTACAAAGAGCGTCTTGGCGAATCGACGGCGTCTCACGCTCCGCTGTTTGTCTCCTCAAGAGGCGGCGCGCTAACGCGTACGGCCGTCTACCGCATCTTCCGCGCCAACGCCGGGGCAGTGGGGCTCCCACAGAGGTTCTCGATTCACTCGTGCCGACACACCTACGCGTCCATGCTCTATCGCGCATCGAAGTACAACCTCCGGCTCGTGCAGAAGCAGTTGGGGCACCGCTCGGTCCAGACGACCCAGATCTACGCCGACGTGCTCAGTGAGGATGCCGCGATCGCTGTGGACAATCTGCCGCAGTAGGTCGCCGCTGCAGCCACCTTGCATTCGCGGACGAACTGCCTACAATTCCGCGTTGGATCCCTGCTCTCGTAACTTCTCCGGTAGAAGAGACGGTATTTCGTGTCGAATCGATACTCGAAAGCGCTACTCTGCGTCGCGGTGGGGATCCTGTCATGCGCCGTCGCGACACAAGCTCAGCGTCTCGAAATCCACGTGGGCTACTCCTCGAGCGTTATGGCGAGCCGGTATGCCCCGATACGGATTGATCTCAGCGGAGTAGATACCCCGATCGACGGCATCCTGCGCGTCACACAACGCATTGGCGCCATTGACCAGAACCCGGACGTCGTAACCGTCGATCTGGTCCACGGAACGCTGGACAACGGCACGTACGCCGGAACGATTCCGATCTTCGATCCACTCAATCCGATCGACGTCGCGGTGCTCTCCTCCGATGGACGTTTGATCGTCGAGCAGTCGACGAACGTCCGCCTCTTCCAGCGAACCGCCCGTTTCCCTGTTGTGAGCGGTCCAGCGATCCCTCTTGGTGCACTGGAGGTGGTCGTTTCACCCTCTGAACTCCCCACGGAGTGGTGGGCGTACGAGAGCGTCGACAGCCTGTGGATCAACGGAGGCGGCATCAGCACCGCAGCCTGGCAGGCCATCGCCCAGTGGGTGTTCGCCGGCGGCTCCATCGTCGTCTTCACGGGGGAGGACTACTACCAGATTGAGTCACCGGCATTCCGCAAGCTGTTCCCGTTGCGCGAAACCACGATGGGTCACTTCCCGGACGGGACGCCCTACTTGGCTGGAGAGCCAATGGAGTCCATTCCGGTCGTCCTCTCCGACAATCAGGCGGGAAGCCCACTGCTGTACCAAACGACCTACGGCGCAGGAACTGTCTCCGTGGTTAGCGTCCGAGCCCCCGACCTGGCGGCTGATCGGATGGCAGACATCGGAGCTCGGATTCCCGGCGCTGACTGGTACTCCCTTCTCCGTTTCGGTAGCGAGTTTCGCGGCAGCATGCGCGTCCCGCGCCCCATCTACTTGATTGCCCCAACCCTCGTCGTGATCATCCTCGGCTGCGTCGCGGCGCTTCGCTGGGGAATCGCACGCAGACGAGCGACGGGAAATCCTCTAGTGATGGGCATTACCGTGTTGGCTGTAGTAGCGCTACTGGTCGGAGTGTCGGTTTGGTCCGGTTTCTATGCAAACCCTGCGAAACAGCTTGTTGAGCTTTTCCAGTTAGATTTCAGTATTCAGACGCATGCAACGCACGGTATCTCACTAGGTTACGCCGGTTTTGTATCACCGGCGACCACGCGGACCGCCAGCATACCGCGCGACAAGGTGAGCGTGCCAACCTATGCGCTGGTGAACAGCACGCCGCACACGTCATTCTCGTCCGCCACCGACGAGGGGCTGTTTCAATTCGCCATTCAGGCCAACGAAGTCCGCGACTTCCGTCACTACGGCTCGCCGCGGCGCCTGATGTCCTTCGCCCTCGACAGAAGGGCGATGACGGTCCAGATATCGAACACGCTGTTCTACGAGCTTGACGTTGGGTTCGTCCTCGTCGATGGTTACCTGTACCAGATTCCACGGATCCCCCCAGGCGACTCGTCGGCTGTGCTTGCTGACAGGATTCCCGTGCGGAGCGTAGGCAACCGGTCTCTCTACGGGGAGCTTCTGGAAGCCATCATCAAGGAGTATCGCCTCGATGCCGGGACGTGGCTGCTGGCGGTGTCCGATCGCACGAGAGAGGTTCCGGGCACGCAAGTGCCGATAGAAGTGAGAGATGTCCAGCTGCATCTGGTGGAGGAGGGGGACGAGTGAGGAGCTTCCCACGCATCTTCAGAGATGACGAAACCTTGTCGTCCTTCGCACTTCTTATACTGGTGCCGGGCGTCGCGCTCGTCTTCTCCATGCCGTCGGCGACGTTCGTCAACGAGATCCTCCAGTCGCCGCTCAGTCGTGGCACGCCTCTTGCCTTCTTCGTGGTTTACGTTCTTTCCTTCTCGTTTTTCGGTATCAACCGAGGGAGCGCCGGAGTCCCGCTGAGGCAGTGGCGCGCACAGTGTCTGGTCCAGGCAGCCGCCCATCTGTTTCTCGGTCTGTTGTTCACGATGCCCTATTTGATCTACATCCGAATCATCCTCTTGCCGCTCGACCGGATTGTCATCGTCTGGATTGGCGCGTACAGCCTGATCGTTTCGATCTTCTTCGCGACGATCGCGCAGTGGCTGGAAGCGCGCGGCACAAGGGCCGGCCGCGATAGTGGCGTCGCGCGCTACGCAATCGCTGCAGCCATCATCGCGCTTCCCATGGCGTTTCACTTCGCTCCGCCTGGTGTACGCCTCTTCTCGCTTCTCAGCCCGTTGTCCGGGATGATCCGTCTGTACGCAGGCGCCTCAGCGGCCGAGCTCTCCGTGCTGTTCACCATCCCGCCTGTCGGGGTCTTGATCGCGCTCCTCTTGATCCGAAGAGAGTCGTCGAGGTGGTCTCATGTTCCGCTTCGATGACTTCGTGAGCGCCGCCGTTTCGGCGGCGCGGCGGCATGGCTACGCGGTCCTCCTGTCTCGCAGCCTCTTCGTCTCTGGCTGTGTGGGCCTCGTTCTCGCGCTTGGCGTGCGCTTTGCACCTCTCTCTTCAAGCGCGACGGAGATCACCCTCCTCGTCCTTCTCGCGATGGCTTTGGCGGTTCCCCTCGTCTTGACGTTGATCGCGTCGCGTCGCGCCTACCGTGTACCGCAGATTCTGTTTGACCTTGACCGTAAATTGGATCTGGAAGCGCGGATCAGCTCTCTGCACGTCCTCAGCGCATCGAACCCGTCTTCGGTCTTCTACGACAGGCTTGCGTACGCAGTCGAGGAAGGAAGTGAGGGATGGCGCCGCGTTTATCGCCTGTCACCTCGCACATGGAGTCAGTTCGCCGTCGGCCTCATGTGCGCAATCTCGATTGTCGTGTTGGTCATCATCGGGGAGGCGGATCGAATAGCCGCCCCCTCGGTCTCGTCTGATGTAGCAGCGACGGCGAGCGCGGACCCGGCCGACTCCGCTACTGCTGACGTCGAAGACCTCCTTGACGAGCGACAGAGTGCCGACGAAGCCCCCGGCGACTGGATCGCCCTAGCATTGGAGGATCTGCTGGCCGCGAGGGATCCGGAACAGGCGAGCGAATCGGAGGTCCCGGAGGATTTCGATGCGGCCGAGGTGGAATCGTATACGGCCGCTCTGCTCAAATCCCTTCGCGAGGATGGAGCCCGACCGCTGAGCGACGACGAGCTGGACAGGCTTTCCGCACTCTCGGAAGCGGCTCCGATGGATCTTCGAGGCGCCTTGGAGGCTGTTCTCTTGGAGGATGATCCTGAGGAAGTTCAGGATCAGCTTGACCTCATCTCCGAGTACGCCCGACAGCAGGCGCAGCTAGCCGAAATGCTCATCGCGGAGGAAGGTTCGGACCTGGACGAAACGAGCGGCTACTTGCCTCAGCCGGGGCCGGGAGCGAGCGATGAAGAGGGCACCTACCCAATGAGCGGCTTCGGAGACGAAAGCGATACGGCGCCTTCTCTTGTGGAAGCGCCGCTGCCCGGCCAGCTTGGCGAGGCGGGAGAGGTCTACGAATACATCACCGGTGGAGTTCCGATCGACTTCCCAACGAATGGAGAAGTGCCTGATGAAAACCGACGACCCACGGTCGACTACGCGCGCGTCCAGACGATTCTTGACACCCGGGCGCTGCCGCAAGATGCCTTCGCGACGGTGCGTCGCTACTTCGAGCTCATAAGCAGTGAAGGAGAACCATGAGTACGCAACAGGATGTTCAGGCCACGATGGACATGTTTGGGCGGCTGCAGTCTGCCATCGCCAGCGTCATCGTAGGACATCAGTCTATCGTTCAGCTCGCACTGATCGCACTCCTTTGCGAGGGAAACGTCTTGGTGGAAGGCGTCCCGGGTCTGGGAAAGACCCTCCTCGTGCGAGCGATGGGAAGCGCGCTGAGTTTGAAGTTCTCAAGGATTCAGTTCACGCCTGATCTGATGCCGGCGGACATCATCGGGACCGACATTCTGACAGAGGAAGACGGACATCGACAATTCACGTTCTCCCCGGGACCTCTGTTCGCGAACATCGTCCTTGCCGACGAGATCAACCGTGCAACCCCGAAGACGCAGTCTGCGCTGTTGGAGGCAATGCAGGAGCGTACGGTCACGGTTCGCGCGACGACGTATCCTTTGGATGAGCCCTACATCGTGCTCGCGACGCAGAACCCGATCGAGATGGAGGGGACCTACCCTCTGCCCGAGGCACAGGTGGATCGGTTCATGCTGAAGGCCGTCATCTCCTATCCTACGCTGGATGAACTCACCGAGATCACGATTAGGAACACCGAAGGACAAGGGATCACGCTTCCCGAGCCGGTTGCCTCGAAGGATGACATCATCGCTGCCCGGCAGATCGTACGAGAGATCCCCGTCGCTGAGGCTCTCCGGAGCTACGCGGCGCGCCTCGTCCATGCAACGAGACCTTCCGACCCGTCTGCGCCGGGCCGTGTACGTGATTTCGTGGAGTACGGAGCGAGTCCGCGCGCGGCGATCGCGCTGATCATGGCGGCGAAGGCTCACGCCCTTCTCGAGGGGCAGCCCAACGTGCGCCCGGCGGATATCGAGGCCATGCTGGTGCCCGCGGTCGTCCATCGGCTCCTCCTCAACTTCCGAGGCGAGGCCGAGGGGGTAACGGTCCCGGAGCTGCTCGACGACATTCAGAAGGCCATCACGGTCTAGCGATGGACTACCTACTCGACGAAGTCTTCCTGCGCCGCCTCGGGCGCCTGCAGTTCATGACCAAGGGCCGGCTCGGAGGGCGCTTGTCCGGCCTTCACGTCTCCCCTCGTGCCGGCATGAGCGTCGAGTTCGCGGACTATCGTGAGTACCATCCCGGAGACGACATCCGGTACGTCGATTGGAACATCTACGGGCGCCTCGAGAAGCTGCTCGTTAAGTCGTTCATCCATGAATCCGACCTTCCCATCTACCTCCTGATCGACGTGAGCGCATCGATGCAGCTCGGCACGCCCCCGAAGGTCGAGTACGCGGCGCGATTGGCGCTCGCGCTGGCACACCTTGGGCTGCGGAGCATGGATCGGGTGGGCATATTCCCCTTCGCCCACCGTCTACTCGCGAGCATTCCCCCCCAACACGGGACCAGTCACATCCGACGAATCTACCAGGCCCTCTCAACCTTGACGGCCCAAGACGAGACCGCGTTCGAGAGGTCGGTGATGGACTTCCTGTCGCTGACACGCGAGACAGGGCTGGTCCTGATCCTCAGCGATCTTCTCTTCCCGACCGGAGTCAAGGATGCCGTAGCGCGTCTCCTCTATCGAGGCGACGAAGTGGCCGTTCTCCAGATTCTCGCCCCCGAGGAGATCGATCCGTCCGGGAATGAGACGGCACAGATCGTCGATGTCGAGACGGGCCGCTTCGTGACCCTGAACCTCGGGCGAACCACGCTCGAATCGTACAGAGAAAGGTTCGAAAAGCATCAGGCTGAGCTGCAATCGCTGATGGACGGCCAAAGGATTCCGCTGTTCACGATTCCCACGACACGAACGCTCGAGCAGGTGTTCTTCGAAGACCTTCGTGAAGGGGGGATCGTGCGATGACGTTTGCCTTCTCGGGGGCGCTCTACTTCGCACTGTCGGCCGTCGTGTTGATGGTGCTGGCATTGCTGCGCCCGAAGCTGAAGCGCCGAAACGTCTCCTCGCTCTTCCTTTGGGAGGGTCTCAAGCACGATGCGCGATCGCGGAAGATCCATTTCCGACAGCTGCTCGACCCACTCCTGCTTCTTCAGGTGCTGTCCGTCCTTCTCCTGGTGGCCGCGCTGGCGACGCCGCTTGTCTCTTCCACTCGGCAGCGCCTGTCGGCGCTGGCCATCGTGATCGATGCGAGTGCCAGCATGCAAACGATGACGGAGAATGGCCGCACTCGATACGAGCTTGCGATCGATGCTGCCAAGAGCATCGTCGCTCAGAACCCAGCCCTTCGAACATCCGTCATCCGTTTCTCCTCGCTGGCGACCGTCCTCACCGATGGAGCATCAAGCCGCGCTTCCGTCACCCGCGCACTGGACACCTCCGAGCCGACTTGGAATGGCAACGGGACAATCGATGACATGGTCAATGCGTTGTCGGCCCTCGGGGGACTGTCCGGCTTCGATCGTGTTGTCTTGATCACCGATCGGGAGGTGAGCAGTCTTCCCGCACACGTTGAGCGGATCACGGTTTCGGGAGGCGAAAATCTTGGCGTCACCGGCTTCTCCGTTCGCGAGAACCCCTCAGGTCAGGGCGCGACAGCGTTCGTCGAGGTGCTGAACGCCACCCTGACAGATCATGACGTTTCCCTTCGCGTCTCCGATGAATCCGCTGTGACGTCCGTGGCAGTGTACCTTCCACCGGAGACGGGCGAGCAGGTGATCGTGCCGTTTCCCACGTCCAGGGGCACGGTGTTCACCGTCGCGCTTGAAGCGGAGGATGACCTCCCCGAGGACAACGACCGCTACTTCGCACTCGATCGCCCGCTTGACCTGCGCGTACGTTGGATAGGCCCTCCCAATCGATACCTCTCCGCCGCGCTCGGAGCCGTTACGCCATTCACCCTCGTCTCAGCAACCGAAGAGGCGGACATCACGATCGTTCACCAAGCGACGCTTCCTTCTTCGTACGCCGGCAGCGTCTTCCTGGTCAACGGCGAGGTGCAGGGGGTCGCATCGCTAGGCGATGAACGAGAACGTTTCTCACTCAATGCCGTCCTGTCGGCCCACCCTCTTCTTGCGGGGCTACAGCCTGCAGACATCCGTGTCTTCTCGTCTCCTTCTGTGTCGTTGCCCGATGACGCGGCCATCATCTTGGAGACGGATGGAGAACCTCTCCTGGCGACGTGGCAGACGGAAACACAAGAAGTAACGCTCTTCGCCGCGCGATTGGAGAGCACGAATCTTCCGCTCGCCGTGGACCTGCCGCTGTTGATCCGCAACGTCGTGTCCCGCGTTACCCGCCTGCCCGCAACCCTGGCATACGGATGGACACACGTTGGAGACCCTGTGTCCCTGCTCGGGAGGGGCTCGATACTGGGCCTCGAGGATCCTGACCAACGGAAGATCCCTCTATCCGAACTCGACATGTTCTTCTTCCCGGACGCGCCAGGTTTGTATACGCTCACCACAGATCGCGGCGTCTTCCCTCTCGCAGTGAATGTGGCTCCTTCGGAGTCGACCGTCGACGTCGGCGGAAGCCCGGAAGCTGAAAACATCGTCGAATCCACCGACCGCCGGTACTGGATCGACGTTTGGCCGCTTCTTGTCGGCATCGTCATCGCCCTGTTGCTCACCGAACTCGTCGCTCGCAAGCGGTCCGTCTTCCGGCTGCTGGGAAGCCGATACACATGATCCGATTCGGCGCACCACTCGCACTCGTCTTCTTCCCGCTCATTGCTGTCGCGCTCGGGCTGACCCTCCGCGTTCGTTGGACTCGGTTGGCGCTGCGAATCGGTATTGTTCTTCTTCTCCTGCTTGCTCTGTCTCGTCCGGAACTGTCACTCGTTCGCCAGGACACGACCACGATGATCCTTCTCGATCGGTCCGCCAGTCTGACGGTCGCCCAATCCGACATGGACACGTTCTCACTCATCCAGAGGCTCGTCGACGCCAATCCCGGCCAGGATTTCGGGTTGATTGAATTCGCGGCCGGCGCCGACGTGGCCTACCTCCCGGGGGAATACCGACCGAGCCTGTTCCCGACAGCGGTTGCGTCCCCGTCGACGCACATTCAGCCTGCCGTGGAACTCGCCCTGACCGCGATGGCCGGCGGTCAGATCGTCCTTCTCTCGGACGGGCGGTTCACGGACGAAGTGGGCGTCGCGGTCGCCAAGGCGCAGGCCTCGGAGGTTCCGATTCACGTTCTTCCGATCGGCAATCAGATCATGGACGACCTCTCAGTTTCCGCGTTCACAGCACCGGGAGAAACAGCCGTCGGCCGACCGTTTGCGTTGCGGGTCGACGTGGAGTCGCCGCAAGCGACATCGGCGCGGCTCATCGTCTACCGTGCGGACGACCTGATCATCGCTGACACTGTGGAGCTATCGCGAGGTCGCAATACGTTTGCGTTCACCGAGACGCTCGACTCCGAGGGGACCGCCGCCTATCAGGCATTCATCCGCAGCGAGACTGATCCGATCAGCGACAACGATACATTGAGTACGACCGTGCAGTCGACGCACCTGCCGTCGGTCCTCGTCATCGACGGCCAAAAGACAGGCATTGTCCCCCAGCTCCTCACGGCCCTCAACGTCTCTCATGAGGTTGTGTCGGAGATTCCGCGCATCGAGACGTTGAGTCAGTATCGACAGCTCATTCTTGCAGATGTTGAACTCAGCACGATCACGAGCTCGGGGGCTGATCGCATCGACCATTTCGTCCGCAACATGGGGGGCGGGCTGTTCGTGATTCGTGGCGAGCACTCGGCCCGTGGGTTCGCAAGTACGGAGCTTGACCATCTCCTTCCCGTCTCGTCCACGGTGCCGGAGGTTGAGCAACAGGCAAGCCTCGCTCTTGTGTACGTTCTGGATCGTTCGACGAGCATGAGAGGACTGGTTCGCTCGCTGACGGGAGACGGGGATGGCACGACCATGCACGCCAAGATTCGCGTTCTTCGCGATGCCACGGCTGCCAGTACGGCGCTGCTCCCGTCCAACACCTTGATCGGCATCATCGGGTTCGACACCGAATACGAATGGTTGCGGCCGATCTCTCGGCTCGGGGACTCTTCAGACATCTTGGGAATCTTGCGTAGGCTCCGAGCCGGCGGTGGGACGGACCTGTTCTACCCACTTCAGGAGGCCGTCGACGCGCTCGAAGACGTGGACGCGCGCTTCAAGCACATCCTGCTCATCTCAGACGGCTGGACCACTCCCTTCCTGCACGACTTCGAGCCGTTGATCGAGCGCCTACGAGCAAGCGAAGACATCATCGTCTCCGTGATTGCGCCGGACGAGAAGCCGAACTTCGAGTTGCTTTCCGAGATCGTCGGTGCAGGGAGAGGTGAACTCTACCACGTGTCGGAGTTCGGGGCGCTACCGGCGACCATGCTGAACATCACGCAACGCCTGAGCCGAAGCCGTTTTGTGCAGGAGTCTACAGAGGTCGGTGGCCTCCTGGCAGAGCGACTCGCTCCGACGATGATCCCCGCCATCGAGGGACACATCTTGACGTATCCCCGCGATGACGCCGCCGTCTACGCATGGGCGGGCCAGGATCCGCTGTTCACAACCTGGAATGTCGGACTAGGCCTTGTTTCGGCGCTAAACACCGATCTCGCTGGGAACTGGTCAGCGGATTGGATCTCGTGGCCATCGATGAGCGAGCTGTTCAGCGAGATGTTCGTGCTGAGTGAGCCATCGATGTTCACAAAGGAGGGGGTATACGCCTCCGTGAAGGTGACCGAGCAGGAAGTCGAAATCCTTGTCGATGCCCGCGATCCCAGCGGCCAGTTCGCGGACTGGCTGATCCTGAGTGCCGACCTGGTACCCCTTGAGC
The DNA here is from genome assembly GCA_964570515.1 of uncultured Thermotogae bacterium. Taxonomy (GTDB): domain Bacteria; phylum Bipolaricaulota; class Bipolaricaulia; order UBA7950; family UBA9294; genus CAZMYM01. The sequence goes on along the minus strand of CAZMYM010000007.1, from coordinate 30,089 downwards.
AACCTTCGGAACTGCGGCAGGTGGCTCCCGGGCTGTATCGAGCAACATTCCCCCGGCCGGAGGCCGGCGGGTACGCACTGCGGATTACCGATCAGTCTCGAGGCGCTGCGGTGCAGCTTCCCGTGAGCGTTCCCTATTCCGTCGAGTTCGCGGCGACAGGCGCCGACCTTGTGGCTCTATCTTCCATTGCCTCCTTGACAGGGGGTGAGGTGCTCCCCACGGATGATCTCGTCCTGACGAAGGCGCGGCGCTTCCCGCACCGGCCCTTCGTGCCGGTGCGTACACATCTGCTCTGGGCAGCGCTGGCGCTGCTTCTGATGGAGCTCATTGCCCTACGGTGGCCTCGGCGTCGGGTCCAGCCGACCATTCCGAAGACGTAGTCTGCAATTGATCATCGGTGACGCTGTTCCTATAATCCGACGGCACCGGGGAGTGGCGCAGCCTGGTAGCGCGCCTGCTTTGGGAGCAGGAGGCCGCTGGTTCGAATCCAGTCTCCCCGACCAGGAAGGGGTTGTTGACTTGAGTGAGCAGAATCCCCGTCTCTCTCTGTATCGACGATGGCGTCCCCAGCAGTTCAGGGAAATCGTGGATCAGGCCGAGATCGTTCGCACGCTTCGCAACGCCGTCGTCGCAGGAGAAACAGCGCACGCGTATCTCTTTGCAGGAGAGCGAGGAATCGGTAAGACGTCCGTTGCCCGTATCCTCGCGCGCGCACTCAACTGCCTCGCCTCGGAGGACGGTGAGCCCTGCAACGCTTGCGCAAACTGCGTCACCATCCTGGCGAACCGCTCCCTTGACATCATCGAGATCGACGGCGCATCCAACCGAGGAATCGACCACATCCGAAGGCTCCGTGAAGAGGTGAACTTCTCGCCGACCGACCTGAAGAAGAAGGTCTACATCATCGACGAGGTCCACATGCTGACGAACGAAGCCTTCAACGCCTTGCTGAAGACCCTCGAGGAGCCTCCCCCGCACGCGGTTTTCGCCTTCGCAACCACGGAACCGCACAAGGTGCCCCGCACGATCGTCTCCCGCTGTCAGGCGTTCGAGTTTCGCAAGATCCCTCCGGCAATGATCGCCGCCCGCCTCGCGGAGGTCGCCGAGTCGGAGGGGGCAGCCTTGACGCCCGAGGCACTGGATCTTCTCGCCCACAGAGCGAATGGGGGCATGCGCGACGCACTCGTCATGCTCGAACAGGCGATCAGCTACGAGCGCGAACAGATCACCGTGGACACCGTTCTCGACATGCTCGGCCTTGCGGGCCACGAAACACACCAGGCGTTTGTCGACGCACTGCAGGCAAACGACCGCCTCGCAGCGCTTGCGATGATCGAGGCTCTGGTGGATCGCGGCAAGGACCTGGAGATCTTCCTCGCCGACGTGATTCACATCGTGCGCGATCGTCTTGCCCAAGGCGACAGCGCCAGGCAAGCAGACCAGATCGAGCTTGACATCAGCATTGCGCGCGGTCTCCTCGACATCAAATCCGATCTGTTCCGTGCCCTCGACCGGAGAATCCGCCTCGAAATCGGGATCCTCGATCTCATGACCCGCCTCGTGTCACCAGCAGACGTTCCGCCTCACAAGGCCTCCCCTCCTCCCTCATCACCGACCGTCTCTCGGCCCCCTGAGATCGCGGACAAGAGGCATCCGATCGTCTCTACGCGCCCGTCAACCACGGACGCTACTCGTTCGGCTTCCGCCACCGAGCCGGACCCCCAAGCGACGCCTGCGACTGAGGCCGCACCGCCTGCACTTGGCGATGCGCACCTCGCGGACACGTGGGATGCAATGCTCGCCGAGATCAGCCGGGAGCGGATCGCGATCGCCGCGTTCCTCACCGAGTGCCGGCCGTCACTGCGAGATGGGAAGCTCTTTCTCTTGTTCCATCCGGCACACACATTCCACAAGGAGAGTTTGGAGAAACAGGCGAATCGTCAGTATCTCGCCGGCGTCGTTCACCGACACTTCGGGGACAAGGTCTACGTGGAGGTGGACTACGACCCCAGCGTTGAGCCTACACCGACGACACGACAGCTGTTGCGCGAGAAAGCGGAGCTCGTCTGTCGGATGTTCGACGGCAAGATCGTGAAGGAGGAACTGTGAAGAGCCTCGGCAATCTCGGCCACTTGATGAAACAGGCCAAGCAAATCCAGCAGGAGCTGGAGCAGACTCAAGCGGAGATCGCGGAGATGAGGATCGCTGCGACCGCCGGAGGCGGCATGGTCACCGCCACAGTGACCGGGCGTGGAGACCTGGCCGACCTTTCCATCGAACCGGAGGTCATCGACCCGGAGGACGCGGAAATGCTCGTCGATCTCGTCATCGCCGCGGTGCAGGAGGCGCAAAAGCAGGCACGCGAAGCGGCGGAGAAACGACTCGGGCCCCTTGCGCAAGGCTTCGGCCTCCAGCCCTAGTTTCCAGGCCCCCTCACCCTGAGCCTCTCTAAGATCCCCTTGCGCGCCGCCCGGCGCCTCCGTATAGTCGTTCGCAACTGACGATACTGCGCGAGGGGATTGTGCTTCCCGAGATCAAGCAGCTCCTTCACCTTCAGGCAATCGATGAGCATCTCGCCGATGCCGCCGCCAGAGTTGCCCGTCTGGAAGACGAGTCCCAGCGCCTCCATGGTCAGATCAAGACGGAGCGCGCCGCCGTCGACGCGTCGAGAGAGGCCTTGTCTGCGCTTGAGCACGACAGCCGGATGAAGAACCTGGAGGTCGACAACCTCCACATGCAGATCGGCGGCTACGAGAAGCGCCTCAACGAGGGAATCATCAGCTTCAAGGAGATGGAGGACCTCCGCATCAAGATCGAAAGCGAGAGAGCTCGGATCAACCAATTGGAGGACGATGCGCTCTCCCTGATGGACGCCATCGAAGAGAGAGCGCGCGCGCAAGGCGATGCGGAGTCCCACCTCGTGACGAAGGAGGACGACCTTCGCCGCCGGATCTCGGAGGCCCGCGCCGAAATCGAGGTGACGAACGCGCAGCTCGTTGAGCTGACTGCCGAGCGTGGCCGCGTCACTGAAGCAGTTCAGACCTACCTGGTGTCCCAGTACGAGACCCTGCACGCCAAGTTCGCCCATCCCGTCGCTGAGATCCGGAACGGCACGTGCACCGGCTGCAAGCTTCGCGTCAGCGGCAACACAAGCGAGCGGGCGCGTGGCGAGATGGGCGTGGTGACGTGCGAACACTGCTCGCGCATCCTGTACGCCGCCTGATCGCGACACTTACCGCCATCACGTTCCTCGCGTTCACAGCAGCATCGGCAGTCGACCTCCCTCGTCCCATCGGAGCGGTTTCCGACTACGGATCCGTTCTCGATCGCCACGGGCGAGATCGAATCAACGCCCTGATCGAAAACGCGCAAGCGCGCTTCGGAATCGCTGTCTTCATCCTCGCAAGCTGGGAGAATCCACTCCCGAACGCCGAACGCTTCGGCGAGGCCGTCCTCGAAGCCTGGGGACTCGATGGGCGGGAGCCGGTGATCCTCGCTGTCTTCGTCAAGACGCTCGATGTGTGGGAGCACGCCATCATTGGGAACCGGGCGCTCCCGGATTCTTCTTTGCCGGCGAGACTACACTCGGAAACCCACGACCTCGTCGCGCACCGAAGAATCGAGGAGGCAATGGTGGCCCTGTTCGACGGGCTCGCCCGCCATCTGGGCGGAGCCGCCTCTCCGAGCGAGTCCGTGCCCCGGCGGCGCACGCTCAGCGGATGGATCGTTCTCGGCGTATTAGGCGTCACCGGAGTGTTGATCTGGGGAATCCACCGCCGGATCTGCCCGCGTTGCGGACATCTTCTCCGTACCGGTAGCTACACGCCCGGATCGCGGGCCGCCGGAAGCCATCGAGTATACTACTGCCGCTCATGCGGCTTCCGTCGATGAGTGATGGACTCATTCCCGCCGGCAAGCCGCAGCATACGACAGGAATGACGCGAGAGAGGGCCAGGGAGACGCCGGCTGCTCGGCATGGCTGAGTGGCTGGAGGAAAGTCCGGACTCCAAAGGGCAGGCCACTGAGGAAATCTCAGCGGGGGCGACCCCGGGAAAGTGCCACAGAGAGCAGACCGCCGATGGCCCGAGCCCACAAGCTCGGGATCAGGCAAGGGTGAAACGGCGGTGTAAGAGACCACCAGCGGCTCGGGCGACCGGGCCGGCTCGGCAAACCCTGGTCGGAGCAAGGCCAAATAGGAAGGCGCACGAGGACTGCCCGTCCGAGCCTTCGGGTAGGCCGCATAGATGGATGTCTTCCCACGACAGAATCCGGCTTATCGGCCCTCTCTCGAGCTTCGATCATAACATGACTCGAAACCGGATCACTTGGACACTGCTTCTGGTCGGCTACGCCGGGATCATCTTCGCTTTGTCGAGCCTCCCCCTCGGCAAGGGCCCGGCACCTCTCTCCTTCCCGGGACGAGACTGGGTCCTCCATGCCTTCGAGTTCGGCCTGTTCTACGTCCTCGCGCGAAAGGCGATCGGACGAACCTCGATCGCCCTCTTGGTGACCGCTCTCTACGCGGGCAGTGACGAGTTTCACCAGATGTTCGTCCCTGCGCGTGACGCCGACGTGGTCGACCTCGCATTCGATCTTCTCGGCGCCTGTGTAGCCGCCGCCGCTGCGGCCGTCGTCCGGCGAAACCTGTTGTCGAGCAAGATCGCCCGACGTATACTCGCCGTCCGGTCTTCGGGAAAGGAAAAGGGGAACTAGTATGCATTCCGGGCTATCGTTCTTCCTTGGACCGAGCATATGGATCCTGATACCGGCGATCGTGCTCGCGCTCTACGCGCAGTGGAGAGTCCGATCGACGTATCGCCGCTACGCTCGCATTCCCTCGACCGGAGGCATCACCGCGCGCGGTGTCGCACTCAAGATCCTTGCCGGAGCCGCCATCACCGACGTCTCCGTCGAGGAGACGAACCGCTCGCTTGGCGACCACTACGACCCGCGCAAGAAGGTCCTGCGACTCTCGGCCTCCGAATCGACGTCCATCGCTGCGATCGGCGTCGCCGCGCACGAAGCCGGTCACGCCGTTCAGCATGCCCGCGGTTTTGGGCCTCTCGCGCTGCGAACGACCATCGTGCCCGTCGCGAGCTTCGGTTCGCAGTTGGCGTTCCCCCTGTTCTTCCTCGGTTTGGTCTTCCAGTACCAACCCCTTCTCACCGTCGGCATCCTGCTGTTCTCGGCCGCAGTCCTGTTCACTCTGGTCACGCTCCCCGTCGAGTTCGACGCTAGCCGTCGCGCCGTCTCGGCCCTGCGCGAAGCGGCGCTCGTCAGCACGGAGGAGATTGGCGCCGTGAAGGAGGTCCTGTTCGCGGCGGCGCTCACGTACGTCGCCGCCGCCGCCATGGCCGCGTTGCAGCTTGTTCTCATGCTGTCGGCGGCTCGCAGGCGATGAAGCTCGCTCCGTCTCTCCTCTCAGCCGATTTCGCTGATCTGTACAACGAAGCGCTCTCCGTCGCGGCGCTCGCCGACCGGTACCACTGGGACGTGATGGACGGGCACTTCGTCCCCAATCTGACCTTCGGCCCGCCGGTGGTGAATGCGCTCCATCGCCGGCTCGACCTGCCGTTCGACATTCACCTGATGATCGAACATCCGAGTACGTACGCACCCCAGTTTGACGTCAACCCGGAGGACACGATCATCTTCCACTTGGAGGCCTGCGACCCGCCCCGCACGACGATCGATGCAATCCGCTCGACGGGCGCGCGGATCGGGATCTCTTTGCGCCCGAGAGTGCCACTCGACGCGTTGGCTCCGTTCCTCGACCAGATCACGTTCGTTCTGATCATGAGCGTCGAGCCGGGGTTCGGCGGCCAGGCCTTGCTTCCCGATGCGCTGAAACGGATCGCTGATCTGAAGAAACGCATCGATGGACGGCCAATCGAGATCGCCGTCGACGGAGGCATTCGCTTAGAGAACGTCTCCGACGTCGTGGACGCCGGCGCCGACATCATCGTCGCCGGCTCGGCCATCTTCGGCGCCGCTGATCGTACGGCGGCGATGCGGGCTTTGCTGGAGGCTGGAGGCCGCCGGTGAACAACGCTGAGGCGATGCGACTCGCCCTCGATCTTGCGCAGCTTGGCGAGGGGAACGTCAACCCGAATCCCCTTGTCGGCGCCGTGCTCGTCAAGGACGGCCGAATCGTCGGCCGCGGCTACCATCGACGCTTCGGGGAGGCTCACGCAGAAATCTTCGCCCTCGAAGAAGCCGCCGAGGCCTCGCGTGGAGCAACTCTGATCGTGACGCTCGAACCGTGCTGCCACCGCGGGAAGACGCCTCCGTGCACCGACCGCATCATCGAGGCAGGAGTCGCCCGCGTCGTCCTTGGCATACGGGATCCCAATGCGCTGGTGAATGGGAAGGGGATCGCGTGTCTACGCGAAGCCGGGATCGAAGTTACGGAAGGTGTTCTTGCCGAGGAGGCCGCGCGGCAAAACGAGATCTTCCTGTGCTTCGCCGCAACCGGCCGACCGTTCGTTCAGCTGAAGATCGCCCTCAGTCTGGATGGTCGGATTGCAACCCGGTCCGGTGATTCGAAGTGGATCTCCGGCGAGGCATCTCGAACCGAGACCCATCGACTGAGGCGTAAGTTTGCTAGCGTCCTGGTTGGCGTCGGCACAGTCGTCGCCGATGATCCGGAGCTTTCGGTGCGTCACGTGACAGGAAGGGATCCGATTCCGATCGTTCTCGATCCGTCCGGCCGGATCCCGCAGAACGCCCGATTGCTCGGATCCGGTGCCTCCGCGATCGTTGTGACCTCGTCGATGTCGGCCGCCAAGGAGCACGCATTGACCTCGCGAGGTGTCCGCGTCTGGCGTCTCCCGCTCCAAGAGGGACTGCTCGATCTGCCGCTTCTCCTCCATCGCCTCGCCGAGGCGTCCATCGACTCCGTCCTGGTCGAGGGAGGCGGGGAGACGGCAGCGCGTTTCGTGGAGGCCGGGCTCGTCGACAAGGTCGCGTTCTTCATCGCCCCGATGCTAATCGGCGGCAGGAAGGCCACGCCTGCCATTGGAGGCCTCGGTGCGGCCCGCATCTCCGAGGCCTGGCGCCTACGCGACGTCTCCGTTGACAGGCTCGCGGAGGACATCTGCGTCACAGGATATCCGGACCGCGGTTGAGTCACGCCTTCGCCAGACTCAGCCGGCAAGAGCTTCGGAAAAAGAGGAGCGTGCCTTCCAGCATCGCTCCTCTCGGTCTCTTGGGCGAAGCAGGGCTCGAACCTGCGACCTTTCGGATGTGACCCGAACGCTCTCCCAGCTGAGCTATTCGCCCATTCCGCCCCCAGAGGCTGCACTGACATCGTTCATGCGCAACTGCGGAATGTCATTGTACCAAGACTCTCGACCGAAAGGGAGAGACGCCCAAGCCACTGAGCGCGAAGCGCCGAGTGGTCGATCAAGCCTCGAATCGCGCGTTCTCCAACATGTCGGCCAGACTCTCGCCGTGCCGCTTCCGCGTGATCTCCATCAGACCGAGTGCGGTCATGTCGACGAAGTCGGCGGAAACGCGGTCCTTGTTCAGTTCCTCCTTCACCTTCTCGATCAAGCACTGGACGTTCTTCGGGTCGTCCATGTCCACGAAATCGATGACAATGATCCCGCTCACTTGTCGTAGACGAAGCTGTCGAGCCAATTCCGATGCGGCTTCCAGGTTGGTGTTGAGGATCGCCTCCTGCTGGTTGCGGTGCCGCACGTCGCTGCCTGTGTTGACGTCGACTGCGATGAGCGCCTCGGTCTCGTCGAAGACGAGCGAGCCTCCGCCAGCAAGCCGGACACGGCGAGACAGGCTCGCCTGGATCTGCTCCTCCACTTGAGATGCCTCGAACAGCGGCCGTGCCCCATCGTGAACACGAACACGCTCCTTGTACTCGGACATCCTCATGTAGTCGAGGAAGGAGAGGATCTTCTCGTGGAAGAACGGCGAGTCGACAATCACTTCCTTCGTCTCCGGATCAAGGCGATCGCGAAGGATCCCTTGCACCATCCCCATCGCCTTGTAGAGCAATCGAGGCTTCTTCGCACCACGCGCGGCGGCCGCAACGCTCTCCCAGGTTTCGACGAGGAGCGCGTGGTCACGTTCGAGGTCTGCCTTGCTCGCCCACTGCGCCGCGGTCCGTGCAATCAGCCCTTCGCCGGGCCGGTTCATCGCACGCGCGATTCGGCGAATTCGCCGCTGTTCACGCACGGCTTCGATCCGGCGAGAAACACCGAGCCGGTCCTCCGTCGGGAGGTAGACCAGGAACCGACCCGGAAGGCTGATCTTCATCGTCCCTTGCGGGTTCTTGTCCCCGATCCCTTCGCGGCGAACCTGCAGCGTGATCATCTGCCCTGGCCGGAGAAGCTTGGCAATGGGGATGTTTGCCTGCCACGGCTTGAATCCCTTCTCTACCAGCAGTTGGTCGTTGATCTCACTCTGGGAGAGGAAGAGGTTCTTCTTCTCCCCGACCTCCACGAACGCCGACCCCAAGCCAGGGAGAACGTCCTGCACCCGTCCGCGGTAGATGTTGCCGACAATCTTCTCCTGCGTGGGGTGCCCGTATTGGATCTCCATCAGCCGCTCGCCATCGAGGAGAGCCACTCGCGTGCGCTTACCGCCCGCCTCGGCGACGTCGACCGAGATCAAGATTCTATCCACGCTGATCGAACCACCTTCTTTCCCTCACCGAGTCCGTCGAGTATGTCCGAGAATCGCCGCCCGTCGCGCGGATCGGTCAACTCCGGCGCAATCTCCACAAGCGGAATCAACACGAACCGCCTGCGATGCATTCGAGGATGCGGCACCACGAGATCCGCCTCCTCGATCGTCTCTCTTTCGTACAGGAGCACGTCGATATCGAGGGCTCGTGGGCCGAATCGTCGTCCCGGCACGCGGCCGAGTTCCTGTTCAATCCGTTTGCACACGCCCAGCAGCTCACGCGGAGAATGGAGGGTCTTCGCAAAGACCACAAGGTTGAGAAACCACGGTTGATCCGGGATTCCCGTCGGCTCCGTCTCGTAGATCGACGATCGCTTCGCGACCGAAACGCCCCGCTCCCGCAAGGATACGAGGGCCTCCTCGAGCTTCGCACCTCGCTCACCGAGGTTCGAGCCGAGCGAGAGGTAGGTGCTGACACGGCCTACTCGCGGCTCCTGCGCACTTCTGCCGCTGCGCATACTGTGTTCCCCAATCTCGGAGGTGCCAGCTTCCGAACGCGTACAAGCGCTTCATCGATTCGAGGAAACCGCACCAAGAGACCGGCTGAGATCGCCCCGGCAAAGGACTCGATGAGGTTGAATCGTTGCTGCCGGTTGATCTCCTTGACGAAGCTGACTACGGAACCGTAATCGACGGTATCTTCAAGCCGGTCGCTGATAAGTGCGGACGACAGGTCCGCCGTGATCTCAACATCGAGGCGGAAGCGATTCCCCTGTTCATGTTCCTCCGCGTAGACGCCGTGCCGCCCCTCGAACTCAATTCCCTCCACGATGAGCCGAACACATCCCGTTCGGTCATCCATCTTTGCCTTCTCCTGACCCGCACACCTCAGCAGCCATTCCACGTCTACGAGAGCATCCGGCCATCACTTCCGTGTCGTGGGAGCCAGCCGGACCCGCTCCATCACTGCTTGACCGCTTCTTGCTTCGCCATCTCGGCAAGGACGACGAACGTCGCCTCGTCTCGGACCGCGATATCAGCAATCATCTTCCTGTTGAGCGCCACGCCGCGTCGCTCAAGGCCGCCGATGAAGGCGGAGTAGGACGTCCCGTTCTGCTTTGCCGCCGCGCTAATCCGTGTGATCCAGAGGCGTCGGAAGTCTCTCTTCTTTCGCCTGCGATCGATGTAGCTGTTGCGCAGCGCCTTCATCACTGCCTGCTTGGCAATACGGTGCGACGTCCCGCGCTTCCCCTTGAATCCCTTGGCGAGAGCCATGATCTTCTTACGGCTCTCCTTGCGTTTGCTTCCTCCCCTTGCTCGTGGCATTAGAACGTCCTCCGTCTCTCCGACCGCGAGAGCTATTTCCCGATCATCCGGGTAATCGTCTTCTCTTGTCCTCCGCCTAGCTCTTTTGCGGCACGCGCCTGTCTCTTTGCCTTGGGCCGCTTCTTCAGGCTCTTGTGAACGTAGTTCGACATGTGGTGAAGCAGCTTCCCACTCTTCGAGCGCTTGAACCGCTTCTTCGCGGCAGAATGCGTCTTTTGCTTCGGCACGCTCTCTCCTCTTGAACTCTTCAGCCTTGCTGGGTGGGGACCAACATTATCTGCAGGATCCGCCCCTTCGCCGAGGGCTGCCCCTCAGCACGGGCGATGTCGCTCAGCTTCTCTTCCACGCGCTTCAGCATCTCGCGGCCACGAGACGCATGCACGACCTCCCGTCCCCTGAAGAAGATGCTCACTCGCACCATGTCTCCATGCGAGAGGAAGTCGCGAGCTCGATTCACCTTCGTTTCGAAGTCATGCTCGCCGATCTTGATCGTAAACTTGACTTCCTTGAGCTTCGTTCGCCGCCTCTGCTTCCGGTCGCGCTTCTCCTGTTGATACTGATACTTCCCGTAGTCTGCGATCCTGCAAACCGGCGGCTTTGCCTGAGGCGCGACCTCGATGAGATCAAGCCCCTTCTCTCTCGCAAGCTCTCGCGCTTCACTCGTCGGCATGACCCCAAGGTTCTCTCCCGCATCGTCAACAACGCGAGCCTCCGCCGCAGTGATCCGATCGTTGATTCGCAATCTCCTGCTCTGTATTCCAGCCTCCTCTTCCGACTCTACGCCTCTTCGGCACCCCGATACAGCCTGTGCTTCACGATGTACGCCTCCACGGAAGCGGGAACCGATTCTCGGATCGGCTCGCCTCGCCGCACTCTCTCGCGCAGAACCGTCGATGAGAGGTCAACCTCAGACATCTCAAGCGCCCAAACCGACGCCTCAACGAACAGTCCCCGGTCGAAAGCAGAGAGCGACACACCCGCGCGCGGCGCGACGATGAACGGCACACTCGCGATGATCGCTTCCGGTTCTTTCCATCTGTCAATTCGAGCCAGGCGATCCGCTCCGATGATGAAGCAGATCCCTTCCCGGTAATCTTCCTTCAAAGCCCGAATCGTGTCAATGGTATAGGATGGCCCTTCGCGATCCACCTCGATGCGCGAAACATCTAGCCCGTCTTCGCCAGCGACCGCATCGGCGACCATCTGGAAGCGGTCTTCCTTGCCTGGTCGCGCTTCCTTCTGCCTGTCAGGCGGTATCCCGTTCGGGATGAACACGACCTGCGAGAGCTCGAACTGCGAAACCGCAGTCCTGGCAATCAGGATGTGCCCATTGTGAATCGGGTTGAACGTGCCGCCGAACACTCCGACTCTACCCGTCAAGCTCAAACTCCACCTCGCCAATCCGAACCGCATCCCCCGCGGCGAACCCTTGCCGCCGCAGCTCCTTCAGAACTCCCATCTTCTCCAGCCGATCCGTCAGGTACTCCAGCGCGTCTTGGCTGTTGAGAATGAGCTTTCGCACGACCTTCTCAACCTGCTCACCACGCACGACGAAACCTTCTTCGTCGCGGTCGACACGGAATCCTGTGTCTCCCCGAAGCCTGTAGACCTTCCGCCGGACCACCGCGGGCGAGGAGACCTCGCGCTCGATCTCTTCTTGCAGCTGCCGGTGCACTCGCGTCACCAGATCGCGGATTCCTGCCCCCATCGCCACCGAAACCGGCCACAGCGTAAGCTCAAGCTGCCCAAACTGCTGAACGGCAGCCTCGACATCCTCCTCATCCAGCAGATCGATCTTGTTTCCTACCACGACGTGCGTCCGCTCGGCCAACCGCGGATTGAACGACTCCAGTTCGCTCAGAATGCTGCGGTAATCGTCGACCGGGGCTCGTCCTTCGTCCGTCGTCGCCAAGTCGATCATGTGGATGAACAGCCTCGTCCGTTCGACGTGACGTAGGAAGCGGTCACCCAATCCCTTCCCTTCGTGCGCGCCCTCGATCAACCCAGGAATGTCGACGGCGACGAACTCGCCACGCCCATCGACATCAACGACGCCAAGGTTGGGGGTGGTCGTCGTGAATGGGTAGTCGGCCACCTTCGCACGAACCGCCGAGACGCGGCGGATCAGGCTCGACTTGCCGACGTTCGGGTAGCCGATGATGCCAACGTCGGCAATCAGCTTCAGCTCCAGTTGAAGGACGCTTTCTTCCCCGGCCAGGCCTCGCTCGCAAATCCGTGGCCCCTGTCGCGTTGCTGTTGTGAAGCTCGCGTTCCCCCGCCCGCGCTCGCCGCCACGCGCGACGACGACCTCGTCGCCCGGGCCGCTCAAGTCGGCCAGGACTTCGCCAGTCTTTGAGTCGCGAACGACCGTCCCCACCGGCACCAGGACGGTTCGATCCTCGCCCGCCCGCCCGTGACAGCCGCTCCGCCGCCCGTCGACCCCGTCTCCCGCAACGAAACGGGGGCGATTCCGGAACGAATACAGAGTGGAGACGCTACGGGAGGCTCGAAGGATGACGGCACCCCCGGGTCCTCCGTTCCCACCATCGGGACCGCCACGCGGGCTATGCCGGGTGGATAGGAAGTGCATCGACCCATTACCACCACGCCCCGCGCGAACCCGGACGATGGCCTCATCCAGAAACATCGGCGTTGGCCGAGAGGATCATCGATCCTCAGGCCTCGGATGTCGGAAGAACGCTGACGAACTTCTTGCTGCTGCCCTCGAAGCGAACGTAGCCCGGCGCAGTAGCGTAGATGGTGAAGTCCCTTCCCAAACCGACGTTCTTGCCCAGCGCGTACACCGTTCCTCGCTGCCGGACAATGATCGTCCCTGCATTCACCCATTCTCCGCCGAAGCGTTTCACGCCCAGCCGCTGCCCCGGGCTGTCATGGACGTTCTGCGTTGAGCCCGTGCTCGTCTTGTGTGCCATCTCAACTCCCTATCTTTCTTGCCGCCCGACGACCCCGAGTTGCGCTCGCGACTTGGCGTCTTGGGTGGGAGATTCAGCGCTACACTTCCACACCGACGGCGGCCTCCACGACCACCAGATCGGTCGGATATTCCTTCTCCAGCATCTTCAGGCCAATGATCAGCGTCTCGAGAACCGCATCGAGTTCACGATCCAAGTACGTATGGCACCGATCGATCGCCAGCCCAATTGCCTCCGATTCGGGAGACTGGACCGGCACGTGCAGGTAATCGACAAGCGACGCCGTCACCGCCCGCATCAGGTGCAGCGCGGTCGCTCCAGCAGTCGTCTCACCTTCAAGGTCGCGAACGCTCAAGCCGGTCACGCGGTTTCGTTCGTCACGTTGGATCAGTACTTCCCCCACGCTCTCCCCTATCCTTCGATTCCTGTGATCTCCGTCTTCATGACCGGCTGTCGATGGCCTTGCTTCCGGCGGTATCCCTTCTTGCTCTTGTACTTGTAGACGATGATCTTCTCGCCTCGCTCCTCAGCACGTACACGGCCCTTCACCGTGACGTTCTCGAGGTGCGGAGTCCCCACCCGGATATCGGCGTCATTCGCCAACAGGAGAACCCGATCAAACACGATCTCGTCGTCAACTTCGACACCCGTGATGCGCTCGTGCTCGAGGAGCGTTCCCTGTTCAACTCGGTACTGTTTGCCGCCTGTCTCTATCACTGCATACATTCAGCTTCCCACCTCGATTGGAGCCGATTCTAGCCGTCGGCAATCCCCATTTCAATGCACTAAGAAATCGCACTCCCCGGCTCCACAGGCCTGTCGACGACTACAAGCGAAAGCTCCTCACCCTGCGCGGCAAGAAGCATGCACTCTGATTGTAGTCCACGTATCGTCCGGGGTTCCAGGTTGACCACCGCGACCACGTGCTTCCCGATCAAGTCGTCCGGCGCGTAGCTCTCCTTGATGCCGGCGACACAGCTTCGCGTACGATCTCCGAAATCGACCGAGAGCTGCAACAGCTTCTCGGCCCCCGCGACCTCTGAAGCTGCGGCAATCACGCCAACACGAAGATCCACCTTCTCGAAATCTGAGAACGAAATGGCCACTTCGGTCTCCTCAACTCGCTCTTCCTGTCGCTCCACGCGTTCGCGGATCTCACCAACATCAATCCGCTCGAGCAGAACGCGCTCCTCTCCCAGCTTCGATCCTCCGATGGAACGGTCGATGTCCTCCCACCGCGGATCGGACACGCCCAGCACCGACAGCACCGCAGACGCGAATCTCGGCAGATACGGCGCCAGTTGGATCGCCATCCCCTTGACCAGGTACACGCCGCTCGCTACAGCCGCCTCGTCCTTCGTCTCCCAAGGCTTCTTCCTCTGGAAGTACTCGTTCCCGAACACAGCCAGTTCGCAGACGGATCGCAGCGCCTCGCCCAGCGCACCCCGTTCCAGCGCGTCTTCATAGGTCGTCCTCCCCGCGTCGACGCGTTCGACGACTTCAGGGTCGAGATCGACGCGCGGCACGACACCGTCGAACTGCGTTTGAACGAAGGAGATGACGCGATTCATCAGGTTCGCGACATTCGAGATCAACACGCCGTTGACCGCCTTCTCCAGCTCTTCCCACGAGAAGTTGACGTCGCGCCCTTCCGGCCGGTTGTATAGCAGATAGAACCGCCACAGCTCGCCATCCATCACTTCCAGAGCGTCGTCGCAGTACAGGCCGACGCCGCGAGTCTTGGAGAAGCTGCCGCCTCCGACCCAGTTCAGGTATTCAGTGGCGGCGATCTGATCCGGCAAGTGGTAGCCCTGGCCCGACGCGATCAGCTGGCCGGGGAAGATCAGGGTGTGGAACGCGATGTTGTCTTTCGCCAAGGTGTACACCTGATGGACGTCGTCGCCGAACCAGAAGTCCTTCCACCGCTCGACGCCGTCGAAGTGCTCAATCACTGCCGAAACGTAGCCGAGAGCCGCCTCGCCCCATACGTAGATGACCTTCCCCTCCGCTCCTTCGAATGGGGCGGCGATTCCCCAGTCGATATCACGGGTCATCGCGCGAGGGCGAAGCCCCTCATCGAGCATCCGCTCCGTGTACAAGCGTACGTTACCCTGGAAGCTCTTCGACGTCACGTAGTCGCGCAACGGCTCGCTCAGCCGTTCCAGGTCCAAGTACCAGTGCCGCGTCTTCCGGAACTCGATGTCGTTCATCCCGCAGAAGCTGCAGGTAGGATCCACCAGTTCTTCCGGCTCGAGGATCGCCCCGCAGGAGTCGCACTGATTGCCGAGCGCGTTCGCGGATCCACATCGCGGGCAGGTTCCCGCGATCAAGCGATCTGCGAGGAACCGCTCGCAGTGGAGGCAGAACGCGCGCCTCTCCTCCTTCGTACAGATGTACCCGTTCGACTCCATCTGGAGGTAGATCTCACGCACGAACCCCTTGTGCGTCGCCGTCTCAGTCGTGGTGTAGTTGTCGAACTCGATTCCGAAGCCGCGGTTGATCTCCACGATTCGGCGATGGTTCCGCTCGGCCAACGTCGCCGGGGGAATCGCCTGTCGCTCTGCTTCGTACTCGACGCGAGTCCCATGGACGTCCGACCCGGAGACGTAGAGCACGTCCTTTCCGCGCATGCGGTAGTACCGCGCGAACACGTCCCCTGACAGAAGACAGCCGATGAGGTTTCCCAAGTGGGGCATGCCCGACGCGTACGGCCACGCACTGCAAACGAGAACGCGGGACTTGTCCATCCGTCCACTCCTTCGAGCTCTGAAGTACAGTAGAGGATTATATCTCGGAGACTCTCAGGCACCAACGAACGCTCAGGCCCTGTTTCGTTGCACGGCACGCGCTAAACGAGTATCACTAGCTCCATGAACGAAAAGTCCAAGGCCTCAATGGTGTCGGGAGAGACTCGTGTCGCCGTCAAGGTGTTCGGCGCCTTGCGCGATGGCTTCGGCGCGGCCGCCCGGGAGATCGGGATTCGGGAAAACGGGACGCTTCACGATCTCCTCGAGGCGTTGACCGCGATCTGCCCCGACGTCGTTCCCAAGCTCGAGCAAGGTCTGCGCGATGGTTTTTTGAATGTGCTGGTCAACGGGCGGAACGCGAGATTCTTGGACGACCTCGGCACGCACCTCAATCCAGACGACACCGTCGCTTTCCTCCCCCCGATCGGAGGCGGCTAGCACACGATCGGCTCGATCTGGGGGAGGGTGAGCCTGACCCGAACCCGGCTAGAAGTTGACCGCCACCGTCATCTCGAGCAAGTAGCTGTGGTAGAAGCCGCCTGCACTCTTCGTCCCCACCAAGTACGACGCGGAGAGAGATCCGCCCCACATCTCCGACAGCGCAACGTCCAACCGAGCCGTGGCCGTCAGGTCGGCATCCGCCGTCTCTCCCGTTTCACGCGAGCGGTATTCACCGCTCGAATCCAGGCAAAGCACCACCGTTGGGAAAACAACCTCGGCCTCGCCACCGCCCGTCTCTTCCGATGGCAGCCACGCGGCCAGGCTCTTCGTCAGATCGAGCTGATAGGAGTTCTCAATCGATCCCGTCACCCGTCGCTCTTCTCCCGCCTCGTGAACCCGGATCGAGAAGGACAGCGAGTCCGAAGAACCCTCGCCCGACCACATCGAGCGGCCGATCAGGCTGTGGTCGGTCGACGTCGCGCTTCCGACGCCCTCGTGGACCGTGATCGACCGGTCCGAGGAGTAGGTCAGGGAGGGCCTCCACGCCGGCGAGCCGCTGTAGTTCACGGAGATCGCGAGCTTGCCCTTCTGGCGCGTCACCGGTTCCCCCAATCCGGACGCTTCACCGCTGAGGGTCGTGCGGATGGTGAGCCCTTCCCACGCGCCGCGTGCAATCGCCTTTCCGGTCAGTGTCGTCGCATCGACCTCTCGCTTGAATGTCGCGTCCGCCGTCGGCGTGAATCGCCAGCCACTCACTTCAAACGCGTCGACATTCAGGCTCGCGTCGACCGTCGTCACGGCGTCGAATTCGCCTCCTGGGACCGGCCTCGACAACTCGAGGACCCCGTCGGCAGAGACGGTCGCCGCCGAGAGGCGTCCCGACCAGTCTCCGCCGAGCGTCCACGCCTCGCGTCCGCTCCAGGAGCCGGCGGCGTTCCGCAGAGGGCGCAGCCAGTCAATCGAGATCCTCGTCCCAGCCGGCAGGGCCAGACCCGCCCGCGCCGATAGACGGTTCTCCTTCCCCGTGGTTCCAATGACGCGATCCGTGCTCGCCGACGCGCTCCACGAGATCGAGAGATCCAGCACGTCATCAAACAGCGAATCGAGAACCGACGACTGGAACGAGTACGAGGCGTTCTCAGGCCCCGCGCGGAATGGATTGTCGCTGGCGCTCTCCTGGTAAACCGAGAGCGAGATGGTCGGGCCGAACGACCCCGTGAAGGCAATGCTGTTCGCCGTTCTCACCCGCAGCGAGCCTCCTGACATCGCTCGCTGCATGTACTCGTGAGAGGCCAGTACCTGGACGTCGTCCCAAGGGGTGATCGCAGCATCCACTTCCCATCCTGTCGCCCCACCCCCCACACCCGCACCGATCGAGCGATAGCCCGGCGAAACTGTCTCGACGTTTCCGCGCAGCGTGAACCGATCCGCCTCATGATGGAATGAGGCTCGCCCGAAGAGACCCTCGGCCGTGTGCTCATCGGCCGTCATTGCGCCGAACAGAGCCGGATCGCGTCCATCGATTCTCGCTGTGACGTTGTCGAACGTGTCTTCTCTCTCACCGCGCCGCCACAGCATCAAGGCATACTGCATATCAGCCCGGCTGCCCGCCCACAACGATCCCTGCCCGTCCACGCTCAAGGCCGAGATCCTCCAGTCGCTGTAGAACCTCGCCCCGTCCGAGGCACGCGCCATCCCCGCGTCCGTTCCGTAGTACAGACCACCCTCGAAAACAGTCCCTGCATACACAGGCGTTCCGAACTCCACCCACCCGGTTCCCACGCCTTCTCGATACGTACGTAGACCCCGATCGGAGCACACGTAAAGGGTCCCGTCGGAAGGCACGAGGGCGTAGATTCGAAGCCCCCGGGTCCCCGCGAGAAGGTCGATCTCGTTCGACATCGGATCGAAGCGATACGCGCCCGTCTCAGTCCCGACGTAGAGCGCATCGCCCCCGTCGGCAAGCGCCGTGATTCCGCCGAGGTCCGTCAGGTCAACCGCCACCCAGGCCGCCGGGTCGTCAAGCTCCTCGACTTCGACGTGGACAAGTCCCGTGTCGGCTGCGATCCAAAGCCGTTCCTCGCGCAGGAGAAGAGCTCGAATCGACGGATCTCGCAGACCGTCACTCTCCCCGTATCGCAACCAGCTCCCGGCGCGGTCAAGGGGGGCCACCCCGGTCAGGGTGACGACGGTCAATCCCGCGTTCGTCCCGATGAACGCTCGACCGGATCCCGCGGTAATCGCCCGGACCGATCGCCCGGAGAGCCCGTCGGAAACGCCGTACGCGCGCCACGCACCTTCCCGCAGGACACTGAAACCTGATCGGTGACCGACGAAGAGATAGCCTGAGCTTTCGACGATTGCCGTCACTTCGTTCGGCGACGCCGGTCGCACGTTATCGCCCGGCGGAAACACGTCGGCGCCGTAGCCGAAAGCGAAGTCCCCTGCGAAACCATCCAACGTGACCGTCCCACTGATGCCGGCCACTGTCTGCCGGTTCGGCATCGTCCTCACGCGTTCCGGGTCAGTGACGGAATCGGCGTCATCGACACCTTGCTGCAGCGTCGCCACAAGATGCACAACACCGGACACGGGGAGATCGAGCGTCAGGCCCCTGAAGTACCGGGCGTAGTCGGACGCCCCGCCGAGTCCGCCACCGAATCGCTCGTACTCAACGCGAATGACGTCTGTCTCGGCGATCTCGATCAGGAGGATCAGCAAGCCGATCTCGTAGTCAAGTTCGTAGGCATCTCCCGTGAGGGGGACGTCGTTGACGGTGATTCGCTCACTTCCCGGCACCAGCGAGAAGCCCAGCATGTATGAGCCGCCAGTGACGGTGTACGAGAAGCGAACGCGGATCGACGCCTGCTCGTTCTCGAAGAAACCCGCAGGGAAGTCGATCTCAAGAATCCCCTCTTCCGAGTGGACAAACGCCACGTAGTCTGAGAGTTCCGGGCGCACGATCTGTGTGTACGAAACCCCATCAGTGCTGATCTCTACGGCAACCGATGTCGCGAGGACCTGCGTCCGGCCGAGGTCATAGAATCGCCGTTTCACAGCATCCTCGATCGGATGATCGTCGTCGTCCACAACAAGACTCGTGTGCCCCGCAAGCGCGTCGAGACAAGAGGCCTCATAGTCTGAGCCCGGCACGAACGGGTACACGCGACGGTCCAATCCCGACAGTTCATGCTTCTCGTTGAAAGCATCGATCGCGTCTTCCAGGCGTCCCCGAGTCAATTCGGCCGGCATCTCGTTCAGTAGAAGCGTCTGCTCATCAGCGCCAATCACCGTGAACGCGGTGGCCTCGAGATCCGTCTCCGGTTCATCGGCGAAAATCTCGGACAGATACGCCAGCCCGTACGCATCCAGGACAGATCGGACCGGATCACTGCCGGGCAGCGAGATTCGGACCGTGCTGATCTCCTCGACGTAGAGCTCGTCCAGCGGATAGGCAAACAGGCCGTCGATCCCCCGCCCGTACGGCGGTCTAATCCACGGTCGATCCGCGACGACGGAAGAGAACACGACCTCGGCTTCGGCCGTTTGACCGATGAACGTCTTCGACTCCGTGATTCCCTCAAAGCTGCCCGCGACCGCGGTCAGCGTCGCATCCCCCAGCGAATAGTCGAGACGTCCTCCCATCATTTTCCGGCGCTGTGAGCTGAATCCACTCAGCCCTTCGACAGCGAAATCGCCGAACACTCCGTCAAGCCTGTCCGTGTCCAGATAGACGGTCAGAGACTGAAGACTCTCGTCTCGCTGGTCATCGAAATGCCCCTCGACGGTGAGGATCGAGAGCGCTTCCGCACGCAGATCGACGGCCAGGGTCTGATCGAGCGCGATTTGTCCCGCCGCAACGCCTGCACCCGCCAACCCAAATGGGTTACCGAAGCCATAGCGAATGGTCCACGTCTTGCGTCCGTCGAGTTCAGCGGTAAACGAATCATCGTCCTGGGCGCAAGCCACCGGCGAGAACGCCACCATTGAGAGCCCGACGGCGAGCAGAATCCCGATCCGGCAAACAGCGGACATGGTGTCTCCTTTCACGAGGTCAGAAGCGCAGGGACAGCTCTACGCGGTGACTGTCGCCAAGGTCGCTCCGGCTCGCGTACGCCCAATCGATCTCCAACGTGGTGAAGCGAATCGAGAGACCGAACGTCGGACCCCGTCCGTCGAAGCCGACGCGCGCTCCGAGCCCTCCGATCCACGTTTCGAGCCCCACCGCCAACGTCGCCAACGCGGAGAACAGCCCCGACGCCTCGAACGTCGCGTTCCATCGCACGCCACGCGCCGGCTCGAGCAGCAGGGCCGCTCCGAGCCGCAGGGACCGCCCGAAGGTTTCCTCCGCTCCGCTCTCGTAGGAGACGGGCGCCGAGAACAGTCCCTCAGCCACGAGTCCGATCCGAACGCTCTTCGTCACGACGAGCACCGCGGGGTCCAATGCCCAGCCCTGACCAGAGGATGGAGAAGAGAGCCGGAAGAAACGCCAGCGCGCTCCGAACCCGACGGGACCGAGCGGTACGCCAATCGATCCCGTCACTCCTTGGCTTGCATAGCGGATCGGTCCGTCGCTCGTCGGAATCGGTCCCGAGTCGAGGAACAACGCGGAGAATCCGACATACGGCACAGCCACCGTGACCGTCCCGTACGCGGCCCCTCCAAACTGCTGAACCAAGAGCGATGAGACTCCGATCCCGCTGTGCCAACCTAGAGCGGCCGGGTTGTAGAAGACGCCGCCTTCGTCCTCCGCCAGAGCACAGAACGCCCCGCCCATGCCCTGTGCCCGCGCCGATGTGCCAATGGCGAACAAGCCGCCGACGTTCTCGACGCCACACACAACCACCGGGGTCGCCCCGACAAGAAGAAGGAGCACGATGGCCGCAACGGCTGTACGCCGACTCATCGCTCGATCACCAGCCTTCCGACGCGAGAAGCGCCATGATCCGTCACCAGGACGTACAAGTAGAGTCCGACGGCAAGCGTCTCCCCGCGGATCGAACGCAGATTCCACTCGTAGGTGCCCGAAGCGGGTCCCATCGTCGTCTCGAAGACCAGCGATCCGGCGACGGTGTAGATACGAAGAGTTGCCGACGATGACCCCGCAGGGACCTCATAGACGAACTGAGCGCTCACGCCGACAGGGTTTTCTTGCAGTTCGATCTCAGGCGCCTCCGCGTCAACGGGCGGCTCTGGCGGTTCCGTCGCCTCTACTGCTCCGACCGCCTCGTTCGCATCGAGCTTGCCCCAACCCCACCGCCCGTTCGGGACGAACCCCGTATGCAGGTCTTTCGAACCGGTCGCGGTCAGAATCTCCCGCACATCGTCGATTGCGAGGTCCGGATCCACGCTGAAGAGAAGGGCAATCGTTCCGGTGACATGCGGTGCTGCCATGCTCGTTCCAATCTCCATTACGTGCTGCTCGTCAGGGTGTGCGAGGAACTGAAACGATACCGCGTCGGCCGAGCCCGCCGCACAGATCCAGGCACCCGGCGCGCAGATGTCAGGCTTCGTGCGTCCGTCGCGCGTCGGCCCTTGACTCGAAAACGCTGACAGCTGGCCGACGGGATACTCCCCGGAGTAGTCCTGATTCCCGCTCAGTGAGGGCCACGTCGACTTGCTGTTGAACGAGCCGACCGTGATGACGCGATCCGCGTTGCCGGGTTCATCGATCGTCGACGTCGAGTCGCCGCCTTCGATCGACCCGTTCTCGCTCGTGATCCATGCATCGAAGCGGCCGCCGCCGCCGGCATCCGCGATCTCAATCCGCCACCGATCGCCGGTTCCGACGTCGACCAGACGGATGAACGCCTCGCGATCTCCGTTGTTCGGATTGACGCCGCCTGACGCGTTGTTCGCGTACACCGTCCCGTCCGTCGTGGTGACGTACCCCGTCTCGGCTCCGGATGGAACGACGATCGGCGGCTCGCTCGGCGGATCGATCGTGATGGTGAACTGCGACGTTCCCGGGTACCAGACACTGATCTCGACTTCCCAATCCTCAGGCTGCACAACGAACGAGGTCGATCCTCCCACAAGCGTTGCCGACGTGTGGATCCGCAAGTCCCCCTCGTTCCCGGCCGAGACGACGATCACTCTTCCCGGTCCTTGCGCCAGTTGGTCGAGTCCCTCCTCGAACAGGCTCGTCCCGTCGTGCGGACCGTCATGGCCGCCCAGACTCAGGTTGACAACGGCCGGCAAACCGAGCGAGTCGGCTTGGTCGAAGACGTACTGGACCGCGCTGATGATGTCCGCGGTGAAGAACGACGTCTTCACGGCAACGATGGTGGCCGCCGGAGCAACGCCGACAAAGCCGGATGCAGAGGAAGAGCCGTCGCCGGCAGCGATGCTGGCGACGTGAGTCCCGTGCCCGTCCGTGTCCGCCGCTCTGACGAGCCCTTCCGTCGGGCCGAGGCCGAAGCCGATGTCGTTCTCGATCTCCGTACGGTCATACTCTGCTCCGAGCAACCCCCACGTCTGGTCCCAGATTGCGTGAATGCGAGACGTCTCCTCGAACCCGTCTCCGTTCGAGTCCCGGCGGAAGTCGAGATGCGCGTAGTCGATCCCGGTGTCGATGATTCCGACGACGACGCCCTCCCCGAGGACGGCGGGAGAAGCGCCGTGGGCGAGGTCCGCACGAATCGCTGGAATGCTGAGATCAAGCATTGGGCTTGTTCTCCATGATGGCTCGACGTATACGACGTTCGGATCCGCCGCTAGCTCGGACAGCTCGCCGACCGTGGCGGTGAGCACAGCGATGGTTCCCGCCTTTCCGAGCATTGGGATCCCGTGATACGAATGGGTCGACGCAGATTCGCGCAGCTTCACGAGAATCCCGATCCGCTCTTCTCCTGTCGGCGAGATCGTCAACTGGAGCTTCCCCGAAGGACCGGACGAACCGAGCGCCAGGTTCTGCAACCGCTCCCCCTCACCCACTGCAGAGACGAGCGCGTACAGCACAGGGTGCAGTCGCGCCGCTTCATCGAAAGCGGCCCGCGCAACAGCGCTGGCGAACAGAAATGCACACAGAAACACCAGGATAATCGGCTTCCTCACATCACTCCCCCTCAGTCGCCTCGTATCTTATCCGCATCCCCCGAGTCCACCAAAGGAGGCTTTGTCGGTTGCGCGGTTGAACGGTCGAGCGATCCTACCGCGCAGTCACCGTGCTTGATCGCTCCTTCCCACGCCTCCGAGCCTTTACACCCCGCGCACGCCTGTGATATCATCGCCATCGTAGGTCCGATCCAGGTTCCGCTTGGATCGCCTCCTGCAGATCGGCACGCCCGGACCCATGCACGCGAACTGCCCGCGGGTCCTGCGGAGCCAAACCAGCAACGGTCGAGTCAGGGAGACGGAAGCATGATGCCACAGCAGCCTGAGCACGCATATCAGGAGCCGCAGATGGCGGATACGAAAGCGATGCTCCTTCGCTACAAAGACGCCGTGGAGCGCGCCATCCAGCACCTGCCGGTGAAGAACGGCGTCGTCGACATCGACTCCATTTGGGTCGAGACATCGCTGCCTTTGGCTCTCCTCCGCACCATCCTCCAACGGGACGACCTCAAGCTGCCGGAGAACGTGGAACGGGTCAACCTGAAGTCGCGCACGCAGGGAGGAGGCCGACGTGGCAGGCAAAGAGGGCATTGAGCCCGTTCGCTTCGGGACCGACGGCTGGCGCGCGATCATCGCCAGGGAGTTTACGTTCGACAACGTTGGGCGAGCGGCCAGTGCCATCGGCGCGTACCTCCACTCCGAGGATCGGCCGGCAAACCCGATCTACAACGACTGGGGGGCAACGTACCAACCCGCCGAGCGGGGCGTCGTCGTCGGCTACGACACGCGTTTTCTCTCCATGGAGTTCGCCGAGCACGTCGCCCGAGTCCTAGCAGACGGCGGCACGCCCGCGGTGCTCGCAGATCGTTTCGTCCCCACGCCCGCGCTCTCGTTCTCCGTCGTCGACCGCCGGGCGGCGATGGGCGTCATGCTGACCAGCAGCCACAATCCACCGGAGTACAGCGGCCTCAAGATCAAGGCCGCCTACGGAGGATCGGCCCCAAAGGCAGTTACCGACGAGATCGAAGCGCGCCTTCCTGACAGTCCGCCGGCCGCGTCGACGTCATTGGACGTCATCGAGCGCGTCGACCTCATCACCCCCTACATGGCGCGGATTCGATCCCTCATCGAGCCCGAGCGCCTGACGGCATGTCCTGTGCATGTCGTCATTGATTCGATGTTCGGCTCCGCCCAGGGGCTCGTCGCCCAACTCCTCGGAGAGTGCGGCGTCTCGCACACGGAGATCCGCGGCACTCGCGATGTCCTGTTCGGCGGAGTCAAGCCGGAACCGCTCGAGGTGAATCTGGCGCCGCTGCGAGAGACGATCCAGGCTCTTCGAGGTAAGCATGAACGGATGATCGGCGTCGTAACGGACGGCGACGGCGATCGCGTCTCCGCCATGGACGAGAGCGGCGTCTTCATCGACGCCCATCGAACGTACGCCCTTCTCCTCCGCTACTTGGTCGAGGAGCGCGGATGGACGGGCCCGATCGTCGTGTCGTTCAACCTGTCCGACATGGTCCGCAGGATGGCTGATGCCTACGGCCTCGAGATCATCGAGATCCCGATCGGATTCAGGTACGCGGCGGAGCACATCATCCGGCGAGACATCCTGATAGCGGGCGAGGAAAGCGGCAGCCTCGCCATCCGTGGGCACATCCCGGAGCGGGACGGCGTTCTTTGCTCGCTTCTGCTCGCCGAACTCGTGACGTCCACCGGGACTTCCCCGGGCGCACTGATCGCAGACCTCCAGGAGCGATTCGGCCCCCAGGTCTACAGGCGCCGAGACATCGAGATCGAGACGCGCGTCGAGGTCGTCGAGTCACTGCTTGCCAGCCCTCCAGACCGTTTCGCCGACCGGTCCGTTCGATCGGTCGAGACCCTCGACGGGATCAAGTTCCGATTCGCAGACGGATGGCTTCTGTTCCGCGCATCCGGCACGGAGCCGATCCTCCGGATGTACTGCGAGATGCAATCCGAGGCAGACGTCTCATCCGTACTTGAGAACGCAGAATTCTACGCACGCGGAGTTCACCGGCGATGACGACCCAACGCACCGAGCCCTACGACTTCGCCACGATCGAAGCGCGCTGGCGCGACTTCTGGACCAAGTCCGGCTTCTTCCGCGTCGACACCGCCGCAAGCGACGACACGTTCTACTACCTCAACATGTTCCCGTACCCTTCCGGGTACCTGCACGTCGGCCACGGCCGCAACTACATCATCGGAGACGTTATCACCCGCGTGAAGAAGATGCGCGGATACAACGTCCTCAACCCGATGGGCTGGGACGCATTCGGCCTTCCGGCGGAGAACGCGGCCATCGAGAACGAGACCCATCCCCGGGAGTACACGCTGAAGAACATCGCGACGTCACGTGAGCAGTTCCGCGCCTGGGGCGTAGTGTTTGACTGGGATCGGGAGGTCACGACCTGCTCGCCTGACTACTATCGCTGGACGCAGTGGCTCTTTCTCCAGCTGTTCAAGCACGGCCTGGCGTACAAGAAGAAGGCCAAGGTCAACTACTGCCCGCACTGCGACACCGTCCTCGCCAACGAGCAGGTGGTCGGAGGCGGGTGTGAGCGATGCGGCACGGTTCCAGAGCCGCGCGACCTGGAGCAGTGGTTCTTCAAGATCACCGACTTCGCCGAGCGCTTGCTTGCCGATCTCGACGAAGTCGATGAGTGGCCGGAGAACGTCCGCAAGATGCAGGAAAACTGGATCGGAAAGTCGACGGGCGCGGAGGTCGCCTTCCAGGCCGAGACGGGAGATGAGATTCGCGTTTTCACGACGAGGCCCGACACCTTGTGGGGAGCGACGTTCATGGTCCTCGCACCGGAGCATCCGCTCGTCACGACGCTGACGACTGCCGAGCAGAAGGGCGCCGTGGCCGCCTACCAGGAACAGGCAGCCCGTGCGACCGAAGTCGATCGGCTCTCGACCGAACGTGAGAAGACGGGCGTCTTCACCGGCGGTCACGCGATCAACCCGGTCGATGGGGCCCGGATCCCCGTCTGGATCGCCGATTACGTGCTGATGACCTACGGCACGGGAGCGATCATGGCCGTCCCGGCGCACGACGAGCGCGACTTCGCCTTCGCCCTCGAATACGGACTCCCGATCTTGCCCGTCATCGAACGCGTCGACGGCCGAGCGCGATCCGTCGTACCCGAGGGGACGGCATCCGAAGGGTTCGAGGCCGCGCTGACGGAGGCCGGCTACGCGGTTCACGAAGCGGGCGGGAGCTTATCGATCGAACTCCAGGCGGCCAATGTCGATCGCTACGTCGAGATCGCCAGGACGTACGTCCGTTCTGGGAAGTGGATCGACGTCGTCGGCGCCCGCTGGGTCTTCGTCTTCCACGACGACGTGATCGAGTGGGGCGGGATGATCGCAGAAACCGACATCTTAAATCGGTGTCGGCTCCTCGCTCCCGACATCGCGTCCGCGCGCACGGTGATGGAACTTCTCTGGGACCGTGAGCCGTATCGAGATCTCCTCTGCCACGCCGACTACGGAGCGATGATCAACTCAGACGCGTTCTCCGGGACGCCGGGCGACCGCGCCGTCTCCGACGTGATCGCATGGATCGAGAAGGAGAAAACCGGCTACGGCACGATCAATTATCGACTACACGACTGGCTGATCTCCCGCCAGCGCTACTGGGGAGCGCCGATTCCGATCGTCTACTGCGAGACATGCGGGATCGTTTCCGTGCCGGACGATCAGCTACCGGTATTGCTGCCGGACGTCGATCGTCTGATCGGGAAGATGGGCCTCGCCGACATCCCCGGCTTCGTTGAGACGACGTGCCCGCAGTGCGGCGGCCCGGCGAGGCGCGACACCGACACGATGGACACGTTCGTCGACTCCTCGTGGTACTACCTCCGATTCATCAACCCGGCGGATGCGGGGCGTGCGTTCGCCACCGAGGACGTCAACCGCTGGCTCCCGGTGGACCAGTATGTCGGCGGCGTCGAACACGCGATTCTTCACCTGCTCTACGCGCGCTTCATCACCAAGGCGTTGCACGATATGGGGCATGTGAATTTCGTCGAGCCGTTCGCGCGTCTGTTCACGCAAGGGATGGTCTGCCACACGGCCTACAAGTGCGCCGAGCACGGCTGGCTCTTCCCTGAGGAGGGAAGAGAGGGCCTGTGCCCGCACTGCGGGGGACCGGTCGAGACGGACTACTTCTCCATGTCCAAGTCGAAGCGCAACGTCGTCAATCCGCTCGAGATCATCGAGCGGTACGGCGCCGACACCGAGCGGGTTTACACCTTGTTCATGGGGCCGCCGGATCGCGACATCGAATGGTCCGAGGAGGGGATCCGGGGAGCCTTTCGGTTCCTGAAGCGCTTGTGGGGGCTCGTCGTCGGAAGCGTAGATCGCCTCGGCGGAGCGGGCAGCATCGCCGATCCGGCCCATCTCGATGATCGCGGACTCGCCCTCCGACGACGCTATCACCGGACCGTGAGCAAGGTGACGGCGGACTTCGACCTGCGCTTCAGCTTCAACACCGGTATCGCCGCTCTGATGGAGCTGACGAACGAGCTATCGCAGTATCTCGAGAGTTCGGACCACGATCCCGCGCTCCTTCGAGAGGTCGTCGACGGGACAATCCTCCTCATCTCGCCGGCGGCTCCGTTCATCGGCGAGGAACTCTGGCGGCGAACCGGACACACCGACTCTCCTCTTGAGCAGCCGTGGCCGTCGTTCCGCGAGGACGCGCTCGTGACCGACACGGTCGAGATCCCCGTTCAGATCAACGGGAAGGTCCGCGCGCGGATCACCGTGTCGGCTGACGAGGCGGATGACGCGGAGGCCGTCAAGGCCGCCGCCCTCGCCGATCCAGTCATCGCCGCGAGGCTGGAAGGGAAGGAACTCGTCAAGGCAATCTCCATCCCCGGCAAGATGGTCAGCCTGGTCGTGAAGTAGCCGGGACCCCGACGCGCAGGCGTCTTGATCGACCTCACGGGATCGGGTATCAATGAGCACCAATCGGGGCCTTAGCTCAGCTGGGAGAGCGCTTGCATGGCATGCAAGAGGTCAAGGGTTCGAGTCCCTTAGGCTCCAGAGAAATTTACCAATCACTGATGGTATCAGCCTGACTTGCCCCCCTGAAACCGGTCCAGAAGTAGAGCTAGGATCTGGATCGATGGAAGGAGGCAGGGGGGCAGGTCACGAATCGACGAATCGTGATGATTCCCAAACACGTGACGGTAGCTGCAGCCAGGCTGAAAGCTAAGGCTGTCCAGAATGCCCTTGGCATTGCTCACTCACTCTCCTCGTGGCTCCGCGACCTCCCATCAGACCTGCAATCCAGGAACGCTCTTGCTTGAGATCAGCGATTCGCCGGTCCAGGACGTGGAGCCTCCTCACAGCCCGCACAATCAGGTAGCCTGCCAACACCGCCAGTCCAACGCTGATGGTAAGTGCTGGGATCAGCAGATACATCACCTGGGCTGCGCTGTAGTACCTCGATGTGGCGATAAGCACGCTGATCACGGAGAGCGGGAGAGCGAGGACTGCAATCCCCGTTCGCATCAACGAAAGCGCCGTCCGCTTCTCCGACAGCAGCAGCTGGATTTCGTTGACCATCAAGAGCGAACTCGCCCTTTCCTCGCCGCGCGCCTCTTCTCTTCTCTCTGCATCGCCTGTGCTCATGCTATTCCTCTTGGCTGGGCCACGCTTTGTATTCGCTCCATCGCCACTGCCACGATCGCTTCAGGCTACCACACGCATGCATTGTTGGCTTCGGACAAGCAGAACTAGCCTGGGGTTTCGATCATTTCTTACCTTCCTCTGTTCGGTACTCTTCCGGTACTGGCAGAGCGCCGTCCCAAAGCACCCGCCGGAACTCTTCCGGGTCGGTGTTGCCCTCGGTGTTGATGAGCAAGACCTGAGAGTTAGGTCCCAGATCCAAGGCTTCTCTCAGAGGCTTCAGCTCGGGTCGCTCCAGAGCGAACATAAGCGCTCCAAGCGTCACCGCCCCTGACTCGCCTGAGACGACAAACGGGTCACCAGCAAGGGGCACTCCGTAGACTCTCATGCCCTTTGCAGCTACATAGTCTGGGCAGGAAACGAAGACGTGAGCACAGTCCCAGAGGATTCGCCAAGCGATTGGGCTCGGCTCGCCACAGGCAAGACCTGCCATAATGGTTTCGAGTTCGCCCTCAAACTTATGTGGCTCTCCATCCCCTTCTCTGGCCGATCCGAGCAGACACGCAGCCTTGCTGGGCTCAACCACGATCGAGATGGGCCCATCCTGACCGAATAGTCCGCGGTAGAAGGCTGTGCCCGAAGCAGCCAAGGCTCCAACACCAGCTTGGAGGAAGATGTGAGAGGGCTTGACAATGCCTTGTGCCGCCAGTTGTTCCTGGGCTTCAGAGAAGAGAGTTGTGTAGCCCTGCATCACCCAAGTCGGTATCTCCTCATAGCCGTCCCATGATGTATCAGCAATGACTACCCAATCGTGCTTCTGAGCATCCGCCTTCAACTGGTTGACTGCGTCATCGTACGTTCCATCAATCACCTGAACGTTTGCTCCGTAGCTCTCGATCGAGCCAATGCGCGCTTGTGCAGTCTCTCTGTGTACGTAGATGACCGAGCTGAAGCCCAGCTTGTTGGCAGCCCAAGCTACTCCCCTGCCATGATTCCCATCAGTTGCGGCCGCGAAGGTAATCGGTCCAAGCTTCCCGATGCTCTCCTGAGAGGTCAAAACTGGGAGCGGCACGTCTCCCTCCATTCCCAACCTGCCTCTCAGAAGGTTGTAGACCGCGAACGATCCGCCTAGGACCTTGAACGAATTGAGCTCCAACCTGACCGACTCATCCTTCACCCAGATGCCTCCAACACCCATCATCGAAGCGAGATTGTGGAGACACTTGAGCGGACTGATCCTGTAGCCTGGAATCTGCCGGTGGAAGCTCCGCGCGGAATG
>CAZMYM010000006.1:0-81139 GCA_964570515.1 uncultured Thermotogae bacterium | reverse complement strand
GTCACGTACTGACTCGCCAGATCCACACAGGTGACGCTGACGAATTCCCCGGTGGCGACACCCGTCTCCAAAGGGTCGACGGCCGCCCAGAGGCCGTTTCGTGGGTTGAGGATGTAGATCTTGGCCCATCCACCACGATTGAAGATTTCCGTGTCGCCGAGGAGGTCGTTGATCGGATGGCGGACGATGTCCGCATAGCCTCCTCCGGGGACGTGATTCGCGGCCGCGTTCAGAGGGCCGAATGGGTAGTGCTGCCCTGCACCGGCCGTGCCATCCCAAATGCCGTCGATCCGCTCTCTTCGCAGGAGATCCTCGTTCTGGTCGGGATCGATGACCTGGAGGAAGACGCAGTCGCTGTTGAGGTACCCGGTCACCGGGTTTCCTTGCCGATCGAGGAAGCGCATCGTAACGTCCTCTCCGTCGAACACCTGTGTGTCACCAATCTCGAAAACTCCGAAGGACACGTCGTTGTCGACTCGCGTGTTGGCGATCACGGGTGGGAAGGCCGTCCCGATGTTCCTATCGCCGATCAGCCCAAGGGTTCCGGCAACGTAGTTCACGTCGTTGTAGCGCGCGTAGACGGAGTCCTCGTTGAACGCTTCGAGTTCCCAGTTGTCGAGAATGAGCGAGTAGCCACCTTGGGTTCCCGCCTCTCCGATTCCGAGAGCATCCCAGACCGAGATCAAACGCATGCCGAGGTTGGTGAAGAAGACCGGCGAGTTACTCGAGACCTCGTCGAGAACGAGCCATTCGACGTCGTCGACTTCGTGCGGATCGCAGATGTGCACGATCACGTTCTCCGGACAGCACGAATCCGTGTTCGCGTTCCGATCGACGACCTCAATGTAGACCGGATCCCGCCCGATCCAGAACTCGTTCTTGTCTTCCCGAGCGTAGTCAGTGAAATTCAGTGTGCTGTGGCTCTTCTCCTCGATGTACGCCGTCGCGAGCTTGAAATCGTCCTGGTCATTCGGGTCGACGTAGTAGGCGACGAGCACGTCACGAACGTCAAGCGAGTCGAATCCGAGATCCCTATCAATACTGTTCAGCTTCAGCTGGAAGACGCCCGAATCGGCCGCCGTCTCCTGGGCATAGAACATCACGCGCGTAATCCCCGTGTTGCTCGCAGTATCGAAGGCGGTCACGTTTCCGTCGATGGGCGTCGGGCACTCGATGTAGTAGGTTCCGGCGATGTTCGGCTGATTGCTCCCATCGGCAGCCGCCGCGTAGCTGTAGTTGCGATAGATGTTGTACCAGAGAATCGGCTGTCCGAGGACGGCGCCGCCGATCGTCGAGACGCCACCGTTCTGCTTCAGCGCGCAGAACGTCGTCGGGCTGTTCGGCCGGACCGGGTTCCACGATCCCGGGTTGACGATGACGAAGACGGGCACCGTCTCCACCTCCGAACTGTTCAGGTTCTCGTCGGGATCGGTGACCGTGATCAGGGCCGAGGCATTGGCGTCCTTGTAGACCTCGCGCCCCCACTCGATCGTCGCCTCGACGTCATTGAGCTTCGCCATCGTGAGGCCCACGTCGGACATGTCGTCCTGATCAACGTAGAGGCCGGTGATCGTGTCGTTGTTCTCGAACCGGCCGAGCATGTAGCTTCCCGCCGGAGCTCCAACCACGCCGGGCGACGTGTAGGCGTTCCCTCCCGGCGCCACAACCGCCGCTGCGGCAACCGTTCCGGAGTTTGGAGCAACCCACACGCGGCTGTCGCCGAAGGGAGGCGGAGCAGGCGGCGGAGCAAGCGGGGCCGGCCACGTTGGAACTGCATAGAGATACCCACCCCAGTGGAAATCCGTCGGATTGACGAACGGTGCCGCAGGCGTGAACGGTCCCGGGATGTGGGCGTGATCGATCCCCTTCGTGGAGTAGTTGACGCGCGTCCCGATCTGAAATGGACGAATGCTCACGAAGAGCCCGGTGCCGTGATCCGTCTCCTCCAGGAAGTCTTCCTGCAGCCAGCCAGCTGTCGGGCCTGGCCAGTGGCCCTTGTGCGGAACGTAGCCGACTTGGCCCCACAGGACGTCGCCGAGTCCGTCGTTGTTCGTGTCGGCTCCGCCGGCGTCGATGTAGCTCTTCCAGACGATGTGCGCGCCGGTCTTCACGTCCATGACCTTGATGTCAGTCCAGACCTTGTCTCGAACGTCGCAGTCGATGTCCTCATCCGGATCGTGGACGACAATCCAGATCTGGTCTCCCTCGCGAATCTTCGTCACCCTGTCCTCACCGTGCTTGTCGGTCGAGAAGAAGAGCTCCGCGTCAGACGCCATCAAGACAAGCGGAGTGATCGCAACTGCGAGGAGTGCGATGGCCGCAATCCCTGCACGTCCGATCCTCACCATCCCACACTGCTCCCCCTGCTTCCGTCGTGCGTTCATCCGCTAACTCCTATCGGTGCTGCAGCCGGACAGCGGGTTTTCGATCCGGCCATCCAACGTCTAAACTGAAGCCGCCATGTGCCCGCCGTGAAAGCAATCCAGATGGCTACGGGGGCCGCCTCCCAGAGCATGCGGACGATCAGCTGCACGCTGCCGAGGGACCGCGTCCAGGATGCTGCGTAGAGCAGCTCGACGGACACGACGATGTACGTGATGTGGAACAGGAAGAGCGCCGTGAGCGCCCTCACAGTTCGGAACACGCGGCTGCGCAGCCCGAGGCCGGGCGTCGCCATGAGAAGCGCCAGCAGCGGAACGATGGCGAAGAACGCGTAGCGGTCGAACCAGACCACCGGAGTGACGCGTCCCTCCCCGATCTGCCGGTGGACCCAAATCTCATCTCCGTCGCGATGCACGACGGTCGGATCGGTCGCTTCGACCGCGTGCAATGTCGGGCGCACCACCTGCTCGATCGCGGCGGCGTACGGGCCTGAGATTCTCGGCCAGGCTACGGCCAAAGCGATGAGGCACAGCGCAAAGATGCCCCCAAAGCGCAGGGCCGGCTTCCAGAAGGAGCCAGTGCGTTCACGCCTTGTGCGGAGCATGCGTCCACCTCCCGACCCAGAAGAGCCAGAGCAAGACAACAAAGGCGATCATCAGCGACTGCCAGACCAGCTGATGCACGGCATCGAAGTGCTGCGGCATGTGCATCCCAACGTAGAAGAGCGAGATCAGGCGAATGAGGTTCAGCATGAAGACGCCGCCGATGCCCAGAAGCACGCCGAGAAGCTTGGAGATCCACCGGCACGGATACGCGATCACGGCCACCAGGTAGAGGCCCAGGACGAAGATCCCCGTGCACGCCGTGACGACGGAGATCCCGAAGGATTCAGTTGCCACGGTGTTGCCGCTGACCGAAGTCGAGTGCCCCAGGACGTTGAGCAGCGTGCCGGTGACCCGAGCAAGCCCCGCTGGATGACGGCCATGCAGCCGGGGCTTCCCGACACCCAGAGCAGCCCCACAACGGTTGCCAAGAGAACGGCTCCGGTCGCCCAGAAACGTCGGCTGCGGGCTAGTACCCTCAGCCGAGACCACCCACGCACCAGCATGCTCCGATCACCCGCCCCTCGTCGCCGTGACACGGCGCGCGGTGACCTTCCGCAGAAAGGCGAGCGCAAGTAGCATCGAAAGAAGGATCATTCCCCATTCGGACAGCGTCGGCGCGTCGACCGTTCCCGTCAGCATCGGCGGCTCAGGAGTGCTTTCGACGGTGAAGCATGACGGGTCGTCGTCCTCCGGCGTATCCGGATCGTCCGTCGGCTCCACGCTGTCGTTGGTGCCGTCACCGTTGCTGTCCCACTGAACGGACCCTTGATTGCAGATCGAGGTGAACTCCTCGACGTCGGCGTCGACTTGAGTTCGGAACACGAGGATCACCTCGCCCCCGGCCGGGATGTCGCCGTCCCAGACGATCTGGTTCCCGGTCACGGCAATGGTTCCGCGGCTCGCGGTCGCGAAACCTGTTGCCGTCAGCCCGGCGGGGAGCGTGTCGGTGAATTCATGCCCGGGGTTGTCTTCCAGATCGGCGCACCCAAGATTGCGAATCACGATTTCGTAACGAATCTCGTCGCCCGGCTGCACCGTACCACCGTTTGCATCGATGCCGATCTTGGTTGCCTCGATCATCGGCGCATTCGGCCGAACAATCAGACTCGTGTCGACCGTGAGACAGTTGTTCCCCTCATTCAGTTCGATGACGTCACCGCCGGTGTCCGCACAGGCGATGATCTCATGCTCGCCGGTCGGAGCGCCGCTTGTGTCCCACGTGAACGTCAACACGGTGAATTCGCAGCCTAGAAGCCCGTCGACGTGCTGCGTTCCGATGATGTGACTCAGATCGTCGTAGTACACGGTGACGTCGAATGGTCCCGCGTCGCCGCAGCTGAGGTTGTCAATGGTGACCGTGATCGTGACCACGTCACTCTCGCAAACGTCGCCGCTCGTCTTCTGGACGGAGATCCCGCCGCCTTCCAGTCCCGGCGTTCCATCGGGCGGGAGCCACAGATCCGGTCGCTTCGTGCACGGGTCTTCGGCACTTGCGACCACCGGAAGAAACGCGATGGCAACCGCGACCGACAGCACCATTCCCAATCTACGTACCACCCGGAGTCGGTCGATCATTTCCGACTTCCTTCGCTTTCCGTTGCAGACGCTCGCTGCTCTATCGAGCAGCGAGGCGGAATGCCTCGCCGGGGCACTCCGCCACGATGTTATGTCTGTCACACTCGGGAAGTTGGGACCGGGGGATGGGGGGAGTGTGTTGTTCATCACACACCGCCCGCCCAAAGGTGCGAGGGCGGTGTGACGCGTGTCACACTCACTTCGCGGAAACCTCACGGGAAACCCCGAACGAGGATGGGTTCTACGCTCACCCACTCCGCCACGACGAAGAACCGCCCTCGGCCGACGCACGGGCATCTGAGACGGGTCACAGAAACACACGGCGCGTCTCGTCGCGAGATCAGACCGCTCAGATCGCGTAGGATTCCGCCACTCTTTGGGACCTGAAAGGGGGATCTCATGGCCGTCCCGATCTATCAAGTCGACGCGTTCACGGCGGAGGCGTTCAAGGGAAATCCGGCCGGGGTCTGCATCCTGAAGGAACCGCGAGACGATGCCTGGATGCAGAATGTCGCGATGGAGATGAATCTGGCTGAGACGGCGTTCGTCTCCAGGCGGGCCGTTGGCGACTTCGACCTTCGCTGGTTCACGCCGGCGGTCGAAGTCGAGCTATGCGGCCACGCGACGCTCGCCACGGCGCACATCCTGTGGGAGACCGGGACCCTCTCACCTGATACCCGGGCCCGATTCCACACCGCCAGCGGCCTGCTGACGGCCGATCGGAACGGCGACCGGATCGAACTCGACTTCCCGGCGAATCCGCCAGAGGCTGTCGACCCGCCGGACGGCCTCCTCGACGCCCTCGGCGTCGCCGCAGCCCACGTCGGGCGGACGCGGTTCGACTACCTCGTTGAAGTCGAGAGCGAATCGATCGTCCGAGGCGTCGCGCCCGACTTCGGAAACCTCAAAAGGCTCGGCGTTCGCGGCGTGATCGTGACCGCGGAAGGCGAAACGGCGGATTACGACTTCGTCTCTCGCTTCTTCGCCCCCGGCGCAGGGATCGAGGAGGACCCGGTTACCAGTTCGGCCCACTGCGCCCTTGCTCCCTACTGGGGCAAGAAGCTGGGGATGACGGAGATGGTCGGATACCAGGCGTCGAAGCGCGGAGGCGTCGTCCGCGTGCGCGTCAGCGGGGATCGAGTGATCCTCGGAGGCCGGGCCGTGACCGTGCTCCGTGGGAAACTGACCGACACCTGATCGAGTAGCGCCCGTTTGCGTCAGGAACGAAGCTAGGCTTCCGACGCTCCAAGCCACGCGCGCGCATCCGCGAGGGCAAGTTCGCACACGCGAGCGGCCAGTCCGACATAGTCCGTCGGCACGAGCTCGTTCAGCCGCTCTTTGACCTTCTCCGAAACGTCGATGCCGTCGACCAGATCGCGAAGACCCTCGATAGTGATCTGCCTGCCCCGCGTCGCGGTCCGAAGCAGCTCGTAGGGATCGTCAATCCCCTCGGCGCGGAGGATCGTCTGGATCGCCTCCGCCAGGACCGCGGGCGAGGCATCGACGTGAGCCCGCGCCGTCGCCTCGTCGATCTCGATCTCGGCGAGGCCCCCGATTGTCTCGGCGACCGCGAGGTAGCCGTGCGCAAGGGCCACGCCGATGTTGCGCTTGACCGTCGTGTCTGAGAGATCGCGCTGCATTCGGGAGCGGGTCAGCTTCTCGGAGAACGCGTGCAGGAGCGCATTCGAGATGGTCAAGTTCCCTTCGCTGTTCTCGAACCGGATCGGGTTCACCTTGTGCGGCATCGTCGAGGAGCCGATCTCGCCGTCATCCGCCCGCTGGACCATGTCGCCGCGGGACAAGTACTCCCAGAGATCAAGATCCAGATCCAGGACGATGTTGTTGATTCTCGACACGATCCCGAAGTACTCGGCCAGCCCATCGTGGTCTTCGATCTGCGTCGTGCACGAGTTCGGTTCGAGGCCGAGGCTCGACACGAAGCGTTCCGAGAAGCCGATCCAATCGAAGTCAGGGTAGGGCGCGTCGAACGACGCGAAGGTGCCGGTCGCCCCGGTCAGCTTCCCGCGGAACCTGTGCGCCTCGAGCTGCTTCCCCTGCCGCACGAGCCGCGAGACGAAGACGGCGATCTCCTTCCCGGCCGTCGTCGGGGACGCCGGCTGCCCGTGCGTCCGTGCGGGGAACGCGATCGCCTTCCAGCGTTCGGCCAAGACGGAAAGCTCTTCGATTAGATTGCGCAGCTGCGGGAGCTGGATCTCGTCGCGGTATCGCGCCAAGAGCAGGCCGTAGGCGAGGTTGTTGACGTCGGCGGACGTCAGGCCGAAGTGGATGAGGTTGGGATTCGCGAGCGCTAGCTTCTCCCTCAGGAACCGCTCGCAAGCCTTGACGTCGTGGCGGATCTCGGCCTCGATCGCTTTGACGCACGCGAAGTCCTCCCCGCCGAAGGAGTCTCTCAGCGCAACAACCCGAGACTTCTCTTCTTCCGTCAACGGAGGGAAGAGGCCGGTCGCGTCGAGCGCTTCCAGAAAGCAGAGCTCGACTTCGCATCGAGCCTTCACCAACGCGAACTCGGAGAAGGATTCCCCGAGTCGGCTCAAGCGTTCTCGATATCGCCCGTCGAGCGGTGAAATCTCCTTGTGCATGCCCACCTCCGGCCCCGTGCAATCCAGAATAGACGGCCTTCTTCCCCGTTTCAAGGGGTACCGACGCAAGCTGACCCGTGATCGTTCCGCGAGGACCGGGGATACGTCAGCGCCTCCCGCCTCCGCGGTCCTACAACCGCCCGACCGTTGGCGGTATGATCAGACGGCACAGATCAGAGAGGAGCCGACATGTCGTTCGGATTCAACGCAGACGAGATTCTTCAGATGGCCGAGCGGATCGAGCGGAACGGCGTGCGCTTCTATCGCGCCGCGGCCGAGGCGACGGCGGACCCGGCGTTCAAGGAGAGGTTCGTCGAGCTGGCCGAGATGGAAATCACCCACGAGCAGACGTTCGCCGCCATCCGACAGGAACTCTCCTCAGATGAGAAGGGGCAGACGGCGTTCGACCCACAAGACGAGACGCAAGCCTACCTCGCCGCGATGGCCAACTCGGAGATCTTCGACAACTCGAACGATCCGGCCGAGCTCGTCGCGCAGACAAGCTCTCCGGCCGAGGTGCTGCGTATCGCCATCGGCCTGGAGAAGGAGTCGATTCTCTTCTACTTGGGCCTCAAGGATCTGGTCTCGACACGCCTCGGCCGGGATCGAGTGGCGCGAATCATCGACGAGGAGAAGAGCCACGTCGCCCTGCTCAACGGCCAGCTTCTCGCCCTCGAGTAGAAACTAGAAGCCTCGATCCGGTGTCACGTGCCCCCGACTACGAGCCGAACTTGGGAGACCAGTTGTTGTAGCCGAGCAGCATCGGAAGCACGCGGCCGCTCCACCGGCCGAGGCCTCCTCGTCCCGCCTCTCTCTCGCCGAAGGCCGTCGTCTGATCCAGCAGGACATTCGGTCCGAAGAACAGTACCGGAACCGGCTCGTGCGTGTGATCGCCGAAGTCGATCGGCGTCGTGTGATCGCCGGTGAAAGCGAGGTGCGTGATCGACGCGTCCAGCCCTTCGAGCAGCGGTCCGAAGAACTCGCGATCGATCCGCTCGATGAACGCAGTTTTCGCAGGTGCATCCTGGTCGTGCCCGGCGTTGTCGGTTCCTTTGATGTGCGTGAAGACGTAGTCGAACGACTTGAGCGCTGCCAGCGTCGCGGCCGCCTTCGCACGCAAGTCCGTGTCGAGACCGCCCGTCGCTCCGGCGACGTCGATCGGCGTCAACCCGCAGGCCAGCGCGACGCCGCGATAGAGAGCACCCCCTGAGATCACGGCTCCCCGCACTCCGTAGATCGAGTCGATCGATTCGATTCGAGGATGGTCGGCCGCGCCTCGGGCCAAGACGAAGTTGGCGGGCGGTTTGCCCTCCTCGATGCGACGGAGATTCACGGGGTGATCGCGCAGCGCGTCGTGGGCGCGTTGGACGAATTCATTGAGGGCAGCGGCCGTCCGCCGCGCCGCTTCGTCGTCGTGGCCCGCTTCTGCCTCGAACGGAGGCGCCGGTTTCCCCGTGCCGTGGGGATCGTTCTCGGTCACGTGCCGCGATAGGCCGTCACCTCGAAGCAACAGGGCTCCTCGGTGCTGTGTGCTCGCCCGGAATTCGAACGACACGCCCGGCACGCTCTCGAGAGAGATCTCGTTCAACGCGGAGGCCAGTGCGTCCTGTCCGGACTCGATCCGCCCAGCGCGCCGATCGGTGACGATGAACTCCGAGCCGCGCGTCTCGACGGCAGCGAAGTTGGCGCGGAAACAGACGTCGCCTTCGCGAACGTCCATTCCGATCCCTAGGCACTCGAAGACACCTCGTCCCGTGTACACCGCGTACGGGTCGTAGCCGAGGAGGGAGAGGTGTGCGGTGTCACTTCCGGGACGTATGCCGGGCCCGATAGGATCGACAAGCCCGAGCGCGCCTCGCGCGGCCAGCTCGTCGACGACCGGCGTTCTTGCCGCCTCGAGACACGTCTTTCCGTCAACGTCTGTCGGGCGTCCGCCGAGCCCATCCGCAATGACCAGAATCCCCTTCATGATCCACTTCCTCTCTGACCCGATCTACAGTACCGGACGCCTCGACCGACTGCAAAGCTCCTCCGAAGTGAGTGTGCCTCGGCCCGCACACTTGAATCGCGGCGACCTGTTCGCATACCTTCGCGACGTGGCCCGCCAGCCACTGGGATCGGCAAGGCCATGAGACAACAAGGAGTGACGTGAGCAGCGACAGGATTCAAGATGCGGTGACCGACGCGCTTCGGGTCGCGGCGACGATTCTGCCGTGCGATGTCGTCGAGGCGCTGAAGCGCGCGCGAGCTCGCGAAACCTCTGACCTTGCG
This sequence comes from uncultured Thermotogae bacterium, assembly GCA_964570515.1. Taxonomy (GTDB): domain Bacteria; phylum Bipolaricaulota; class Bipolaricaulia; order UBA7950; family UBA9294; genus CAZMYM01. Next base: position 71,706 of record CAZMYM010000006.1, on the reverse strand, counting down.
GCGGCTCAGCTCGACGCGATCCTCGAGAACGTGGCGATCGCACACGAAGACTCGATCCCGATTTGCCAGGACACGGGAGTCCTGACGTTCTTCGTCGAGGCCGGCGCAGCGAGCCCATTCCTCGCCAAGATCCGCGGCTTCATCGCATCGGCCGTCATCGAGGCAACCGAACGGATCCCCCTTCGTCCGAACACCGTCGACCTGTTCACCGGTGTGAACCCGGGCGACAACACCGGGCGCTGCATGCCGATCATCGACTGGGAGATCGTCGACGGAGACGAGATCCAGATCACGGTTCTACCGAAGGGCGGTGGAAGCGAGAACATGAGCACACTGGTGATGCTTTCGCCCAGCGCGGGCCTGACAGGGGTCAAGAGGGCCGTCGTCGAGCACGTCGTCTCTTGTCGGGGGAAACCCTGTCCGCCGACGATCGTCGGAGTCGGAATCGGCGGAGGCGCAGACGTCGCGATGAAGCTCGGCAAGAAAGCCCTGCTGCGGGCGATCGGCTCCGCGAACCCGGAACCCCAAGCCGCCGAACTAGAGCGCGAGCTGCTCGAACTGATCAACATGAGCGGGGTCGGCCCAATGGGGCTCGGGGGCGAAACGACCTGTCTCGCCGTCCACGTCGAGTACGCGCATCGGCACCCGGCGTCCCTGCCGCTCGGAATTGCCGTCCAGTGTTGGGCCGATCGGCGCGCGCGAGTAACTCTCAAGGCCGACGGGACCATCAGGGTTGATGCCGCCGTCGGTGCCGCCGGGACCACTGTGGCGGCGTGACATGACGCAGGAACCGAAGCGCCTGACCCTGCCCATCAGCGAGACCCAGGCTCGCGAGCTTCGAGTCGGGGACATCGTCTTCCTGACCGGCCGCGTCTTCACCGCGCGAGACGGTGCGCACCGGGCGATGCTCGATGCGCACGATGGAGGTGACAGGCTTCCGTTCGATCCTCGTGAGATGGCCCTCTTTCACTGCGGACCGATCGTTCGCAACGACGGCGCCGGCTGGGGCGTGATCGCAGCCGGCCCGACGACGAGCGCCCGAATGGAGCCGTTCGAGGATCGATTTCTCGAAGCATTCGCACCTCGGATTACCATCGGCAAGGGCGGTATGGGCGATCGAACCCAGACCGCGCTGGAGAGAATCGGCGCTGTCTACGCTCACTACACCGGCGGCGCCGGCGCCCTCGCCGCCAAGCGGATCGAGCGGGTGGACGGCGTCCATTGGCTCGATGAACTCGGGATGGCCGACGCAGTGTGGATCTTCACTGTGAGGGAATTCGGGCCCCTGCTTGTCACGATGGACAGCGCAGGCGGAAATCTGTACAAGGCGTTGGAACCGATGATCACCGAGAACATGAAGGCAGTCGCGGCTCGCATCGATGCGTGATCGCGAGTTCACTCACCGAAAGGAGAATGTCAGCAGAATGGCCGAGGATCGGAACCTGACCGTCGAGGAGAGGCTCGAACGAGCCAAGTTGCCGGGGAAGATGGCCCCGGGGATGCACGCGTTCTACCGAGGGAAGATCGCGATGACCCTCAAGTGCGCCGTATCGACCTGCGACGACTTCGGCATCTGGTACACACCTGGAGTCGCTGCGCCGTGCAAGGAGATCCACGCCGATCCCGCCAAGGTCTTCGACTACACGAACAAGGCAAACGCTATCGCCGTCGTCTCGGACGGCTCCCGCGTTCTCGGGCTCGGGAACATCGGCCCGATGGCGGGGCTCCCGGTGATGGAGGGTAAATCGCTCCTGTTCAAGTACCTAGGAGGCGTCGACGCCTTCCCGATCGTCCTCGACACGCAAGACGCCGACGAGATCATCCAGGCCGTCCAATGGATCGCGCCGGGATTCGGCGGGATCAATCTCGAGGACTTCGCCACGCCGAAGTGCTTCGCCATCCTCGATCAACTGCGCGAGAAGCTCGACATTCCGGTCTGGCATGACGACCAGCAGGGGACAGCCTCGATCACGCTCGCCGGCGTGATCAATGCGTTGAAGCTCGTCGGCAAAGAGATGACGAAGGCGACCTACGCCGTCATCGGCTCCGGCGCGGCGAACATCGCGTTCGTTCGTGTTCTCGTCCAAGCGGGCGTTCCGGTGGGTCACGTCATCCTCGTCGACTCCAAGGGGATCCTTTACCCGGATCGCGAGGATCTCGAGGCCGACCAAGAGAAGAACCCCTACAAGTGGCAGTACGCGAACGAAACAAACGCCGAGGGACGGACCGGCGGGGCGGCCGAGGCGATCGCCGGCGCCGACGTTCTGATCGCCGCCTCGAGGCCCGGGCCGGGAACGATCGAGAAAGAGTGGCTCGAAGCAATGAACCCGGACGCGATCGCGTTCATCATGGCGAACCCGATCCCCGAGATCTGGCCGTGGGAAGCGAAGGAGGCCGGCGTGCGGATCGTGGGGACCGGCCGGTCCGATTTCCCGAATCAGATCAACAACTCGATCGGCTTTCCCGGCATCTTCCGCGGAGCGCTCGACGTTTTCGCCGCCACCATCACCGACGAGATGGCGATCGCCGCGGCCTATGCCATCGCACAGACGGCGGAGGCCAAGGGGCTCGCTGAGGAGTACATCGTGCCGACGATGATGGAGACCGAGGTCTTCGTCAACGAGGCCGTCGCCGTCGGCATGAAGGCGATTGAACAGGGGATCGCCCGCCGCCCGCTCTCCGAGGACGCCCTCCGTGAACAGGCCGAGACCAAGATCCGGCACGCACAGGCCGAGGTGAAGATCCTGATGGAAACCGGGATCATCCCGCCGCTCCAGTAGCAGAAGCCATCACGAAAGCCGAAACGGCTCCGGTTCGACGACCGGACGCCGCTTTCCCTTGGGACAGTCTCTGGTTGGTCTCCACTCTTGACAACAGCCGGCGCTTCCATCAGGCTATGGGACAATGCGCGCCGAGCGTGTGAACGCACCATGACGTCGAAGATCGACCACGTTCCGCCGAGAGTCCTGTTCAGCCGTTGCCTCGGCTTCGAGCCCTGTCGCTACAACGGGAACATCATCAACGAGCCTGTTGTCGAGCATCTGAAGCCGTTCGTTAACGCGGAGACGGTCTGCCCGGAGGTGGAGATCGGTCTCGGCGTGCCGCGACAACCGATCCGTCTCATCGGAGACGAGGCGGCGCCGAAACTCGTCCAGCCGGAGACCGGCCGCGATCTCACCGAGACGATGCGGACGTTCGTCGATCGCCGGCTGACCGAACTCGAAGCGCCGGATGGGGTCATCCTCAAGTACGCGTCACCATCGTGCGGTCCACGCGAGGTGAAGCTGTACGTCAATGACAAGAAGGGCGCAGCATTCAGCAAGACGCACGGGGTCTTCGGCGGCGCCGTCGCTGAGCGGTTCCCGCATTGCGCGATCGAGGACGAAGGAAGGTTGAAGAGCTTCGACATCCGACAGCACTTCCTGACGCGTCTGTTTGCATGGGCACGGTTTCGCGGTGTCCGCACCTCCGGGGAAATGCGAGACATCGTGGGCTTCCACGCTCAGCACAAGCTGCTGTTGATGGCGTACAACCAAACGAAGATGCGGGAGCTGGGCCGCATCGTCGCAAACCCGGAGAAGAAAACGGCGCCGGAGATCTTCGCTGCCTACGCCGACGGCCTGCATCTCGCACTGGAGAAGGCGCCGCGCCGCACGTCGGCGATCAACGTGCTGATGCACGCGCTCGGCTACGTCTCCGATGCGCTGACCTCAGAGGAGAAGGCGTTCTTCCTCGATGCGCTCGAGCAGTACCGCAACCGGCACGTCCCGCTTTCGGTGCCGACGAGCATCATCCGATCGTGGATCATCCGGTTCGACGTCGGGTACCTCGCGGATCAGGTCTACTTCGAGCCGTACCCGCAAGATCTCGTCGAGGTCCTCGATTCGGGAAAAGGGCGAGCTCTCGGCTAGGCGAAGACGATCGGTTCGTCGTGACTAGATCCTGCGACTGTCGTATGCCCAGTGCAGTAAGGCCTGCCGCTGTCGCGGGCGGCAATCGAGGTCGCCGGGGAGGCAGTGATCGCGGACTTGTGCCGCGTGACGCTTCATCGCCTTCCAGCGCTTGATCTGCCAGTCATCGTCCGAACAGCGCCTTCCCATGTAATAGCGGCAATACCACTGGAACCATCCTCTCGGATCGTCAGGGTGGATCCATCCCTTCTGGCGCCAATAGGTGAGGGACTTCGACGCATTGACCCCGAAGAAGTTGAGCGAAGGATCGCGGCGGGCAGGTGAGAGCCTCGCGTGCGCGAACCAGTTCGCCGGGAATTCGTCTCGACAGTCGGTCATGTACTTCCCACCGAAAATGCCAAGATCGAGCATCTCCTTAGGCGTCAGCTCCGGGAGGAACTCGGAATCGAAGCTCTTCCCCGTTCGTTCCGTCAGCAGGTAGCGGTAGTGCTGCTGCATGCGATCGTTGACGACGACCGCTCTCGGTCTCAGGCCGGTGTCCACGGAGCGGAGAGAAGGCGTCATGTGCCGAGCATAGGCGGGGCAACGGACGGCGGCAAATGGCGACAACGAGGCCCGTACCCACCGGAACGTGGACCGGCAAGCGACGGTGCTTTGATGATGCGAACGAGCTTCCCAGAGCCGCTACATGGGCCGACCGGCCAGCGGGCCGAAGATCGGAGGGAGTGTCTGTCGGATGAACTGCGGACTCGAGCTCTCCAGGAATAGCGTGCTGGAGAATCTTTGTCTTCCTAGCCGGTTTTCTATAGCATCCGTACGACTCTCAACCAGCCGATGGAGGTATCGTGTACAGGAGGAAAGTTCAGAAGACGGGCGGATCGACGTACTTCGTCACGCTCCCCAAAGCGTGGGCGGAGGGCGTGGGCATCGCCCCCGGAACGATCGTGACGCTGCTCCCGAACGCCTCGGGCACGCTCCTTCTCGTTCCGGAGAGCCTCGCTCGCAGGAACCACTGCACCATCGATCTGAAAGAGTGGCCCTTCGAACGGTTCCAACGCGAAATTATCTCGCGATACATCGCCGGCTTCGACATGATCGAGATCCGGGCCGAAAGGATTCGTCCGGATCAGCGCCGGATGGTTCGAGAGATCGCGCACGGGTTGATCGGGCTTGAGATCTTCGAAGAGACCCAAAGCTCTGTCGTTCTTCACGCGCTGGTCAACGTCCGCGATTTCCCCGTGCCAAAGACGCTGCGGCGGATCTTCGACATCACACGGGCAATGTTGACCGATGCCGTCACCGCTTTCTGCCAACATGATGAGGAGCTGGCCCGCGATGTCGTCGAGCGCGACGGCGACGTCGACCGCCTGGCCCTCCTCGTCGCCCGCCAGTTTAGTCTGCTTCTGCGGGACCTCGTCCTCGAGGAGGATTACGGCTTGTCGCGGCTGCAGTTCCAGCACTACCGTGCCGTCTCCAGTCAGCTCGAGCGTGTCGCCGACCACGCCTGGAAGATCTCCGAAGCAACTCTTGCGCTGGGAAGCCCGGTCGTCACGGCCGTGGCGAAGGAGATCCAGGAGCGAGCGGAAGATTCGACCAGCATTCTCGAGCGCGCCGTCCGGTCGTTCGAGGAGGCCGACACCGAACTCGCTGATCACGTTCTGCAAGAGAAAGAGCGTTCGGAGCAGCTGTTCGAGCTCACTCGCTCCGCGGCAGCGGAGAAACAGCCTGACGATGCTCCATCGGTCAGCATCGTGCTGGACAGCCTGCTGCGAATTCGGGAATACGGGTTCAACATCGCCGAAAGCGCGCTCGATGCGTCGTCGGCGAATCCATTCAGTACCTGATACAAGGCAGCGCTTGAGCCGAAACGGGACCGCCACCTCTGCAAGACGGTAGAATGGATCATCGACATCGCGCGGAGGAGGTTGGTTTCATGGGCTCGTCAATCGAACGCATCAAAGAAGAGGTCTGGCAGAGGCTCGAGGACTTGCAGTGCGTCTATCTGGCGACCGCCGAGGCGAATCAGCCGAGGGTTCGCCCGATGACGCTTCTGAATCTCGACGAGAAGTTCTGGGTCGCGACACACACCCGCAGCGCCAAGGCGCACCAGATGCTGCGCAACCCGAACGTTGAGTTCTGTCTTCCCCTGACGGAGGAGTGTGGAAACGGGTACATCCGCGTCGCCGGCGTCGCAAACGTCGTGACCGACCAGCAGACGCGGGAGACGATCGGTGCCAACATCCCGTTCTTGAAGCAGTATTGGGCGGGCGCGGACGACCCGGCCTTCTGCCTCATTCGTGTCACGCGTGTGGAGGTCGAGTACCTACGACCCGGCGACTCCGACGCCATCACGTTCATCGTCTGAGCCCCCAAGCTCCCGAGCAGCAGTCCGCATGTCGTCGGCCTGATCGCGATCGGTTCGACGCAATCCGTCTCTCGCAGCGAACAGCAAGTCCTCCTGCCGGTGTGCATCCCGACCAATCGGTCAACCTGTCAAACGACTTGGCAGATTCTCTCTCGTCGCCTATCATGGGCCTTTGACGAGGCGTCACGCTCGTCTTTTCTCGTTTCAGACGGGCGTCTCGCACTTCGTACCAGTGAACGCGCAAAGGAGCGACCGTGCGGGGCAACTTCGAGTACGTGCACACACGTTCGATCGGCGAGGCCACCCGCCACTTGGCCGACGCCGAAGGGCACGCCGCCATCCTTGCCGGCGGGACGGACCTTCTCGTGAACGTGCGCAACGGACTCACGACACCGGCCCTTCTTGTCGACATCAAGGGAATCGAGGCGCTCGGCCGCCTTGAAGTCTCCGAGAACGACCGGACGGCCGTCATCGGAGCGAGCGTACCGCTGAATCGAATCGCCGAGGACGCGGCGATCCGCAGGCTCTTCCCCGCGCTGAGCGAGGCGGCCCTCAGCATCGCGACGTATCAGCTCCGCAATCGCGCCACCCTCGTCGGCAATCTGTGCAACGCGTCTCCCGCCTCGGACTCTCTCCCCCCTCTCCTCGTACTCGGCGCGCAGATCTACGTACATGGCGAGGAAGGCGAGCGCGTGATCCCACTCCGCGCGTTTTGTACCGACGTCAAGCAGACATGTCTTCGCGCCGATGAAATCGTCACCGAAGTACGAATCCCGCAGCTGCAAGACGGCGCGAGGACTGGATTCATCAAGCAACAACGGATCCGGGGGCACGATCTGGCGGTGGTCAATGTCGCCGGTGCCTTCTTGCCGGGGGACAAGATGCTCAAGATCGCCATCGGGAGCTGCGGACCCACGCCGGTGCTCCTCGAGCCCATCGACCTCGGATCGCACTCGCCCGAAACGCTGGCTGAAGAGGCCGTTCGCTCGGCGAAGGCCGCCGTCTCGCCGATCAGCGATGTGCGTGCGTCGGCCACGTACCGAAGCGCCGTCCTGCCCGTTCTCATCCGCCGACTGATCGCGCGTCTGTTGGACGCGAAGGGAGGCGCGTGATGCACACCGTTTCGTTCCGCGTCAATAGCGAACCGCAGACCGTGAGTGTCCCGGCAGCGACGACGCTCCTCGAACTCCTTCGAGATCGCCTTCATCTGACCGGTACAAAGGAAGGGTGCGGAGTCGGCGAGTGCGGCGCGTGCACCGTTCTCCTCGATGGCGCACCGGTCACAGCCTGTCTCGTTCTGGCTGTTGAGGCCGACGGACACGACGTACGAACCATCGAGGGCGAAGCGACCGGCGGTGAACTTTCGGCGCTGCAGCAGGCGTTCATCGACGCCGGAGCAATTCAGTGTGGATTCTGCACGCCGGGGATGATCATGTCGGCCAGGGCTTTGCTAACGAGGAGTCCGAACCCGTCCGACGAGGAGATCATCGAAGCAATCGCCGGAAACCTGTGTCGCTGCACCGGGTATGAAGCTGTCGTTGCCGCGATACGGAACGCATCGCGGCAACTTACGCGAGAAGCGCCTGCGCTTCTCGCAGATGATGAGCAGACGAAAGCTGAGAAAGCGAGCGGAGAGCCGTGAGTGAGCTGCGCTACGTGGGCAAGGGCGTTGCCCGTGAAGATGGCATTGACAAGGTCGCCGGAACGGCACGCTACACCCACGACCTTGTTGTCCCCGGAATGCTCCACGCGGCCCTCGTGAAGTCGCCGCACGCGTCGGCGCGCATCGTGCGCGTCGCCACCGAAGCGGCCGAGGCACTGCCCGGCGTGCGCGCGATTCTCACAGGAGACAGTCTCTGCTATCGCCTCGGCCTCTACATGCAAGACAAATGCATCCTTGCTCGGGAGGTCGTGCGCTACCAGGGAGAGGCCGTCGTTGCCGTCGCAGCCGACAGCCTCGACATCGCACGCGAAGCCTGCTCGCAAATCGAGGTCGAGTACGAGCCTCTCGACGCCGTCCTCGATCCGCGAGACGCGATGGCCGAAGGCGCACACCTCGTCCATCCCGACCTCGCCGACTACGAGCACATGAAGGGCGTCTTCTTCCCCAAGGAGCACACGAACATCGCCCATCACCAGAAGATCCGGAAGGGCGACTTCGATGCAGCGTTCGGACACGCGGACGTTCAGCTGACGGCCAGCTTCTACAACCCGCCCGTCCAGCACGTCCCGATGGAGACGCACGCGACCATCGCCCAGGTCTTGCCCGGCGGGCGCGCCGAGATCTGGACGTCGAGCCAATCGCCGTACACCGTCCGCCACTTGATGAGCGACGCGTTCGACATGCCTCACGCGAACATCCGCGTGCACGTCCCGTACGTCGGGGGCGGGTTCGGCGGAAAGGCGGGGCTGGGACTCGAGCCGCTCGCCTACGTCCTGTCGCGGGCGGCCGGCGGGCGGCCGGTGAAGGTCGTCGCGACCCGCGAGGAGGAGTTCAACACGCTCCCTTCGCGGCAGGGTTTGCACTCGACAATCGAGATCGGCTGCACGACAGCCGGGAAGATCGAGGCCCTCAAGTCAACCTACGTCTGGGACGCGGGCGCATACGCAGACTACGGCGTCAACATCGGCCGCGCCGCCGCGTACGCCGGCGCCGGTCCGTACGCCATTGACAACTGCTGGATCGATTCTTTCGTCGTCTACACCAACAAGGTCTTCGGCACCGCGTACCGAGGGTTCGGCCACCTGGAGGTGTTGTGGGGAGTCGAGCGAGCGGTCGACATGATGGCCCGGAAGCTCGACATGGATCCGGTGAAGCTCCGTCGCACAAATCTTCTCAAGGAGGGGGACACGACGATCACCGGCGAGCCGTTCACGTCCGGCCACGGAAGTCCTGTCGGCTGCCTCGAAGCGGCCGCCGAAGCGATCGACTGGGAGGCGCCGAGCGAAGCGCCGGCCGAGCCGAACAAGGTCCGCGGTAAGGGGATCGCGGTGCTCCACAAGGCGCCGGCCATGCCGACCTATACCAGCTGTGCCGCGGTCATCAAGCTCGACGAAGACGGCGCAGCCGACATCCTCGTCTCCGGCGTCGACTACGGTCAGGGGACCTACACCGTGCTGCGGCAGATCGCGGCCGAGGAGCTGAAGATTCCGATCGAGCGCGCACACGTCACGTGGGAGTGCGACACCGCCTTCTCGCCCTACGACTGGCAAACGGTCGCCAGCCGCTTCGCGTACATGGGCGGAAACGCGGTCATCGAAGCCGCCGCCGACTGCCTCCGCCAGATCCGCGATGTCGCCGGAAAGGCACTCGACGCCGACCCCGCGGACATCGTCTGCGAGAACGGAGAAGTCTTCGCCCGAGAACGCCCCGACAAGCGCATCCCCTACAGCCGGCTTTCGCTCGGCTATACGTTCCCCAACGGAAACTCGATCGGCGGACCGGTCATCGGCCGTGGACGCTTCATCGCGACGGGGCTGACGCACCTCGACCCGGAGACCGGGCAAGGTCTGCCGGCGCAGTATTGGACCTACGGGGCGCACGCGGTCGAGGTCGAGATCGACACCGAGACCGGCGAGATCGAGATCCTCAAGATCGTGACCGCCATCGACGCGGGCAAGATCCTCAACCCGAAGCTCGTCGTCGGTCAGGTCGTTGGCGGCGTCGTCCAAGGGCTAGGCTCCGCTCTCTCGGAAGGATTCTTGTTCGATGAGAGCGGCCGCTTCCTCAATCCGTCGCTCGCCGACTACAAGATCCCAACGGCCAAGGACCTGCCGCGCGAGACGGAGCAGATCTTCCTCGAGAACCCGCAGCCGGGTGGTCCGTACGGCGCGCGCGGCGTCGCCGAGCATCCGATGATCTCGGTTCCCTCGGCCGTCGGGAACGCGCTCTACGATGCCCTCGGGATCGAGTTCTCCACGCTGCCGCTCTCCTACGAACGGATTCTGCTGCGGATTCTCGAGGAGAAGGTCGAGAAGGGATCGCCGTCATGAAGCGGGTCTTGGTCGAGCCGAATCGCTACTTCGATTCGGTTTTCCTGATGCGGATCAGCCAAGAACTGGAAGGCCTTCCCGGCGTGAGCCAGGCGATCGTCGCGATGGGGACGCCGTCAAACACCGACAGCCTACGGCGTGTCGGCTTCACGTTAGAGGAGTCCACATCGCGGATTCGTCCGGATTCCCTCCTGATTGCGATCGACGCGGAGTCGCAGGAAGTCTTCGACGCAGCAAGCGAACGTCTCGAGAAGCTGCTTGCCGGGACCACCGAGGACGGCGAAGCCGCAGCCGACCGTCCGAGCACCCTCCGCGAAGCGGTCGAGATCGATCCGACCGCCAACCTCGCGCTGATCTCGGTTCCTGGCACCTACGCCGCTCGCGAGGCGCGACAGGCTCTCCGGCAGGGATTGCACGTGATGCTCTTCTCCGACAACGTGTCCGTCGAAGACGAAGTCGCGCTCAAGGAAGAAGCCGTCGAGAGAGGCCTCCTGATGATGGGACCCGACTGCGGAACCGCCATCCTCAACGGCGTCCCTCTCGGGTTTGCCAATACGTGCCGTCGCGGCACAGTCGGCATCGTCGGTGCTTCAGGCACCGGGATCCAGGAGATCAGCTCGCTCGTCCATCAGCTCGGAGGCGGGATCTCTCAGGCGATCGGAACCGGGGGGCGCGACCTGTCGAGCGACGTGGGCGCTGCGATGACGCGCTTCGGCATCGAGGCCCTCGCCCAGGATCCGAGTACCGAGGTCATCGTCGTCGTCTCCAAGGCGCCGGCCCCCGACGTGGCGAAGGCTGTTGTCGAGTCGCTGGCGGCGGCCGGGAAACCTGGCGTCGTGCACTTCGTCGCAGGCGAAGCGAGAAGCCCCGAATGGGCCGTTCAGTTCGCCGACACGCTCGCTGAGGCAGCTACGCTCGCCTGCAGCGCAGCCGGCCTTGCGCCGACTGCTACGCCGTCGGCGGGAGTTCCGGTCTTCGCCGGAACTCCGACAGATCGCTCGACCTTCGGTCGAACGATCGGCCTCTTTTGCGGCGGCACACTCTGCCAAGAGGCATGGAGCCTGATGAACCAAGCCGGGGTCGATGTCGTCTCCAACGTCGCCGCCAATCCGGCCGAGAAGGTTCATCCAGAGGCACAAGTCGCCGCGAACGTTCTCTGGGATCTCGGCGACGATGCCTTCACCATCGGACGCCCGCATCCGATGATAGAGCCATCGTTGCGAGACGAACGCGTCGCCCAAGCCGGCTCGGATTCGACCGTGGGCATCGTTCTCGTCGACTGCGTCATCGGCTACGGGGCTCACCGGAATCCTGCAGGAAGCCTCGCGATCGCCGCTCAATCGGCCATCGGAGCGGCGCGGCAGCAGGGCCGCGACCTGCACATCGTCGCTTCGGTGACGGGCACGGACCTCGATCCGCAGAACGCTTCCGAGCAGCGAGCCACGCTGGAGGACGCGGGCGTTCAGGTCGCCGAGAGCAACGCCGCCGCCGTTCGGATGACCATCGAGCTTCTTCAAGGAGCCAAGTCGTGAGTGCGATTCAGAAGCTCTTCTCCGAGGAACTCCGCGTGATCAACCTCGGCCTCGCGACGTTCGCCGAGACCCTTCGCGACATCGGCTCACCGGTCATCGACATCGACTGGCGTCCGCCAGCCGGCGGGGACAGCGGGTTGGCCGATCTCGTCGATGGCCTCCGCGCCAAGAGTGGAGAGGCCTGGATCGAGCGGATCGAGACGGCCAACGCCGCAGCAATCGAAAAGCTACTGTCCGCCGAGCCTCGCGTGGTCGGCATCGGGATCGCACGCGACGTGATTCCCGGAATGACCGATAAGACGATCCTTCACGCCGGACCGCCAGTTACGTGGGATCGGATGTGTGGACCGATGCGAGGCGGCGTCATCGGCGGACTGATCTATGAACAGGCGGCCGCATCCTCTGCGGAAGCAGAAACCCTCGCCGCAAGCGGCGACATAACGTTTGAGCCATGCCACCACCACGACGCGGTTGGACCGATGGCCGGTGTCACAACGGCTTCGATGCCAGTTTGGATCATCGAGAACGCGACCGCCGGCAACCGCGCCTACTGCACGCTGAACGAGGGCCTCGGGAAGGTTCTCCGCTACGGCGCGTTCGCGGACGAGGTCATCGAGCGTCTCAACTGGATGCGGGATGAGCTAGCGCCGATTCTGTCCGCCGTCATTGAATCAACCGGCCCGATCGATCTGCGCTCGCTGATCGCCCAGGCACTGCAGATGGGCGACGAGGGGCACAACCGGAATCGCGCCGGCACGTCGCTCCTCATCCGCGAGCTGGCGCCGGCGTTAGTGCGCCTCGACGCGCCCAAGGAGGCGATGGCCCGCGTTCTCGAGTTTCTCAACGCCAACGACCACTTCTTCCTCAACCTGACGATGCCGGCCGGCAAGTGCGCGCTCGATGCCGCCGCAGGCATCGAGGGGAGTTCGCTCGTGACAGTGATGGCCCGCAACGGGACCGAGTTCGGAATCCGCGTGTCGGGAACCGGCGACCGCTGGTTCACAGCCCCGGCACCGATCGTCGACGGACTCTACCTGCCAGGCTTTAGCGCTGAGGACGCAGCACCCGACATCGGCGACTCGGCGATCACGGAGACGGCCGGCTACGGAGGCTTCGCGATGGCCGCGTCCCCAGCGATCGTGCAGTTCGTCGGCGGCAGCCCAAGCCTGGCCCTCGAGACGACCAAGCGAATGGGCAAGATCACCCTCGCCGAGAGCCGCGCCTATCAGATCCCGGCCCTCGGCTTCCGCGGAACGCCGACGGGAATCGATGTACTGAAGGTCGTCGAATCGGGAATCGTCCCGGCGATCAACACCGGGATCGCGCACAAGGAGCCGGGCGTCGGCATGGTCGGTGCCGGCCTTGTCACCCCGCCCTTCTCCGTCTTCGCCAATGCCGCAAAGGCTCTTGCAGAAGGGCTGGATACCGAATGAGCGAATCCAAGCTGTCGAAGACCCGGAGACCAAAACAAGCGTATCGCGCAGAGGCGCTGAGCACGCGGAGAAACCAAGGCAGGAGGGTTTCGGCCAGGGAGAAGGCTGTTCCCTACGAACTCTGCGCCTCTGCGCGAGATGAGTAGTTGACCTACTCAAGGAGGTAGAACGATGAAGATGATCGATCTGACGATTCCGCTGTCGATTGCCACGCCGCCATGGCCGACCTACGAGCCGCTCCAGGTGAAGTACTTCAAGCGCCTCGCGCCAAACGGAGCGAACGGGCAGCTGTTGACCCACTCCAACCACGTCGGCACGCACCTCGACGGCGAGATCCACTTCTACACGCCGGGTAAGGACATCGCCGAGCTTGACTTCGACTTCCTCGTTCATGAGGGCGTCATCGTCGACCTGTCCGACGCTGCCGGGGACTACGACATCTACACGCCGGAGATGATCGAGGAACGCGTCGAGGTCAAGGAGGGCGACATCCTGATCATCCACACCGGCTACCACCACTACGGGTTCGATCAGCCGACGGCCGACGAGATCCGCTACATGGTCAAGCACCCGGGCCCGGATCGTGAGTTCGCCCTCTGGTGCCGTGAGAAGAAGATCCGCTGGATCGGCCTCGACTGCGGCAGCGCCGACCATCCGATGAACACGATCATCCGCGACTGGATGCCGCGCCAGGCGAAGGAAGCCGACGCGCACTTCCAGAAGAAGTACGGTCAGTCTCTCGCCGAACGCTTCGACGCGTCCAAGTACCAGCTGATGCACATCGAGCTGTTCCCGCACGGGATCATCCACGCCGAGTGCCTTGGCGGCGACATCGACCTTCTCTTGAACCAGCGAGCGACGATCGGCTGCTTCCCGTGGCGCTTCGTCGACGGCGAGAGTTCGATCTGTCGGATCGTCGCCATGGTCGATGACGAGCGCTACGACGAGCTGATGAAGATCAAGGCCGAGTGCGTCCTGACCAAGTTCGGCGACGTCGCCGGCGCCAAGAATCTACATCTGCACGAAATCGGGCGCACCTAGCGTCTGCTAGATACGCCCTGCGTGCGAGGCTTCTTCGACCTCGGGAGCCGAATCGGACGTAGTGACAGCCAGATTGGACGAGGTACTTGACCTCCGTCTACGATCTGTATACGATCGTATACTTTCTGTATACGGAGGCCTCATGCTTAACGAGCTCCTGGGATCCGAGGCCCGCGTCAAGGTACTTGCGCTGCTCCTTCGACACGCGGATCAGTCGTTTTACGTTCGCGAGATCGTCCGTCTCACGGGACTCCTCCCCCGTGCGGTTCAACGTGAACTCGAACGGCTGACCGCCATCCGTCTCCTCCACCGAGAGCCGCGGGGGAACCAGGTCTACTATCGCGCGAACCAAGGGAATCCGATCTTCGGAGATCTGCGGATGCTCTTTCTCAAGACTGTCGCACTGGCCGATCCGATCCGCGAGGAGCTTGCGAAGGGCAGCGGGATCGACATCGCCTTCATCTACGGCTCGGTCGCTGCGGGCCTGGATACGCCGGAGAGCGACATCGACTTGTTCATTGTCGGAACCGTGAAGTTAAGCAAGATCTCACCAGCAATCACCAGCCTCGAGAGATCCTTGAGCAGAGAAATCAATGTCTCGCTGTTCTCCGCATCCGAACTTGCCGAAAGGCGGACACAGAACGACCCGTTCATTGAGTCCGTAATGCGAGAGCACATGATCTTCCTGATCGGGGATCAGGAGGCACTTCAGGGGCTGTTGTCATGAGTGACGCGACAAGGCCTGTCGTCCCTTCCGGCATCGAGGTCGAACGCCTCCTCGGAATCGCCGAGCGCGATCTCGGCCAGGCCAGAGTGAAGGTCCTTCATCTCGACACACGTTACGCACTCGCCTACAACGCGGCCTTGCAGCTGGCGACGGTCGTCCTGCGTCTTCACGGAATCCGCGTGCGAAAGCAGGCGTTCCACGCTCGCACCTTCGCGGAACTGAAGGACCGACTTCCTGAGGATCAGCGGCACTTCGCGGAGTACTTCGACCGTGCACGTCGCAAGCGCAATATCGCCGCCTACGAGCAGGTCAACGTCGCGAGCGAGGCAGAGGTCGACGATCTGATCGAGCGTATGAGCACCTTCCGAGCCTGGGTCAAGAGGCAGGTCGAGAAGGCGAGCTTCGAATAGTCGGACGTCGGACAGGCGACAAAGCGGGCCTCGATGGATCCTGAAGGACCGCCTTGCCGAGATCCTCGGAAACGCTGAGGAAAAACCATGGCGGACGTCGACGAACGTTTGCGAATCCTGCTCGCTCTCTAGAGCGCGGAAGAACACGCTGGGCATCCGGATAACCCTAGATTCGAAAGCAGAAGCCTGACGCCAGGGCCCCGACGGACCTTCGAAGAGCTTCCGTAGGCGCCTGACCCGCAGTACCATCTCCTTAGGATGATCGGTGTGGGAAGAACAGACATCGAGATCTGTGAGTGGGAACATCCAGTGCATGGGAATCGCAGCTGAGTTCGTCACCATGTCCCGGGAACTGCACCTCCACGAAGTTGGAAGAACCTAGGCGGAGACAACACGCGATGCGAGACAAGGAGCTGCTTCGAAGTCTGAGTGAGCTGAAGAGTGACTTCAATGCTCTGACAGGAAGCTCCTTCTCGCACTTCTACTGCCCCGTTCTCCACACAGACGAGCAAACGAAGCTCTGCCGTGGCCATGTAGTCAACTCCGCCTTCCCCGATTCAGATCGGCAGTGGGTTGTACAGAGGAAAGACGTGGATGAGTTCTATGGTTCGAGATTCGAGTCGGACTTCGTCCAGATTCTGTACAAGGAGAGCGGCAGTCCCATTTCGGTGTTGCTCGATCCTACGCAATCGAGGCTCTTCAACATCACTATCACCGCAGACGGAGAGCCAATAGAGCACTTCTATGCTAAGGGCCCGATGCCAGTGCGCTTCACCGGCTTCAAGCTTGAGACTGAGGAGGAATCGGTCTTCCTCGGTCTCAAGATACCCCCGACTGAGGCACAAGCAAAGGCGGCCGCCAATTGGGAGGTGTGGGCCAGCAAGGACGTCACTATCGAAGCGTTCGTGTCCCTTCTCAAAGCCGCGTACCTGACGATGTTCAAGCTCCTGGGATACCAATATGCCCTCTCAGCTGATGGTGCCTTCATCGGCCGCGGAATGCTTGGGGAGTTCTTCCTGCGATACGGCAGAAGACCGAAGCGCGAGATCCGCGAGCTGGCCAAACGCTTCTTCAGTCCAGTACAGCACATGGTGAGACCTGTCATGAAGGTCCCAATTGGCTTCAGGGGAACGGTATCAGACGGCAACCTGCTCCTTTGTCGAATCCCATCCGCGGACCCATGGGGCGCGCTAGTCTTCATCCGAACATCGCTGCAGATGCACGCAGTCCTCATGCCACTCACAGAGACGATGACGGCGCGAGAGGTCTACTCTTCGTTCCTCGCCGGTGAGGCCACGCAGCTGAGCGCAAGCTACGCTCGCCTCGAAAGCGACCGGTGGATCATTAACCCAGAGCCTTCGACCATCACATGGCCGAAGCAGGGGGCCGCCTTTGGTGAAAGTCAGACCGAACCTTGAAGCCTGGCGCGACAGGCATCATTCACTCTGCGGGTCTTCCCGGTAGGCCTTGCGGAGGATCTCGGCGACGGGCGGGCGTGTGAACTCCTCCGGAATGGCGTCCCCATCGGCCAGCATCCCTCGAACCTTTGTCCCCGATAGGAAGACATGATCCTCCACCCCATGCGGGCAGGTCTTCGTGCTCGCCATCTGGCCGCATGTCTCGCAGTAGAAGGCGCGCTCGAATCTGAGAGGCACGATGCCCAGCTCGTGGGGAGAGAAGCGATCGAAGATCTGCTGGGCATCGTAGGTTCCGTAGTAGCTCCCGACGCCGGCGTGATCGCGTCCGATGATGATGTGCGTGCAGCCGTAGTTCCTGCGACAGATGGCGTGATGGAGAGCCTCTCGAGGCCCCGCGTATCGCATGGGGATGGGGAACGGAGCCAGCATCGTGCGGTCGGCCGGATAGAAGCCGGCAAGGGCCTCCTCGTAGCAGCGCCATCGAACGTCAGCCGGGATATCTCCCGCCTTCGTCTCGCCGACGAGCGGATGGATGAACAGTCCGTCGACCATCTCGAGCGCGCACTTCTGTAGATACTCGTGCGCCCGATGAATCGGGTTGCGAGTCTGGAACGCGACAATCGTTTCCCAGCCTTTCTCGGCGAAGGCTGCCCGTGTCTCCGCGGGATCCATGTGGGAGCCGTGGCTCGTGATCGGCGCACGCCGGAGCAGGTGGATGTCGCCGCCGACGGTCGTCCTGGATTCCGAGAGCAGCCGGCTGACGCCGGGATGGTCCGGGTCGGCGGTTCCGTAGACCGCTTCTGCCTCCTTCTCCAGGTCTCTGACGAACACGTCCTTGACCTCGATGAGGCCGTAGGTCTCGCCTCCCTCGTCGCACAGCGGAAGGATCATGCCGTGCTTGATCTCCTCCAGAAGCCCGGTCGGAACGGGAAGCGTCACCGGTACCGCCCACACCGTGCCATCGGGAAGCCGCATCGCGTCGACGACGCGCTCGTACTCCGCTTCGGTCATGAACCCTGTCAGCGGGGTGTAGAGCCCACATCCGATCGCATCGAGCTCGCAGAGGTGTGCCGAGGAGAGTTCGATCGCGGGTCCACTCGGCTGCGGCAAGTTCTCGGCGTTCTCGGCGATTCGATTCACAAGGTCGGTCGGAGCCGCACGGGCCACCGAGCGATCTTCGACAACGTGGATCAGCTCTCGGCTCTCCAAGTAGTCGATGATCACCTGCGTGGACTCGTCGACGGTCTCAGCACAGGTGTGAACGATGACCTCGGGAGATTCGGGCGTCTCGTACGGATCGTCGACGCCGGTGAACCCCTGGATCTCCCCTGCCAAGGCCTTCTTGTAGAGCCCTTTGGGATCTCGCTCCACGAGAGTGTCCATCGGGCACTCGACGAAGACCTCGATGAAGTTGCGGCACCGCGCACGAGCATTGGCACGTGCGTTTCGATATGGCGAGATGAAGGAACACATGGTGGCCACGCCGTTGTTGGACAGGAGCTCCGCGACAAACGTGATGCGACGGATGTTCTCGTCGCGATCCTCTTTCGAGAAGCCGAGATCCCGTGTGAGATCCTGCCGGACGACGTCCCCGTCGAGCCGCTGGACGTCGTGGATCCCGCGCTCGATCAGCTCGCGTTCGACGGCCTTGGCGAGCGTCGTCTTGCCCGAGGCGGAAAGACCGGTGAACCAAAGAACGAATCCCTCTCTTGCTGAGCCCACGCTGTAGCCTCCCTCATTTGCCCGAGTGTTCCGCATGGTCACCTGAGATGTTCCCCGACTCAACTCAGGCGATGGGTTTGGGCCTTCCCACGATTCGGAGTGATTCCGGTACACTGAGGGCCGGGTGATCCAGGCTGGAACGTAGGGGTGGACGCAAGGGACATCGGGCAAGGAGGTTTTTCCTCGGAGCGATCTCGCTCATCCTGCCCTTCTCCATCACGCCCTCAAACTCCATTTGGACCTACGGGCCCCTCGCCGATCTCCCGGTGCGCCCCATCTCCGATCGACTCCTCACGCCGGCGGAGTTCTTCCGAGCCACCTGGCGGGCGATCGCCCACGGCGGCGCCTCGGATCTCTCGGCAGAGGACGCGACGGACGTCATGTTGGCCGAGCGTTCGGGTCCGATTGCTCACCTCGCCATCGCACAACACCCGTTCATGGCTTCCGGCCGGGGCAGCAACATGCACTGCGATGCCTACATGAGCGACGCCTACGAGGCGGCAGGACCCGTGGGGCCGAACCTGAACGTCTCTTCGAGAACACAAGGCTTCGGCGGCTACGGAACGGTCACCTTCGATCGACTCGGGCGGATCGTTGCCGTTTACAGCAACGGCCGAGGCTTCAAACTCGAGCTGATGGATCCGGAGACGCTCGAAGAGTTCGCTTCCCATCCCCTCCCCGGACGTCCTTGGTACTGGCTTCTACAGGGCATCTTGCCGTGGAAGTACATCGGCGCCGGGATGTACTTCGTTCTCGACGACCAGGACCGCGCGGTCGTCCCAACGACGAAGAACACGATCCAAGTCATTCAGACGCCCGAAGCCGACGGCGACTTCGAACTCATCAGGGAGTACGACCTGAGCGATCACGTCGTACCGATGCGCTGGCCTCACAGAGACTCCGTCGCCTGGGTTCTCCCTGACTGGGGGGGCGCTTTCTACTGGTATGCCACCACCGGCGGCGTGGTTGGAACCGTCAACATCGAGACGGGCGAGGTTCAGACAATCCACCTGGAGAGCGAGATCATCGAAAACTCGTTCGCTGTCTCCGAGGAAGGCGTCTACATCGTTTCGGATTACGCCCTCTATCGATTCAGCCAGGACGGCACGGGACGCATCTCGACCGACTGGCGAACCGAATACGAGCGAGGGCCGGCGGCGAAGCCCGGCCACATCACCCGCGGCTCGGGCACGTCCGTTTCGCTCATGGGCGAGGCGGATGGACTGGTCGCGATCACCGACAACGCCGAGCCTCGAATCAGCCTGCTGTTCGTCAACCGTTCCGACGGCGCCGTGGTTTGCCGTACGCCGCTCTTCGAGGAGGGCAAGAGCGGAACCGACATCAGCGCCGCCTGCTTCGAGCATGCCGACAAAGTCGGCGCGGGAACCGGCGTCTACTCGGTGCTCGTCGAGAACAACTGGGGACATCACCGCTTCCCCACCTCGCATCCGGAACCGGGACTGACACGCGTCGATCTCACACGACACGACGACGGCACCTACACCTGCCAGACCGCCTGGACGAATCCGGTGCGCGGGATCTGTGTGTTCAAGCTCTCGTTCGGAAGCGGCCTCGTCTACACGTACTGGCGGGATGAGGATTCCCCGGTCTCCGAGTGGTATCTGACCGCCGTCGACTTCGAAACCGGGGAGACCGTGTTCCGGAAGCTGACCGGCACCGGCCAGGGATACAACAACTGGGCCGGTGCGCTCTTCCTCCACCCGGATGGCGGCGTCGCCTACACGACGACGATCTTCGGATTGGTGCGGATGGCGGATGCGGGTCCGTAGCGCAGCCGGCCGGTAGATGGGAGATTGTTGCATGACGAACGCCACGCGCCCGACAAACGCCGAACATCCCATCGCTCTCGGCTCGTTCCGCAACTGGATGCGCCTGCTGCGTTTCAGCGAGGGCATCGACCGCGCCTTCCTTCCTCGCGCGCTGTTCGTCACCTGTACGACGCTGCTGACAAGTCCCTTGCGCATCTGGGAACGTGCCCGGTACGGCCAAGCCGTTCGGAGAACGGCCATTCACCCGTCGCCGATCTTCATCGTCGGCCACTGGCGAAGCGGGACCACCCATCTCCACAACCTCCTGTGCCAGGATGAGAATCTCGGGTCGCTCACGACCTTTCAGGCAATGGCTCCCGGCTTCTGTCTCATCGGCGACGGGGCGATCAAGCGGTCGATCGCCCGGTTTGCCGCGTCCCACTATCCGACCCGTCTGATCGACAACATTCCTCTCGACATGGATGCTCCGCAGGAAGACGAGTTCGGTCTGGCGAACGTGTCCGAGCACTCGTACATCCACACCTTCTCCCTCCCTCGGCAGGCCGAAGAGATCTTCGAGCGCTCGGTTCTCCTCGAGGGGCTGTCCCCGCGAGCGCGCAAACGATGGGTCGACGCCTATCTGAAGCTTCTGCGGAAGGCGAGCCTGGCGAGTGGCGGGCGCCGGCAGGTGGTCAAGAACTGCGCGCACAGCGCCAGGATTCCGATCCTGCTCGAGCGGTTCCCGGAGGCCAAGTTCATCCACATCCACCGCAATCCGTACAAGGTCTTCCTCTCGACCCTGCACATGCTGAACACGGTCCTTCTGCGATCGCAGCTTCAGCGAATTGAGCCCGACGACCTTGAGTCCTCCGTCTTGCGCACCTACGCCCGGCTGATGGAGCGCTTCCTGGCCGACCGATCGCTGATCCCCGAGCGCAACTTCGTCGAGCTTCGATTCGACGATCTACAGGCCGCGCCGATGGATCAACTGCGCCGCATCTACGAGGAACTGGATCTGCCGGGATTCGTCGCCGCGGAGCCGCGCCTGCGCACGTACCTGGAGAGCGTGGCCGGCTACAAGAAGAATTCCTACGAGTTCGATCCGGTCGTCATCGAGAAGGTGAACCGCCACTGGCGCTTCGCGTTCGACACGTTCGGCTACGAGCCGCTCGCCAGTTAGTCGGTCCGCTCCGCGAGTTGCGCCAACAGCCGCTCCACCTCGAGCTTGGCCTGACGGTTCCAGAACGGCCAGTCGCCGATCTCACCTGCGAGGATGACAGCACACTCCCGTTCGATCAGCTCGGCATCGCGCACGCCGGTCAGCGCACCGAACATGTTGTAGGTGAACCCCCAGTACTCGGCGAGGATGATCCGGTTATGCAAGTAGGAGAGATCCATCTCGATCGAATCCTCGACGAGAGTCAGTCCCCGTTCGGCGTTGCCGCCCATGATTCCGGGGACCATGATGAGAAGAGAACCGAGCGCGCTCGCCGCGCTCCCGCCCCAGAAGCCCTGATCGACCTCGATGGTTCGCTCGAAGAGGGCCATCACGGAACCCTGCTCGAAGAGTCCCTGCCTCGGGTTCATCTCGAGAAGCATCCCCCAGTTGTTCGCCGTCCAGTGCATTGCCATCGCGTTGGTCGCATAGGGCAAAGCCGCTTCGAGCCCGGCCGGCTCGTGGGCACCGAATTCCTCGTTCAGCCGAAGACTCTGGAACCCGTACTCCATGCCGTTGGTGAACAGCTCCTTGTCCTCGGGCGTGTTCCCTTCGGTGAACATGGCGGCTTCATAGCACAGCTGCGACAGGCGATTGAGCACGTACGCCTGAGACGAGACCGAGAGCGTCTGCAGATTCGGCAGGACAGCTTCGTAGAGCGCGATCGCTTCGGTCATGCTCTCCAGGACGTGCCGCGTCATGTAGGCCAGGTCGGCTTGTGCGATGAGGTCATCCGGTGATTCCGTTCCCTGGGCGGTGACGAATCCGCCGAGCGCGAGAAGACCGAGGACCAACAGCAACACGAGCGAGCGAGAGACACGAATCATGGAACCGCTCCTTCCGACGGTGATGCGTGTTACATTCTCCCCGCCCAGTCCCCCGTCGCCTACGGGGAGGATGTACTAATCGTCACCTCTGGATTGATCTTCTCGCCGGTGCGGACCCCGTTGGGATGCTCAGAGTGGCCCCCGCGATTCGAGATCCACTGACCGGCGGCGGCCACACACGATGTACTCTTGCACACATGATGTCCGACGAGCGGCTTCGACAGCTCGCGAGCACGATCCTTGACGAACAGACGCCCGCCTTCGCCTTGAGAGCGGAGTTGGGTCTCTTGACGGATCTCCTGCGAGACCACGCCACGGTTCGGATCGAGCCGACCGAGGTCCGTGGTGATGGTGAGACCTTCACTTCCAGCGGACTCGCATTGTCTCCGACCATGGCCGGCCGGTGTGCCGACGACATCGTGCGGACGGTCGTCTTCGCCCGCGGCGTGCAGCAGGCGATCCAAGAAGTGAGGGTTGCTCATCCGGATCGACCGACCCACCTGCTGTACGCCGGCTGTGGACCGTACGCCGTGCTCGCCCTCCCGTCGATGGCCCTCTTCGGCCCAGACGAGCTACAGGTCACACTCCTCGACATTCACGAAGCTTCGGTCGACTCGGCCAGAACGGTCATCGATGCACTCGGGCTGAGTGGTCGCATTCGGGCGTACGAAGCGGTCGACGCCTGCCACTACGAAGTCTTGGCAGATCGGCCGCCCGACATCCTCCTGAGCGAAACGATGAACGTGTGTCTGAAGAAGGAGCCCCAGGTTCCCATCGCGCGGCACCTCCTGGCTCAGGCTCCCCTAGCGACCCTCATTCCCGAGTCGGTTCGTGTCGATGCGTACTTGGTCGATGTCTCGAAGGAGTTCAGTTTCCTAGGAAACAACAGGAGCAAGTTGGGTAATGAGGCCGCCGAGCCTGTCCCACCCGAGCGCGATCGCCTCTTCCTGGGTACCGTCTTCGAGCTGAACGCCGCGACAATCACGGAGTGGACCGACTTGAGTGATGATCGATTGCCCGCGGCTTCGATCCACATCCCTCACTCCCTGGAGGGGCGATACACTCCGATGCTGCTCACAACGGTCACCGTCCATCGGGATTACGTTCTTCGCGCGTACGATTCCGGGCTGACGATCCCGAAGCCGATCCCGTACGATGGTGCGATCCGCGGCGGAGATACGCTCGAGTTCCACTACGAATTGGGATCTCATCCAGGACTCGTCTGTGACGTTACGCGCGCCTGACGCAACATACTCGCCAGATGTGAGTACGCAAGTTTCGTACTGTGTCCCGGGAACTCCGCCAATGGCAATGGGGAGACCACATGCAAGTGCTGCGGTTTCCTACTTTTTCTTCTCCACGCGATCGAGGTACTCGCAGATCGCCTCGATGACGAGGTAGTTGACTGAGCGGTCCCGTTTCTCAGCCAGCCTGCTGAGGCGCCCCACTAGACACTTGCTCGCCTTGCTTTGCGGGATGTAGACGCTCATCGTGGCCCGCTGTTGCTTCGTTTCCCTTGCCATGCCAGCCTCCTCTGTCCGAGTTAGTGGTCCGACCTCCCGGTATCCGAAAGAAGAACGCGCGCAAGCGACACAGAAAGAGCTCGGGAGGCACAGCGGGGGATGCTGCCGATACATCCCCCTCATGCTGCGCTCGTGGCTGAGTCGCAAGGAGGTTGCGCGTCTTTCTGCCCCCTCTCACCCTTCACACCACTCGAAGAGCGCGACGGCCTCTCCACCGCGCCCAGCGCACTGGCTGAAACAGGAATCGCAGAGCTCTCTTCTTCTAAGGAGGGAAGGAAGGCCAGCGAGTCTCTCAGGAACGCGTCACACAGCACGCGGAGCGCCATGTTCGACGACCTTCGGCAGTTCGGCGACCTTAGGATTCCTCCCGTAGGCCCGTAACTTTGCGTCCCTAGCTTTTACTAGGTTTGCCGTTTCGGGTAGGTGCAGTATACATTCCATCATACGGGCAAACAAGCAAGACTGCGCAGTCCCGGCGAGTTTCAAAGCTCTGCACTTCGTCGTGAATTGCGGCAGAACCCAGTTGAACCCTGGATCGGAGCTTGCATCATGATTCCTCTAGAGCCTGTTCTGCCTTTGGAGCCCCATCCGCCGGGACCACGTTCTGAATGCGTACGACTCCGGGCTGACGATCCCGAAGCCGATCCCGTATGAGGGTGCAATCCGCGTAGGAGATACGCTCGGGTTTCACCACCAATTGGGATCCCATCTAGGACCCGCCTGCGACGTCACGCCTGCCCAACACGGTGCACTCACGAACACCGGAGTTTCGTACTGCGTCCCTAGAACTCCCCTCGTACTGTGTCCCCGGAACTCCCCTGTCTCCGGAACTCCCACATAGGTAGAGTCGAAGAGGGAGGCGTGAGCGCGGCGGGGACATGAACCCGAAGAGGTTCCCGTATGTGATTGCGACACGTCACCCGAACAACCTATTGCTGCCTGGACAGCGAAGAGATGACTCCGACTCACCGGACAAGCGGCTGCGTAAAACGACTACACAGGGGGTGCACCGAGGTTATCTCCCTTGACAAACAGCGCGCTTTCCGAGATGTCCCCGAACCCAAGACTAGGTGGTGGTTTGCGGAGCAGAGACGCGAGTGAAATGTATGCCGAAGTGAGGTTTTTCTTGCGTGAGGCTTGACATGGAGCAAGAAACGAAGTAGAATCCCACAACATGAGAGGGGTGATCAGTATGAGCGATACGTACATGTTTCGACCTCTTGAGAGGGGAGCCCGGGGAGGACGTTCCAAAGAGCCTCTCGTGTCGATGCATAAAGGCGGTACTCTTGCAATCAACCGGGCGGCTTTTGAGATGCTTGGTAATCCGAGATTTGTGAGTATCCTTGTGGACGAGGGGAAGAAGGCGTTTGCGATTTGCCCAGCATCCGAGGGTGATGCGAATTCGTATCCGACAAGGAAGCAGAAGACGAGTTTGGGTGTCTTTGTCTCGGGAAGGAAGCTGGCGAGAGTATTGGGACTGAGTGACATCGGATCGGCCAGGAGATTCGTTCCCACGCAGAAAGGTGAGATGCTTGTTGTTGTCTTAGATAATGCCTTCCGCCAGATCAGGAACGACGGTGCCTAGCGTATGGGCACGATAGCACAAAACCGGGAATCACTGAGGGGGCGCTGCAGCAGGCTGGGCAAGCTAATGGATAGGACAGGTGTCCACAACCTGTCCGAGTGAGCTGCCCTGCTTGCGGGCTGGAGTCCAAATCCAGACCAGTAGCGTCCCACTCGCTTCGATCATGTTAGCAGACACAACTACAGATTGCATGTTTGACATGCGGTCGCTTGAAGCCGGTTTCCGCGCTCGTACGGGGTTCGAGGCCTCGCGCCCTACTGGTGTGGCGAGTTAGGGAGACACGTACCTCATATCCCGTCGACTCCCTTCTCGTCATTCCAGACGTCGTGGATGGCGTGGTCCCGGCGCAGAACGTCCGTGCTCGCGTTCTGATCCATGCAGATGGTGGCAATCCCGCCGACGTAGGCTCCGAGACGCTCGACCAACAGGATGGCTGCCTTGACTTGGGCGCCGGTTTCGACCCACTCGTCCACGATCAGCACGTTCATGCCCGTCTTCAGTGCGTCCCGCCGCATCTCGAGTGCCTTCTGATGTCCGGAGTAGTCGACGAACTCGACCCGCTCGGCTGGCACGGGGAGCTTGCCTTCCTTGCACGCCGGCACCAGCCCAACCCCAAGGCGCTCCGCAATCGCAGTCCCAAGGATGAAGCCCAACGAATCGATCGCGACGACCACATCAATGCCCGCGTCCAGAAACGCCCGAGCCAGATCGTCGACAAGTTGGCTGAAGCTCTCCCGATCCGCGAACAGCGGCGTGACGTCGTTGCGGTTTCCAGTGGTGTCCGTGTCGATCTTGGCCAGATACGGCTTCATCGGTGCTCCGATTGTAGAGGATGGATCGACAGCGGGATCAGATCGTGCCCTGCAGCGCCGAGCACTGCGGTTCCTTGTGAACAGAACGGAGACATGCGCTTGGGGCCTCTCGACTTAGGCACGGCGCGAGGTTACTTCGGAGTCTTCCGCGCGGAGAGGTCCAGGCGACCTGCTCGGGGCGGGCGGGCGGGCTCGACGACGAAGGCTTCGACGGCGACCGGACCTTCCTGGGCGGCGCAGATGCGGATCTCGCCCTTCTTCAGGCTGAGATCGGCACCCTCGGAGAAGACCTGGAGGAAGGCTTCGTCGCTGAGGTCCTTCGGACGCTCGATTCCCACGACCTTCTCCTTCTTCACCGCCAAGTCACCTTTCGACGGCTTCAGAGCCAGATCGAACGCCTGTGCTCTCGGCTTCGTGCTGGTGCGCGCGTTGAGGCGGCGTGCCCAATCGAGGACGGGCATCGGCTTGAGTCCGATGCTCACGACGCTGATGCACAGATTCCCGGTCGTCCAGAAGATCGCGGGCGTCTGCCCCTCCGGGTGAACGAAGCAGACGTCGCCGATGTCGTTCGAGCCGTTCGGAAGGCGCTTGAGCTCGTGCTGACCGAGAACGTCGAGAAGGCACTCGGCGGCGGCCTCAGCCGACGCGGTCTCCCTCACCTCGATGAGAATCCGCTGTTTCGGGTTGCCCGGAGGAGACCACATGCTCCGGCGGAGTAGGCGCTGCTTCGGTTCCCGGAGCGCACGTCTCTCCTCTCGGCGCCAGTTCATGCAGTCCTTCTTCCATGGGTCAAACCCTTGGACCAGCAGGCGTTCGCCTCCGCCCCGCCGTTCTCCCCATGAGCCGAAGCCGTATCGTGCCTTGAGATCTCTCTTCATGATCCGCTCCTAGGCCACAGCCCGCCGGGAACCGGAGCTGGCGGGCTTGCAGGGTCCGTCTTCGACCAACAGGGCCTTGTAGTTCTTGAACGCCATCTTGGCCGGAAGCTGCGGGACGTGAACGGTGTCCGCATCGTTCTTGTCCGTGTCGAGTTGCAGAGAACCGTCGTACACGCTCGCCTGCGGTCCGATGCCGTGCAGCCATGCCATCTCGTGGAAGTTCCATTCACACGAGACCCAGTCCGCGTCGTCGGCTGGATCTCCGGCAAGCTTCAGGAACCTCCGCGTCTCGAGGTCGAACACCTTGCCTTGATGCAGGTCGCACCCGAGCAGGTTCGCGAGCGTGACGATCATGTCCGCGCAGTCGGTGCAGTTCAGATGGAAGACGGCCTCCTTGCGGAACAGCATGAGGAAGCTGGAGAGGAAGAAGGTCGACGCCCCAAACGTCGTGGTCCCGTGGTAGCGAAGGTACGGACTCGCGTTCAGCCCTCGGGTGATCGCCGCTGCAGCCGTATCTCTGTCCGTAGCGCCGCTTCCCCATTCGCAGGAGAGGTCGAGCGCATCGACCCACGGAGTCTCGTTCTCCCACGGCGCAACCGGGCGATCGACGGTCAGGTAGATCATGTGTTCCGTCGATCCGATCGGAATCGAAGCGTCCGGCGTCCCCGCGTTGCCAGCGGACCACGCGAGCGAGAGCGTCAGCTTGCCCACGGTCTGCGGCAGCGGAGACGCCAACTCGAACTCGACAGGATCGCTCAATCCTGACGCTCCGAAAGCCGGCGTGACGCTTCGCTCGACCACCCCGCCCTTGTTTCCCGACGCACCGATCGAGAGGGCTTCGTCCGCGTACGCCGGAAGCTGGCGGAAGATGACCTGGATCTTCGGACGGGCGCCCATCACGAACGCCGCCGGCTCGTTCCGCTCACCTTCGATGTACTCTGGGGTCGGGACCGGCTTGCCCAGGTCGAGATCGACGGGGAGTTCGA
This sequence comes from uncultured Thermotogae bacterium, assembly GCA_964570515.1. Classification (GTDB taxonomy): domain Bacteria; phylum Bipolaricaulota; class Bipolaricaulia; order UBA7950; family UBA9294; genus CAZMYM01. The sequence goes on along the minus strand of CAZMYM010000006.1, from coordinate 43,558 downwards.
GCAAGTCGGGCTCAAGGCGGGTCGGCCGACCGATCGAAGGGGGTGGGATGTCGCTCAAGGCATGATGCTTCAGCGGGATCACGTCGCTTCCGTCGAAGCGGAACGCGATGCTGTGAATCTCGAGCGGTCTTCGGTCAGTCTCGGGCATTGCCCACTCTCCTCTGTACGACACAGCGTCTGAAGCGCTGGTCTCAAGCCGATCCTCCGTGCTAAGGGACCCGTCGACGTCAAGCGCGTCAGTGGGTTGTGATTCTAGTCTCTTTCTTCTCGTGATACGAACTGCTGCCAACCCGCGCCAACCGATTGGCATCCCATGCCTGTGGACGTTTCGGGCCGTCTTGAGGCGCCGGAGAACATCAGGTATCTTCTCGCCCGGCTCGGCGTGACACCGAGCCTTCTTCAAAGGAGGCACGTCGATGATTTCAGCCAGCACCCGGACGAACTAGGCTGCCTCTGCTTTCACACCCAAGATGCGAACATGCATTCCTGCACCTCTCAGGAGATCGGGGGACACGTACCCTATCTCTCCACGGGACCTTGCTCGTCATCCCAGACGTCGTGGACCATGTATTCACGCCGCAGCTCCGACGTGCTCGCGTTCGATCCATGCAGATCGGTAAGATCGAGGGACACGTACCTTAGTTCGCAAGAACCAGGATTCCTCCTATCTCCCGTCGACTTCCTTCTTGTCATTCCAGGCGTCGTGGACGGCGTAGTCTCGGCGCAGTTCCGAGGTGTCTGCTTTGCGATCCATGCAGATGGTGGCGATCCCGCGCACGTGGGCTCCGAGACACTCGACCAGGGCAATCGCCGCCGTGACCTGAGCGCCGGTCTCCACCCACTCGTCGACCACCAGCACGTTCATCCCCGGCTTCAGCGCATCCCGCCGCATCTCGAGGGCCTTCGGGTCTCCGGAGTAGTCGACGAACGTCTCATGAATGGCCTCGACCGGCAGCTTCCCGCCTTTGCGCGCCGGGACCAGTCCAACGCCGAGGCGCTCTGCGATCGCCGTCCCGAGGATGAAGCCGAGCGCGTCGATCGCCACGACCGCGTCGATGCCCACGCTCAGAAACGGACGCGCCAGGTCGTCGACAAGCTGACGGAAGCTGTCTCGGTCCGCGAACAGCGGCGTGACATCGTTGCGGTTCCCGGTGGTATTCGTGTCGATCTTGGCCAGATACGGCTTCATCCTTCTGCCCCCTCGGCAGTCTCCATCTCGTCGTGGTCGGGGAGATGGTCCTCGAGGTTGCGAATGGAGGGAATGAAGAAGACAGCGGCAAGCACGATCAAAACGTAGAGCACGCCGGCAACCACAAACTGCAGCGCCATCCCCGATCCGGGCGTCGTGCCGACCAGCCAACCGAACGTTCGTGAGAGCCACGTTGCCGAGGTCATCGCCGGCTCCGTTACGTAGTCAGCGAGCATGCCGGCGAGGACGGGTACGACCGGTCCAATCCCGAACGCGATCATCCGCCTCGCCGAGAAGACGCGGCCCTGGACGTCGGGCGCCACCTTCGCTTGCCAGATCGACTGGCTTGCCCCGTTGACGAAGGGGCCGAAGATCGCGCCAACGCCGGCGGCCAGGATCCAGAACGGCAGGCTTCGAACGACGCCGAAGCAAATCATGGCGGTGACACCCGTCAGCGCTTCGCCAAGGAGGATGCTCTTCATCTTCCTCTTGAAGCCGCCCCACAGACTCACGAGCAGTCCGCCGATCACCGCGCCGATGGCGGCGGCCGAGCGGACGTAGCCGAGATGCGCGCTGTTGTTTCCCGTCCGCTCGAGGATGTACGGGTCGAAGACGTTGAACGCGAGGCCGATCACGAGGTTGAGCGCGAGGAAGAACAGCAACAGGTGCAGCAGGCCCTTTCGCTGGAAGATGTAGCGGAAGCCGTAGACGGCCTCCTTGAGCATGCTTCCCCTCCCCGCCTGTCCCTCGACCGTCTTCGGGGGCGGTGGGATGTGGACGAAGACGAGCGCGCCAATCGCGATGAAGAACGTCGCGATGTCGAGGATGAGGATCCCCCGCAACCCGAGGATCGGGTAGAGGGCGCCAGCGAGAATCGGAGCGAAGACGGCTGGGCCGGACTCGACCAGCGACATCATCCCGTTGGCGCGGTTGTACTGCTCCTTGGGAAGCATCGTCGTGATCGCGGCCGAGTACGCGGGCCACTGGAACGTGTGACCCAGCCCCATCACTGCCGCGGCAGTGAACAGATGCCAGATCTGCAGGCCGCCCGTGCTGAGCATCACCAGAATCCCGACCGTGGCGACGACAGCGACGACGTCGCTGACCATCATCATCAGCTTCCGGCTGTGCCGGTCGACGAGAACCCCGGCGACCGGCGAGAGGAGCATGAACGGAATCAGGAACGAGGTACTGATGACGCCGAGAGCGGTCGCACTCCCGTACGTCTGGTAGGCCCAGATCGTCAACGCGAAGCTTGTCGCGCTCGACGCCAGAACCGACAGGATCTGTCCCGCCCAGACAAACGTGAACCCGACCATACCGGTCGGACGTTTCGGACTCCCACCACCCTGCAACATCGAAGCTCCCCCTTCATCGCCTGCCGAGCACCGAGCGTCTCCTTCGTCCGCTAGATGATGCCCGGCATGCGAGCGCTAATCACGCGCAGGTCGGCTTCGTAGATCGGAGGGCACAGACCCTATCGCGAGGTCGTGCGGAGTCGGATCTTCGGTTTCCAATCGGGAAGGCGCTCTGGCGAATCAGAAGCAGCTTAAGGCGCGCAGCGGGGGATGCTAGTGAGGCATCCCCCTCATGCTGCGCTCGTGGCTGAGTCGCAAGGAGGCGACACGTTTGTTCTCCCTCTCACCCTTCACACGACCCGAAGAGCGCGACGGCCTCTCCACCGTGCTCAGCGCACTGGCTGGAACAGGAAAAGCAGAGCTCTCGTTCTAAGGAGGAGAAACCAGCGAGTCGCGCAAGACAACATCGCGTGGTGCTAAGTGCACCACGCTCGATGGCCTTTGGCAGTTCGGCGACCATAGGATTCCTCCCTTAGGCCCGTAACTTTGCGCCTCCAGCTTTCGCTAGGTTTGCCGTTTCGGGTGGGTGCAGTATACATTACATCATACGAACAAGCCAGTGAATCGGAGTCGCGTCCTTGACCCCCAGCAGTGGCGCGTGGTCGAACCCTTTCTTTCGAGTCGAGCCTGACGAAATGGGCTCAACTCCGCAAGTACACGTCGTCAGGTCGCTGTTCTTGGCGCATACAAGCTGAGCTCCGAGGCGGACGGTCACTCAGTCCTGGATTGCCTCGGCAACTCGTCGCAGTCTGTCGCGCGCCAACGCTGCCGCATATGGCGCGTCGATACGCGCTCTGAACGCATACTCGTCTGTCATTGCAGCCTCCTCCACAGGATCAGCGTGATTCGCACCGCCAGCGTAGGAGGATTCCGGCAGTGCAGCGGCCTGCAGTCAACGAAGTCCGGCACCGAAACTCGCGACGATCGGTCCCGCAACTACATCCTTGGCGAACGGTCTTGATATTGGCTCGACTTCATATTAACATGCGATCCGAAGTCCATATCTCCGGGGTGGTGAACGGTGGACGTCGTGTCAGTCGTGATGAGCACGTTGGGCGGGCTCGCTCTCTTCTTGTACGGCCTTCGAATCCTCAGTTCCGCGTTGAAACGTGCCATCGGCGAACGAATGCGGTCACTCCTCGAGCGGCTGACGGACCGTGCCTATCGCGGCGCGATCGTCGGCGCGGTGACGTCCGGCATCCTCCAGTCGAGCAGCATGACAATGGTCCTGTTGATTGGGCTGATCAACGCGGGGGCTCTCAAGCTGGCCCAGGGGATCGGCGTGATGCTCGGTTCCGAGATCGGCACGACGCTGACCGCGCAAATCATTGCGTTCAAGATCGGCGCGTACTACCTCCCGATCATCGCCATCGGCTTCTTGCTGTCCGAGATCTTCCGAAGGCGCAAACTCGGAGACGTAGGCAGAATCATCCTCGGCTTCGGCCTTCTCTTCCTCGGGATGAGCATCCTTTCGGGCGGACTGAAGGGGTTGGCGGAGAGTCCCGCGATCCTGCGTTTGCTCGAATCGTGCAGTTCGAACGTGTTGCTCGGCGTTCTCGTCGGCGCGGGTGTTACGGCCGTCATTCAAAGCTCGTCGGCGATGACGGCGATGGTGATCGCGATGGGAGCGGCCGGGGTCCTCACGCTCCCCGCGGCAATTGCCCTGATCCTCGGCGCCAACATCGGGACAACGATCACGGCACAGATCGCGTCGATCGGGTCGTCCCTCTCGTCGAGACGTTTGGCCGTGGCGCAGCTCCTCACCAACGTGATCGGCGTAGCCGTGTTCATCCCGTTTGTCCCGCTCTTCGCTGGGCTCGTCGAGGGGACGGCGGCCTCCCTGCCACGGCAGATTGCCAACGCGCACACGTTTTTCAACGTCGCCGTCACGTTGGCCTTCCTGCCGACCGTCGGCGGACTGGTCTGGCTGACGAAGCGGCTGGTTCGCGGCCGCGAGTCGGCAAACTCGGCTGCGCCCCAGTACCTGTCCTCGCAATTCCTGTCAGCCCCCTCGATGGCCCTCAACCAGGCGCGCCGCGAGCTGCTGCGGATGGCGGAGATGTCGGGCGCAATGCTCCGCAACTGTCAGCACGGCCTTCTCTCCCGAGATCGATCCGAGGTCCACACTGTCTTCGAGACGGAGACGGCCGTCGACGGCCTGAAGCGATCGATCGAGGAGTATCTCGATCGGATTCCGGCGGAGGGTCTGTCGAGCAGAGAAGAAGCGCGGCTTCACGTCCTCCGGCACGTTACGGGGGACGTCGAGAGAGTCGGCGACCAAGCGGTCAACATCGCCGAGCGGACGAAGACGCTACTCCGGCAAGGGTTTCAGTTCTCGGAAGAGGCAAGGGCGGATCTCGCTGATATGTTCGAGAAGACGTACGCATTCTACGCACAGACAGTACAAGCGCTGCAGACAGACGATCCGCAGGTTGCTCGCGAGGCCCTCGATCAGGAGGGCGAAGTCGACCGGCTGGAGCGCGTCTACAGGGAGCGACACCTGCAGAGGTCGGAGCAAGGCGAATGTGATCCCGAGTCGGGCATCCTGTTCGTCGAAATCCTTCACAACCTGGAGCGCACAGGCGACCATGCCTTGAACATCGCTTGCGACATACTGCACTGCTCGTAGCGTCGCGTCCCGGGTCGAATCTCCAAGTGGCAGACTTGCCGCATCCCAGGGTACCCGCCGCTAAGAGCACCATGATATCATGACCGCATGGGTGCTGAAGCACATGTCGGAACGTCGGGCTATCACTTCAGGGACTGGGTCGGGACGATCTATCCGCAGGGGATGCCGTCGGGCGAGTTCTTGCCCTACTACGCGCAGATGTTCGACTGCGTCGAGATCAACACGACGTACTACCGCGTGCCAGGTCCAGGACTGTTCGAGGGGATGCTGAACAAGGTCCCGGAAGGGTTCGCATTCGTCGTCAAGACACCCAAGGAGATGACCCACCAGCGGGAGCAGTTCGACAAGGTCATCGAGCCGTTCCTGGCCGCTATCGAGCCGTTCAGAGATGCCGGACGGATGAGCGGTCTGCTGGCGCAGTTCCCGTACGCATTCAAACCGAGCTCCGCTTCGATGATGCATCTGGAGAAGCTGGCCGGGGCACTCGTCGGCGCCGGGATCCCGGTCAACGTCGAATTCCGCCACGATGGCTGGTGTCAGGAAGAGACGTTTTCGAAGCTACGCGCGCTCGGTCTCGGATTCGTCAATGTCGATCTCCCGCGTCTGTCGAAACTGCCCCGTCCGTCGAACGTCGCGACGTCGCCGATCGCCTACTACCGCCTCCACGGCCGCAACGCCGAGATGTGGTGGAAACATCCAACGCCGAGCCATCGGTACGACTACTCGTACAACGACGAGGAGCTGAAAGGCTGGACCGACCGGATCGAGGAGATGCGTCCGCACGTCGACATGGTCTTCGCGTTCACCAACAACTGCCGCATGGGGGCGAGCATCATCGACGCCCTGCGGATGAAACAGCTCCTGAGCCTCGACGCCCTGATGCCGGCCGCACAAGAGGCCGGCGGCCTTTTCCAGTCAGAGCCCGAGGATCCACTCGAGGCGATGCGTCAGCGGGTGAACGAGGCACGCGAACTCGATCGGCCCGCCATCGACGCTTGGCGAGCGGGACAGTCTCAAGGCGCTTGACCTGTAGCGGACAACGCATCGCTCCGCGCGAGATCCGGGGACGTGTCTACGGGAAGCTCGCGGGAGTACAATCCCGCCATGAGCGACCTGCCTCCCAGCCTGGAGACCAAGCGGCTGATCGTTCGGCGGTTCGAGGAACGTGACATTCCCGACATCCTCGACTACTCGAGACACGAAGAAGATGACCAGCACCGTCGCTTCAACATCGGCTGGGAGTTCACCGAGGAGAGCGTGCGCAAATGGTGGACGCCGATGATGACGATGACCGTCGATGAGGCGACGAACTGGCTCGCACTCGTCATCGAGGTGAAAGAACTCGGACGGGTCGTAGGGAACACCGGGTTCAGCACGAAGAAGATCGAAGAGCAACGCCAGGGGATGATCGGATGGACGCTCGGGAAGGCGTTCGAGGGAAACGGTTACATGACCGAGGCGGCCGCGGCCCTGCTCGACTACCTGTTCTGTGTCGAAGGATTCCACCGCGCCTACGCGATGACGTCCCCGGACAATGCCGGATCGTGGCGCCTGATGGAGCGACTCGGCATGCGCCGCGAAGCGCACTTCGTCAAGAACTGCTACCACGACGGCACGTGGTGTGATGAGTACGTCTACGCCATCCTTGCCGAAGAGTGGAACGCGAAACGGGATGGCTGAGGTCGCATCGCACGCGAAGTCAGGGGGTCTTGACACGCACCCCTTCTCACTTATAATGCTCGGGTCATGAGAAGCGAGAAGTGGTGCGCCGAAGACAAGGGAACGCGCGTCCTCTTCCCGCTTCGTGTTATTCGTATGCACGTCGGGCGGGCTGTGCTGGGCTAACCAACGAGCCACTAAGCACAGAAAACCCGACAGAGACGCAGGCTTCGGCCTGCGTTTTGTGTTGCCAAGACGGCTTCGCGCAAGTGCGAAGTCAGGGGAAAGCACGAACAGACGAAAGGAAGCGAGAATGGCAGAGAGAAGGAACACCTTCGGATGCCAAAACGACCGTGGCTCTCGGGCCGACGGCCGCCACGAAGAAGCCGCCGCAACCTTGCGCGCCCACACTTCGGAATGGTCGTTCCCGCTTCCCGCTGAAAGGGCTGCAAGCCTCACTCCTCTGCAGCACCTCCTTGACTCCGCCAGCCAACAGGGCGCTTCGGCTTCGGCCGTCGCGCCCAGGCTGGACGGGGAATGCGACAGGGAGATCCGCTTCGGAGGAAGGGCTATTGCTTGTTTCGCGCACGGACGGCCGTGTGTGACGTCTCAACGGTTTCTCCCGACAGGGAGAAGACAGGAGGTAGTCATGTTCAAAACAACGAACCAAACGATGGTCCGAGCTGCAAAGCGTGCCCAGCACACGCAGGTTCCGTGGCCGTTTGGCCTCCATCGCAAGATCGCGGCGACCGCGGCGATTGCCACAGTCTGCGTCTTCTCTCTTCAGATGCGCAATCGACGCTCGTGTCTCGACCTCACCGAACGCGAAAGCGGCGGAACGCCCGACGTCTCACTTGACGCACTTCGAGACGCCGAACAAAGGGAGGAATCCCCATGACATCTGAACGCGAGAAAGACCTCCGGGTGGTGGTGTACACGTCGGACAGACCGGCTTCCACCAAGCTGGAGGGTCGGGTGAAGCTTCCGGCCGATGCGCAGTTCCAGGACTTCATCGACGCATTGAAATCGGAAGCTCCGATCGTCTTCGAGGAGGTCCGCCGACGGGTACTACGAGCCGCGGGCCGTGTCCTCACCTACGGATACGACGACCCTTTGCTGGTGACGATCGATCGCAAACTCGCCGAAGGCGGCACGCTCGTCTTCCCAGCGGAAGACGACGAGCCAACGCCCGCTGAGGAACTCAACCACGCGCGATCCATCAACTGACGGATCGTACCTCCCCCGTGCGCGTCGCGTCCGGGGGAGGCCCTCCTGTATTCTCGAATGGGAAGGGTTTCCGGCTGATTGGCCCTTCCATGTGCACGGCCAATCAGAGGCCGCGAGAGAGGATGTGCTGAGCGGACAGGATCCCGGTTACCGCAGCGAAAACGATTCCACGCGAATGGCCGGACGCGTCCCCAACGACGTAGAAGCCGGGGAGCGTTGTCTCCATCCCGCTGAGGACCTGGTAGCGCGTGTCGTAGAACTTGATTTCCGGGGCATAGATCAACGTTCCGTCCGCCGCGAGACCGGGGAGAATCCGGTCGAGCCGGTCGATGGCTTCGAGGATGTCGACAACGATCCTCTGGGGAAGCGCCATCGAGACGTCACCTGGCGTGAACTCGCGGAGCGTCGGATCGATCGGGACCCGCTTGATCCGCTCCGACGTCGATCTCCGTCCTTGCTGAAGGTCCTTCAACCGCTGTAGGATCGGCCGGCCGCCACCAATCGTCGTCGCCAGCTCGGCAATCGCGCGTCCATAGTGGGTTGTGTCTTCGACGGGATCGGTCAACTCAACGTGCACGAGCAAAGCGAAGTTCGTATTGCTCGACTTCCGTTTGTTCTCCGCGTGTCCGTTGACGAGCGCGAACTGGTCGAAGTCCTCGCGAACGACAAAGCCGCGTGGGTTAGTGCAGAACGTGCGAACCATGTCGTCGTACGTGGGCGTTCGCACGCGGAACTTGGCGTCGTACATGATCCCTTCGATCGGTTCGTACAACTCCGCCGGGAACTCCAGCCGGACGCCGACGTCCAACGGGCCGAACTCCGGCCCGACACCCAGCGATCGAGCGATCTCGCGCAGCCAGTAGGCGCCACTTCGCCCGGGAGCGGCGATCACGAAGTGCGACGAGATCTCCTCGCCCTCCGTCGCGACACGGAATCCGTCGTTATCCGTTGCGATTCCCTCAACGCGCGTCCCAAGTCGAAACTCGATCCCCCGATCGAGGAGATCGTGGTAGAGCGCGTCGATCACCTCGCGGATCCTACTCGTTCCGATGTGGCGCTGCCGTCCGGCGATGAACTCGATCCCGGCCTGGGCTGCCGCTTGGTAGAGCAGCCCCAAGGCGGCCGCGTCCTCGCCCGAGTAGGTTTCGGGCGCGCCACACCGAGTGAACACCTCGTCGACCTGACCGATCAGCTGCAGGAGTTCATCCTCGCTACATCCGATGGCACTCGGGTCTCCGCCGATCTTGGAGGTGAGGTTCAGCTTTCCATCAGAGAATGTGCCCGCACCTCCGACGCCGTAGGTGATGCTCTCTCGCTCCTTCGGGGCCAGCCCACGCTCGATGACGAGTACGCGCAGATCCGCCTCCGACAGAATCATCGCAGCGAACAAACCGGCAGAGCCGGCGCCGACAATCACTACGTCGTAATCCATGATCCTCTGCTCCCAAAGGGGTGGAGTCCTTCTCTGCCGAGAAGCCGAAACGGCATCGTAACAGGAACGCCGGCGAAAGCAAAACGAAAGGCGCCGGCAGCCCCTCAACGACTACTCCCATTCGATCGTCGCCGGCGGCTTGCTGGTGGTGTCGTACACGACGCGTCCAATCTCCGGGATCTCCCGCGTGATCCGAGAAGAAATGTGATCGAGGAGATCGCCCGGAAGACGCGCCCAGTCCGCGGTCATCCCGTCAACGCTCGTCACCGCGCGGAGAGCGACGACGAACCCGTAGCGTCGCTCATCTCCCGCCACACCCACGCTCCGGACGGGGATGAGGACCGCGAGAGCCTGCCAGACCTTCTCGTACCACCCCGCGTCACGCAGCCCCTCGACGAAGACGCGGTCGGCCTCCCGCGCCAGTTCGACCTTGTCTTGCGTGATCTCCCCGAGGATTCGGATCGCCAACCCCGGTCCCGGGAAGGGATGCCGTCCGCGGATCGCATCCGGCAGGCCGAGAAGGCCTGCCACCTCGCGAACCTCGTCCTTGAATAGAAATCGGAACGGCTCGATCAGTTCGAATCCGAGACGCTCCGGCAGCCCTCCCACGTTGTGGTGGCTCTTGATGTTCGCCGCACCCTCCCCTCCCGCGGACTCGATGACGTCGGGATAGAGCGTTCCCTGCGCGAGGAAACGAAACGGTCCGTACCGCCCTGCCGACTCCGCAAAGACGCGAACGAACTCCCACCCGATGATCCGGCGCTTCGTCTCGGGGTCGGACACGCCTCGCAGCGCCTCGAGGAAGCTCGCGCTCGCGTCCTCCACGTGAAGCTTCACGCCGAGTTCCGTCAGGGCATCCGTAACCTGTTCCTTCTCTCCCGCACGGAGAAGACCATGATCAACAAACACGCCAAGGTGATCGGCCCCGGCACGGGCGAGAAGAAGCGCCAAGGTGCTCGAATCGACGCCACCTGAGATCGCGAGGAGAACGCGCGCACCGCCGACGCGATCGGCAGTCTCCGCGACGAGGCGGTCGAGAACGGCACCGGGCGTCCAGTTGCGGTCGACGCCAGCACAATCGAGGAAGTTCGCCAGCACGCGAGCGCCCGCCGGCGTGTGAGAAACCTCCGGGTGAAACTGAACGCCCATGAGCCGGTTGTCGGGCGAGGACGCGCCCGTGACCGCATTCTCGGAGGTCGCGGCAATCGGGGTCCATTCCTCCGGGAGTTCGTCGACGGAATCGGCGTGGCTCATCCAGACTTGCGCTCCCGGATCGATACCCTCGAAAAGCGGGCCGTCGGCCTGTGTGAGACGTGCACGTCCATACTCGTGCGAGGACGTCGCAACGACCCGTCCGCCGGCGCGCCGAACGAGAAGGTGGAAACCGTAACAGATGCCAAGAACCGGAACCCCAAGATCGTAGATGCCGTCCTCCGGGCGCGGCGCCTCCGCCTCACACGCAGACCGCGGACTGCCAGAAAGGATCACCGCTTCGGGGTCCTCGGATCGGATGCGTTCGATGGACGCCGTGCCCGGGAGCGTGACGGACATCGTCCCCAGCTCCCGCAGCCGACGTAGGATCAGTCTCGTGTATTGCGAGCCGAAGTCGAGAACGACGACGCTCACGTCTCGCCGTCTTCTCCGCCCGCCCTTGCAGACACCGACGTGTCGGCGAACGTGATCGTGCCCGTCGCGGGATCCATCCGTTGGACACAGAGGAGGCTCTCGATCGGAACGGGGTAGCGCGACAACGCCTTCCGTCCGCCAGCGAATCCCTTCTCGATGATGAACGCAAAACCCACCAGCGTGGCCCCGATCTCGATCACCATGTCGGCGAGAGCGGAGCTCGTCGTTCCTTGATAGAGGAAGTCGTCGACGATCAGCACTCGCTCTGCGGGCGTCAGGTAGTCCTGCGAGACGGCAATCACGGTCTCCGTTCCCTTGGTCGGCGATCGGAGGGAACGGACGATGGGTCGGGCCATTGTCGCTGCTTTCCCCTTCTTTGCGTAGACGGCCCGCGCCTCCAAGCAGCGAGCGATCTCGTAGGCAACGACGTTCCCGGCCGCCTCGGCGGTCAGAACGAGCGTCACGTCCTCGTCGGCGAACCGTGATGCAACTTGAAGACCTGCCGCTTCGATGAACGCGGGCGCAATGCGATGGTTGAGAAACCCGTCGACTCGCAGGAACTCATCGGACAAGACTTGCCCTTCACGTCGAACCCAATCTGAGAGATGCACCCGTCCTCCCCCCTCTTCCTCGCTCGATCGAACACCGTTTGCATTCTAGCGAACTCGAGTTCCGACGTCACGCGACGACCCGATTCACCCCATCCCCGCGGCAGATGGAGCAGGGATCGGACAGTCGTACAGAACAGGATGAGTCCATCGCTCAACTAGGCTGGAACGAACTGGAACCCGTACATTTGGCGTTCTCCCTGTTCGCGGACGACGCCGATCTGCGTCTTCACCGCCTTGCCAAGCTTCGGGTCATCATCGAGGAGCTGACCGGTGACCCGTTGCCCGCTCTCCAGCTCGACGATCGCCAAGCGCAAGTATCGCGTCTCGTAGTCGATGGCGAGAGCGTAGACGTCGGTGTAGGTAAGCACTTTCCCTGTACCGGAAATCTCGACATCTTCGAACGACTCGGCCCGACAGTTCGGGCAGACCGCGTGCCTCGGATAGCTCACCGTACCGCAGGATGTGCACTTCGCGCCGAACACCTTCTGGCCCATCATGCCTCCCTCCGAAGCACGGTCGCCACCACGTTGTTCCCGAATCCGCCAAAGTTGCAGGCGTAGCCGATCTTCGCGTCCTTGATCTGACGCTCCTTGGCCTCGCCTCGCAACTGCCAGGTCAGCTCGACGAGCTGAGCCACGCCGGTCGCACCGACCGGGTGTCCTTTCGCCTTCAACCCGCCTGATGGATTGATCGGCAGCGTTCCGTCGAGCTTCGTCTCGCCGCGTTCGAGCGCCTTGTGCCCTTCGCCTTTCGCGAAGAAGCCGGCCGCTTCGCTTTCGGCGATCTCGAGAATCGTGAACGCGTCGTGGAGCTCGGCGACGTCTACGTCAGCCGGTTGTGCCCCGGCCATCGCGAACGCCTTCTCGCTCGCGATCCGAACCGCCTTGAGATCGGTGGGATCTTCGCGCTCATGCACCGCGTGCGTGTCCGTCGCCTGCCCGATCCCGGCGACGCGGACCATCGGTCCACCAAGCTTCCCCGCGACCTCCTCGGAGACGAGAACGATCGACGCCGCGCCGTCGCTGACGGGACAGCAGTCGAACATGTGAAGCGGCTCGGCAATCGGCGGGTTGTTCACCACCGCCTCCGGCGCCGTCAGGATCCCCTCCATCGTCACGGTCTGTTGGATGTGGGCATACGGGTTCTTCGTTGCGTTCTCGTGATTCTTGATCGCGATCATCGCCAGGTGCTTCCGCTCGACCCCGAATCGATCCATGAACAGCCGAGCGAACATCCCAGCGAGCGATGGAAGGGTCACCCCGTAGATATACTCCACCTCCGGCTGTGACAGGCTGGCGACGAAATCGGTCCCTTCCAGCCCGTTCACGACGCGCATCCGCTCAACGCCGGTGACGAGAACCACGTCGGCCATTCCCGACGCGATCGCCTGAACGCCGACTTTGAACGCCGATGCCCCCGACGCCGGCCCGTTCTCGACCGCTTCCGCGGCCGCCGGGTAGAGCGCGAGCTGATCGACGAGTGCACTGCCGAGGGCGGTCTGGCGGTTGATTCGCGCCGCGCCCATGTTGGCGACGACGACGCCATCGACCGGGATCTCACCCAGGTCCGCATGATGAAGGGCAGCGAGAGACGCCACGCTGGCAAGCTGAAGGAGCGACCACTCCGAGCGGCCGAACTTTGTCATCCCCGCCCCGGCGATGTAGACAGGTTTCATTCCGCACCTTCCTTCTCGCCGGCGACCTGCCGTACGACGATCTCCTCGACGGGGAGCGCGATCGTCTCGGCTCCTCGCAACAGCGCCTCCGACACTGGGCGCCGCCCCGCGGCGAGCCTTGGTTTGGCCTTGTAGTACGTCTCGCTCGTCAGCACCCACGACGGCACGCCACCCAACTCATGCTGAACCTCGAACCGCTTCTCAAGCGGGTATTCGATCATCCAGCGTCGAAAGCCGATCGGGCTCTCGGCGACGATGAGGACCTCGTCCTGGCCCAAGTGCTCGATGTGATACTCCATCTTGGCCGCGAACAAGTGCGAGCCCACTCGAAGGCCTCGTCGAATCGTCAACGTGTGGTAGCTCATCCCGGTCTTCTCATCGACGAGGCGGCCGTTGACCATCCCGGCGAGAACACCGTCGATCATCCCTGCAAGCACGTACTCATCCTTGACGCGATGCCGCTTGTAGGCAAGGAGCTCGCCGAACAGACGTGCGGCCACGATGTCGTAGAAGTCCCGCTCGACCCACAAGAGCGGGTAGATCGCCTCCAGCAGGGTCGGAATCTCCTTCCGCTCAACCTGCCGAACGACCATCTCTTCTCCGCTCGCCAAGGTGATCACCTTGGGTGGGTACGGAGGCATCTCCATCGCCGGCGGGCGAAGAGACGCTTCCAATTCGCTAACGTATGCCATGCCCACTCCTTTCCGCTACATCCGAAATCGCCGATCCTCGCCAGGATTGCCCGCGCGGGAAACGGACGTCAAGCTGTCAGACAGACTGACGGATTAGGGTAAGCACCCGGAGACGCAACGTCAATCCAACCGCGAGAGGCTCCCTCAAAGCAGCAGGAAACGCGGCCGCGACGGGCTAGAGTTCGCTTCGAATCGTGTCGAGTGTTGCTTTTGCCTCGGGCGCAAAGCCGAAGAACTCGGTCAGCTTCTCGCAGGCGTATTCGGCGCAATGTGCGCAGTTCTCGACCATGTTCTCCGTCCCGCACGCCCGCATCTTGCACTCGCTGCAGTGAGACATCCACGGGCCCTCGGTCGCTAGACACCCGTTGCACCGACAGTCGTCTGCCGAGAGATCTCCTCCGTACGCCTCGCTCCACTCGGCGGTGACTCGAGCCAGTGCCTCTTCGTCCCCGCCTTGCGTCGCGACATACGCGGGACATTCCGTACAGGTGATGCCACAGACAGCGATCATCTTCGTTTCCACATCGAACCTCCTCCGGCCGATGATAGCACGCGTTGCGCTCGACCGACACGCGAAGCGCCGGCGGGTCCGAATCCGATGGCTTCTCTGACCGACGGATTGGCACAGGATGCAAATGAGGACGGCGATCCTGACTGGTATACTCTTCGGGCTCGTGCGGGGGTGCGCGACACGGAAGGAAGGAATCATGCGCTACGATTACGATGTTGGCGTGATCGGTCTCGGGCCGGCCGGGATGGCGGTCTCGATCATGGCATCGCACATGGGGCTGAAGGCCCTCGGAATCGAGCAGCGGAGTCTCGGCGGCGAGTGCATGAGCGTCGGCTGCATCCCGTCGAAGGCGCTGCTTCGGATGGCGCACGCGCGCCACGCGGTCACCAAGCTCTCATCGCTCGCCCTCTCCGAGATCGAGCCTCCGGACCCGACGAAGCCGTTTGCCCGCATCGCGGAGCACCTGCGGTTCATCGACGAGAAGAAGACCACCCAGATGTTCGAGAAGGTCGATCTCAAACTGCGGGAGGGCCCGGCATCGTTCGTCGATCCCCACACCTTGGCCGTTGGCGACCAGCGATACACCGCGAAGAAGATCTTCGTCTGCACCGGCACGCGCCCGGCCGTCCCCGCGATCTCGGGGCTCGACTCGGTCGACTTCCTGACCAACGAGACGATCTTCGATCTCGACGAGATCCCGGACAGCCTACTCATCCTCGGCGGCGGCGCGATCGGGTGTGAGATGGCACAGGCGTTTCGGAGGCTCGGTTCCCGCGTCTCCGTCGTGCACAAGGATAGACACTTGCTTCCGCATGGCGACCCGGACGCAGGCAGGTTCCTCGAGAGCGTCTTCGAGGGCGAGGAGATCTTCGTCTGCAACGAAAGAACCATTCAGCGCGTTTGGGATGAGGACGGATCGATCGCCCTTCGCACCGATCGGGGCGAGACCTTGCGGGGAAATCGTCTCCTCGTCGCTGCCGGGCGACAACACGAGGTCTCCGGTTTGAATCTCGGAAACGCCGGAGTGGAGTACACGGAATTGGGAATCCGCGTCGACAAGACGCTCCGCACGACGTGTCGGAGTATCTACGCGCCCGGCGACTGCAACGGCACCTACCTGTTCTCGCACGCCGCGATGCACCAAGGAATGATCGCGTTGATGAACGCGATGGCCCCGTGGCCGATCAAGCTGGACTTTCGTCGGTACGTCGTACCATGGACCGTATTCACCGATCCGCCGATCGCCCACGTTGGCTGGCTCGAACGCGATCTCAAGGAAAACGACGCGCCCTACGAGATGATCGAATCGAAGTACGAAGACTACGGCGCAGCGATCGCCGAGGACGTCGCGGTCGGATCGGTGAAGGCGTTTGTCAGCGACAGCGGACGAATCTACGGCGTCCGCATTATCGGAGAGGGTGCCGGCGAGATGATCAATGAATGGGGACTGGCAATCCAGAACCGCCTCCGGATCCACAAGATCATGTTCCTTCAGCACAGCTTCCCGTCGATGTCGTTCCTCAGCAAGCGCGTAGCCGAGGGGTGGATGATGAAGCGCATGGAGAGTCCGCTCCTTCGTCGGATGGTGCGCCTCCTGTTCTGAAGATGTAGCACTCGATGGCCTTGCCGGTTGTGCCTACAGGAAGCGGCGTTGACACGCTCCGTCCCCTTGGCTATCATTCACGCGCTCGCTGTGAGAGCGAGCCTCCAGGAGGTGCAATCCTTTCCGTGGAACAAGGAGAACGACGATTACCGAAGCGAGTCCATGGCGCGGTTCATGCCGTCGGACGGCGGAAGTCCGCGACGGCCCGCGTCTACCTAACAGAAGGCGAAGGAACTCTTCTGATCAACAGGCGGCCTGCCGAGGAGTACTTCGCCTCGTTCCAGACCCCGGCCGAGCACCTTGAAAAGACGCTCAAGACGCCATTTTACGCGACCGGAACGGTCGGGAAGTACGACGTCAAGGCCACCGTCCGAGGCGGGGGATTCACCGGTCAACTCGAGGCCGTTCGCCTCGGCATTTCCCGGGCCCTGTGCGGCGTGACCGATGAGTACAAGACGCCGCTCCGGAAGGCGGGGCTTCTCACCCGCGACGCACGAGAAGTCGAGCGAAAGAAGATCAACCGCCGGAAGGCGCGCAAGAGCGAGCAGTACTCCAAGCGCTAGACGGCATCGGAGGATCTGACCCGTGAAACAGGGAATCCATCCAGAAGTGAAGAGAACGACGGTCCGCTGTGGCTGCGGCGCGGAATTCGAGACGCTCGCGACCGTGGAGGAGCTGCACGTCGACATCTGCTCGAAGTGCCATCCCTTCTTCACAGGCGAGGAGCGGTTCGTCGATACCGAGGGCCGCGTCGAGCGATTCAACAGAAGATACGCCAAGGTGGACGAGGACGGCAAGTGAAGCCGCCGATCGGCGGGCAAGCGGTCATCGAAGGCGTGATGATGCAGAACGGCGAGCGGATCGCGCTCGCCGTTCGTCGTCACTCTGACGGTGAGGTTCTCGTCCGGTCGATCCCCGCGAGGATGCGCTTCAAGCACCTGGGGAAGATCCCGTTCTTGCGAGGTACATTTCGTCTGTACGACATGCTCTCGCTTGGAATACGTGCCCTCAACCTCTCGACGCAACTCGCGTTTCCAGAGGAGGAGCAGCTCAGCAAGAAGGGCACGTTCTTCACGTTCGCGTTCGCCATCGTCTTCGCAGTCGCCATTTTCTTCGTGCTGCCGCTCTACGCCACCCACGCGATCCCTTCGCTGCGCCTCGGAAACACCATCCTGTTCAACCTCGTGGAAGGGATGATTCGCCTCACGATCTTCTTCCTTTATCTGGTGATCATCTCGCGATTCAAAGACATCCACCGCGTCTTTCAGTACCACGGTGCGGAACACAAAGTCGTTTACACGTACGAGGCAGGCGAGGAGCTGACCGTCGGAAACGCGCGACGGCACACGAGGCTCCATCCACGATGCGGCACGGCGTTCCTGATGGTCGTGTTCGTGATTGCGATTCTCGTCTTCTCGCTCGTCGGCAACCCCGCGCTGTGGCTGAAAACGCTGTCGCGCCTTCTGCTCCTGCCCATCGTCGCTGGCATCTCGTACGAGGCACTTCGCTTCAGCGGGCGATCCTTCGACCGCCGATGGGTCCGCGCTCTTGCCCAACCGGGACTCTGGCTTCAGCGATTGACGACCGCCGAGCCGACCGACGACATGCTCGAAGTCGCCCTCGCGTCGATGCAGCGCGTCCTCGAAGCGCAAGAACCTGAAGCGACCGACGAGTCCACCGCGAGCTAGCGGCAAAACGTTCTGAGAATCGCCGCATCATCTCTCTGCCGCAGACCCTAGGCGGCTCAGAGCGACAAAGACGGTTCCGGCGCGAGGGACGGTTCGTGATGCTCACCGAAGCGCAGGTTTCGGTACGCGCCCGCGGCAGCGATCATCGCCGCGTTGTCGGTGCAATACGCCGGCGGCGGGAACGAGACCGCGATGCCGCGCTCTTCCCCATGTTTCTCGAGACTCTCCCGCAAGTGCATGTTCGCAGCGACCCCGCCGACGACGACGAGTCGACTGCGATGGTATCGCCTCGTCGCCTCGATCGACTTCTTCGTGAGTGTCTCCACGACGCTGGCGAGGACCGAGGCCGCGACATCCTCTTGCCGTTCACGCGGGTTCTTCCTCAGGTGGTAAAGCACGGCCGTTTTCAGGCCGGCGAAGCTGAAGTCAAATCCGGCGGACGTCGCCATCGGTCGGGGAAACGCGATGGCTGCGGGATCGCCCTCGCGAGCGAGTCGATCGATCTCGGCGCCGGCCGGGTATCCGATCCCGATCATCTTCCCAATCTTGTCCAGTGCCTCGCCCGCCGCGTCGTCGACCGTCGATCCTACGGTCCGGTATCGACCGAGCGCTTCGACTTCGATCAGACTCGTGTGCCCTCCGGAGACGACGAGCGCCATGAACGGCGGCTCGCTCGCTTTCTCCGCCAGACGATCGGCGAAGATGTGCCCTTCGAGATGATTCACCCCGATGAACGGAATGTCGAGCCCGTAGGCGAGCCCCTTCCCATGGGACAGTCCGACAAGGAGCGGCCCGACGAGGCCCGGTCCGTACGTCGCCGCGATCAAGGACAGGTCGGAGATTCCGACTCGCGCTTCTGCGAGCGCCTGCCGAACGAGATACGGCAGCTTCCCGAGGTGATTGCGCGAGGCAACCTCGGGGACTACGCCGCCGTAGCGCGCGTGCAGGTCGGCCTGCGAGTAGATCAGGTTGACGAGGACGTCCGTCTCGCCGCGCAGGACGGCGACGGCCGTTTCATCGCACGAGGTCTCGATGCCGAGGGTCAGGAAAGCCGCGTCCTCGCTCATCGGACGAACTCAGGCTTGAGCACCCCGATGAAGGGAAGGTTCCGATAGAGCTCGGCGTAATCCATCCCGTAACCTACGATGAACGCGTCTTCTTCGAGCGCGAATCCGGCGTAGTCAATGTCGATCGGGATCTCCCTACGGGTCACCTTGTCGATCAGCGTGCAGACTCGAATCGACGCAGGACGGCGCGCTGCCAGACTACGCTTGAGGTAGTCGATCGTGTACCCGGTGTCGATGATGTCTTCGACGATCAGAACGTCGCGGCCCATGATCGGCATCTCGAGATCCTTGGCCAGCCGGACCGCACCGGGGGCCGTTCCGTTCCCGTAGGAGGACACGCTGATCAGATCGTACTCGAGCTGCATCATCATCCGGCGCGCGAGATCGGCAGCGAAGATGAGTGCTCCGCGCAAGATGCATACCAGAAGAAGCGGGCGCCCCTTCTCATCCTTTGCCGCGCCACGCGTTGTGTAGTCCTTGACGATCGCGGTCCCGAGTTCGCCCGTCCGACGATCGATCTGGTCAGCCGTAAACAGGATCCGCGAAACCCTGTCTGTCAGTGCCTCATCATCCATGACTATTCACTCCGAACGATGAAACGGTCGTCCAAGTCCTTCATCCTGTGCCGGATCCCGCCGTACTCCAACTCGTGATACCCAAGCATCGCCGGGCCGGAGAATCCCTGTTCACGGATCGCGTGAGCTTTCGAAGCAGCCTTGTCGCGAACCCAGTCCCAGTAGGGATGGGCGAACGCGTCTACCGGCTCGGTGAAGACACCCTCTCTCACGCAAAACGCCAGGCAACTGACGATCGGCGGCCCATCGAAGAAGGAAACGCCGCTCCTCGCCGTGACGGGCATCAGCGGGCCGATGTGGCTTCCGCGCATGAACCCGGAGACCATGTGCGAGATCTCGAACGGCGCCAGCACCTCACCGGTCGCCGGGAAGCTCTTCTGGGTTCGCACCAACATGATCGGGTCATCCTTGCCGACGTATTTCCCTGCGATGTTCTTGAGTCGGGTCGTGCAACTGGCCACAGCGATGTCCCCGTCGTGACGCGAGCGGATCGACTCGACCACGAAGCGCCCGTTGTCGCGAAGAAGAGCGACAAGATCGTAGGCCTCTTCCGGCGTCACAAGCTCGATGACGCGATCGCCTTCGGTGTGGTCGACGTCCATGATCGTGAACGTGAACCCCTTGCCAACGGCCGGCGAAAGGGCGAGGCCGGAGTTGTACATCGGGTCCGCGAATGCCAGGTAGAGCGGGAGGTTGTAGGCGCCCGGTTCGGTCTTGTCGGCGGTAAACAGTAGAAATGGCTCGTTCGGGCGCTCTTCGAACTCCATCTCCGCGACGGCCGGTCCGAGCCCTTTGGCGTTCCCGGAGAACGCGTCCTTCAGGAGATCCTGTCCCGCGCCGTAGAGGCCCTGCTTCTTCGCGGTCTCGGTTCCAGCGAGGAATGCGTCCCACGCCAGCTTGTGCACTGCTTCGCAGTCTACGCCCCGATCGTGCGCGCAGAGGATCGCGACGTCATCGCCAGTGGTCGTGATGAAGTGGTCGCTCACCAGCCCCTTCCCGCCCTGCGCAACGGTCTCCTCTACGGCTGCAACAAGCTGTGAACTCGGTTTCAGGTGCCCCCCGATGCTCCCGACGTCCGCCTTGATCGCCGTAAGCGTCACCCTCATGTCGCATCGACCTCCAGAAAGGATCGATGCCAACGGTACTTGATCGCCGTCGGCACGCGGCATTATACCGCGCTCCTCAGGCCAGGCAACGCGCCGTCGCTATGCGTCTTGGCCGGTGGAGGCTGCCGCTCCACGCGGCTCGATCTTCGCTCGGCGAAGGCGATTCGCATTGCCGACGACGGTCACCGACGACAGCGCCATCGCCGCCTCCGCGATCAGCGGATGCAGCAGTCCCAGGATGGCAAGAGGAATGGCGAAGAGGTTGTAGAAAAAGGCCCAGAAGAGATTCTGGCGTATCACGCGAAACGTCGCGCGGGACAGCCGGACGGCACGAACAATGGCAGCGAGCTCGCCCGACGCAAGCGTTATGTCCGCCGCCTCCATCGCGATGTCAGTCCCCGTTCCGATGGCGATTCCGACTCCCGCCGCCTCCAACGCGGGGGCATCGTTGACCCCGTCGCCGACCATCGCCACGACGTCACCGTGATCCTGCAACGCCTGGATCGCACGGAGCTTGTCTCCGGGAAGGACCTCTGCGATCACTTGATCGATGCCGACAGCCCGACCGACGGCACGAGCCGTACGTTCGTTGTCGCCGGTCAGCAGGATCGGCTCCAATCCAAGATGCCGGAGCTCGTCGATCGCATCCCGCGCGCCCGCCTTCACGCGATCGGCCACCGCGATCAGGCCGATCAGTCCGCGTCCTTCCGCCGCCACGCCGACGACGGTCTTTGCCTCCCCTTCGAGGCGCGCCATCGGCTCTGCGACCGCGGCGAGAGAGTAGCCGGACGCTTCGAGCCAGTCTCTACTTCCGACTTGCACGCTGGTACCGTCGATCCGCCCGAGGGCGCCCTTCCCCGCCTCCGCCCGGAAGCCTTCCGCCTCCGCAAGAGGGATTCCTCGGCCGCGAGCCGCCTCGACGATCGCGCGGCCAATCGGGTGCTCGGAGCCGACTTCCACGCCACCTGCGAGCCTGAGGATCTCCTCGTCGGCGCCTCGATCAGGAACGATGTCGGTGACCCCTGGCTTGCCCTCCGTGATCGTTCCCGTCTTGTCGAAGACGATCGTCCTCACGCCCCGCAGGGCCTGGATCGCCTCGCCCGAACGGACGAGAACGCCATGCTCCGCGCCGAGCCCTGTCCCGACCATCAGCGCCGTTGGCGTGGCGAGCCCGAGAGCGCACGGACAGGCAATCACCAGGACGGCAATCGCCGCAAACAGCGCCAGTGAGATCGGAGACAGGCTCGCGTTGACCCAAGGCAGGATGCCGCTTGCTCCCTTGACGATCGGGCCCAGCGCGCCCGGCGCCACGAGCCACACGAGCAGCGTCAGCAGAGCAAGACCGAGCACGGCGGGAACGAAGACGCCCGTGACCCGGTCGGCGAGCGCTTGGATCGGCACCTTCGTTCCTTGGGCTTCCTCGACCATGCGGATGACCGAAGCGAGGAATGTCTCTTCTCCGACGCCGGTAGCGCGGACTCTGAGGAGGCCGAGACCGTTGATCGTCGCTCCGATAACGCGATCGCCCTCACGTCGGGAGACGGGCATCGACTCTCCGGTGACGATCGACTCATCGACGTGGCTCTCCCCTGCGAGCACAACCCCGTCGGTCGGTATTCGCTCCCCGGGCCGCACGATCATCAGATCTCCGATGAGGAGTTCCTCGATCGGCACCTCCACCTCCACCTCGTCTCGCAAGACTCGCGCCGTCTTGGCACCCAGCGTCATCAGCCGCTTGATGGCTTGAGAAGCGCGTCCCTTGGCCAGGGTCTCGATCAGTCTCCCGGTGAGATGGAATGCCATGATCATCGCCGAGACGCCCGCATAGTTGAGGATCGGCGATCCGCCCATCGCTGCGGCTGCCACCGCGACGAGCCCGGTGACGAAGGATGCGAGCGTGCCGAGTGCGATCAGCGTGTCCATCGTCGGCGCGAGCCCCATCGCCGCTCGTAGTCCCGAGCGGAGGGTCGCGCGTCCCGCCAAGAAGAGCACAGGCGCAGCCAGCGCGACCATGGCGAGATGGAACACCAGAGGAGACGGCCACATCACGCCAAACGCCATCTCGGGAAGCATCCAACCGACCACCGGAATCGCCAGAAACCAGGCGATGCGTGCCCGCCGCTTGGCTTCAAGCACTCGCTTCCTGTCTCGCTCGAAGACGTCCTCTCGCTCTGTATCGCGAGCCACATCGAAACCCGCGCCTCTCACCGCGGCGGCAAGAACGTCATTCGCTACGGGCTCGGAGAGCGCGATGAACGCCTCTTCGCTCGCCAATGCGACGCTTGCAGATTCCACTCCGGGAACCGAAAGCAGTGCCTTCTCAACCGCAAGTGAACAAGACGCGCATGACATCCCTGTGATCGGGAGCCGCCGCGACAGCGCCTCCGACGAGCCGCCCGGCATGAGCCGTCGGGCGCTGTACCCAGCCTTCTCGACCGCGTCGACGAGCGTCTTGAGCGGCACAGTCGACTCCATCTCCACACTTGCCTGCTCGGAGAGCAGGTTCACGCTCGCGGACTGGACGCCCTCGATCCTCGTCAACGCCTGCTCGACTGCCTGGGCGCAGGAAGCGCAGTGCATCCCATCAATTGCCAGTTCCAGGCGAACCGCATCACTCTTCCTGGGCATCACTCATCACCTCGCGCACCGATTCCGACGGCGCTATGCCTCCGGCGTCCCGCCAGGATGGATCGTACCTGTAATCCGGCGGCGGACAGGATGTGGCGAATGCGTGTGCAGCGATTCCGCCTGAAGGCATTGTCGAAGCGAAGGATCTCCGCGAGAAACAGATCGTGGCCATCGCCCAACGCCAGGGCTGAACCGCAGATTCTCACTCGATGCGGGCGGCGTCGGAGAAGCAGACCACGTCATCCGCATACCGCACGCCGGGGAGCCCAAGCGCAACGTCGACCCGATCCACCGAGAACAGGACTTGCGCCTCTTCCGCCCGCCGGGAAATCACGCGAAGCGCGGTCACGTTGATCCCTTTCTCCGCCAAGCTCTTCAGGAATTCGGCCAGCGCTCCCGGCTTGTCAGGCACCGAGATGTACAAGCAGCCGTCGATCGGCTCCATCTCGTCCCCGCACGATGGGCACGATACCCGAGCGCACGTCGAGCAGGAGACAGCGCTGCAGGACAGGCACACGAAACTCCTCACGTTCGTCACCTCGCGTCACGGAACGGCGCCGTGCGGTCGGGCTCCCGGGACGGGATCACAAGTCCTGGCCGCAAGAACAATGCGAAAATCGTATCCCATCGTCGAATCGCGCGCAAACCCGCAACAAACCTGGAGATTCGCCACCGCAGACGGTAGAGTTTCGGCTCGGCGGGCGCACGCGCCTCGCTATAACATTGCAGCGAGACAGGAGGGCGTATGGCCCGTCTGGGCCGAGGGGAAGAACGAAACGAGAAGCGTCGCTCGGCGAGTGCTCTTGGGATGATAACCGGTGCCATCACTGCAAGTCCCCAATCGCCGTGGACTGCTTCGAACTCGCACGGCCCACTGGTAGGTTCGAGATGATGGAAATGGCGCCGCACCGTAGCCGGCGCCATGGGCAAGGAAGACTCCCGTTTCAGCGACGTGTCGCAATCTCAGTGCGCGGGCGTCGTCAGGGGTTCCAGACACCTGACGGGAGAGCAGAGGGGCTTGGCGCCACTCTGGAGTTCAGGAGGTGCAGATGACCGACAAGGCGACACTGAATCCGTTCGAGATCTCACAGCGGCAGCTCGACAAGGCAGCGAAGGCGCTGGACCTAGATCCTCAGGTTCACGAATTCCTGCGTACGCCGATGCGGACGTTGGAGATCAGTATCCCCGTTCGAATGGACGACGGGACCGTCCGTACGTTCAAGGGATTCCGCGTGCAGTACAACGACGCCCTCGGCCCGACCAAGGGCGGCCTGCGATTTCACCCCGATGAAACCATCGACACGGTGAAGGCGCTTGCTGCGTGGATGACCTGGAAGACCGCGATCGCCGGCATCCCCTACGGGGGTGGAAAAGGCGGCGTGATCTGTAACCCGAAGGAGCTGTCGCCAGGGGAAACCGAACGCGTGGCCCGCGGCTACGTCCGAGCCGTCGGCAGGTTCATTGGCCCCGAGACCGACATCCCCGCGCCCGACGTGTACACGAACCCCCAGATCATGGCATGGATGATGGACGAGTACTCGAAGATCGTCGGGTACAACGCTCCAGGCGTGATCACCGGCAAGCCGATCCAGTTGGGCGGGTCGCTCGGCCGCATGGACGCCACGGCACGAGGGGTCGTCTACTGCATCATCGAAGCTGCGAAGGTCCTCGGGGTCGACCTGAAGGGCGCAACCGTCGCTATTCAAGGCTACGGAAACGCGGGGTATTACACCGCAACGCTGATGGAAGAGCTCGCCGGAAGCCGCGTCGTCGCGGTCACCGATTCGCGCGGGGGCGTGCACGACGCGAACGGGATCGACCCGGAAGCGGCGAGGCAGCACAAGGAGAAAGCCGGATCTGTGGCCGGATTCGCAGGCGGCACACCGATCACCAACGAAGAGATTCTCGAGCTCGACGTCGACGTGCTCATCCCCGCTGCCATCGAGAATGTCATCACGGCGGAGAACGCCGGATGTATCAAGGCGCAGATCGTGGCGGAAGCGGCCAACGGTCCCACGACGCCGGAGGCTGACGAAATCCTCTACAAGGCGGGCAAGTACGTTATTCCGGACTTCCTCTGCAACGCCGGAGGCGTGACGGTGTCCTACTTCGAATGGGTTCAGAACATCGGTGGCTTCTATTGGGAGATCGAGGAAGTCCATCGCCGGCTGAAGGAGAAGATCAGGACCGCCTTCCACGAGACCCATTCGATGGCGACGGCGCAGAGGGTCGACAACCGCACTGCCGCATACATGGTGGCCGTCTCGCGCGTCGCGGAGGCTATGCGACTTCGCGGGTGGGTCTAGTCGTGTCTTGAGGTCTCCCGCGCCGGTTGGTCGGCGCAGGTGGCTTCGTAGGCTAGCTCGGCCCTCGACCTCACACGGTGTTCCGAACACGAAGCCGCCGGACCGGCAGTCCAGTCCGGCGGCTCGTCTTTCGCAACGCAGGCCCTGGCTCGCCGTGAGCGGTGGCCCGTCGGCGCCAGCGACACTCGGTAGGCGATCCTCGGATCAGGAGTTGACTCGGACGCCGGACAGACCGAGCAAGCCGGTCAGGGTCTTGGTACGGTTCCAGCTGGTACCCCGCGGCAAGCTGGCTGCGAGCCGCCGCGAGAGGGGAGACGAGGGGGACGACGATCTCTTGACCCGGCGGTCGCGGGTTCGAGTTCTGCACGACCCACGTCGC
Organism: uncultured Thermotogae bacterium; assembly: GCA_964570515.1. Classification (GTDB taxonomy): domain Bacteria; phylum Bipolaricaulota; class Bipolaricaulia; order UBA7950; family UBA9294; genus CAZMYM01. Next base: position 17,597 of record CAZMYM010000006.1, on the reverse strand, counting down.
GGCCGGTTCATCGCCTTACGTTCTCTTGAGAGGCCATTCAGCGATCTGGATTCCATGTCCCACCGATTGCCGCCGATGCGCGCCAACTACCCGGTGCCGTTGGTGACCGAGACCGCCGCCCTGGCAGGGTCAGCAGTCTACCTGGTAAGGTACCAGGCCATCACGACGTTGCGCGCTACTCACTAAGTGTCGTTTCGGGAGGCCGTGCAAGCGCACGGAAGGGAACAGAAGAAGGCTGCGTGAAGACACTGAGGCAGATCCAAGGAAGGCATCAATGGGCGGTCTGACGCTGGCACGGGTTCGAATTCAAGGCGTGGTGCAGGGCGTGGGCTTCCGGCCGTTCGTGTATCGCCTCGCGGGCCGGCATGAGCTCACGGGTTGGGTGCGGAACACGTCCGGGAGCGTCGAGATCGAAGCCGAAGGAGACGAAGCCGCCTTGCGCTCCTTTCTCGCATGCGTTCAGGGCGAGGCGCCGCCTCGGGCGCGGATCGAGAACGTCGAAGCATCGTTTCATCCTCCGGTCGGCCATTCCGGCTTCGACATCCTCCCGAGCCGCCACGAAGCCGGAACGAGCCAGCTCATCTCCCCGGACATCGCGATCTGCGCGAATTGCCGAACGGAGATCTTCGACCCCGCCGACAGGCGATACCGCTACCCGTTTACCAACTGCACCAACTGCGGCCCGAGATTCACCATCATCGAGGACATTCCGTACGACCGGCCCAGGACAACGATGCACCCGTTCCGCATGTGCGAGGAGTGTCAGCGCGAATACGACGACCCTCTTGACAGGCGATTCCACGCCCAGCCGAACGCCTGTGCGCAGTGCGGACCGCGTCTGTGGATAACGGACAGCCGGGGCGTCAAACAGGATGTCGACGACGCGGTCCATGAAGCGGCGAAGCTTCTCGTGGAAGGAAGAGTGCTCGCTGTCAAGGGGCTGGGCGGGTTCCACCTCGTCTGTGATGCGACGAACGAAGAGGCGGTCTCGCGGCTGCGTGAACGGAAAGGACGCCCCTCCAAGCCGTTTGCCGTCATGCTGCGCGACGCGCAAGCCGCCGAGGCGCACTGCATGCTCGCTCCGGCGGAGGGACGGCTGCTCGAGTCCCCGGAGTGCCCGATCGTCCTGTTGAAGTGGAGACGGGAGGCCTCATCCGTTTCCTCCGCAGTGGCGCCGAATCAAAACCGCCTCGGGGTCATGTTGCCCTACACTCCGTTGCACTGCCTTCTCCTTGCGGAGGCCGATCGACCGCTGGTGATGACGAGCGGGAACCTGAGCGGGGAACCGCTTGTCAGGGAAAACGACGAAGCGGTGAGAAGACTGGGCGCGATCGCCGACCACTTCGTTCTGCACGATCGCGACATACGCCGACGCTGCGACGACAGTGTCTGCACGATCGTCGAGCGGACGCCACAGATCATCCGCCGCGCGCGGGGCCATGCACCGGATCCCATTCCTCTTCCGTTCGAGGCGTCGCCGGTGCTCGGATGCGGTGCGGAGCTCAAGAGCACATTCTGCCTGACGGACAAGAATCGTGCGTTTCTCAGTCCGCACATCGGGGACATGGGAAGTGAGGAGACGCTCCGGCATTTCGAGGAGACCGTCAAGGAGTACAGACAGCTCTTCCGCCTCGATCCGGAGGTCGTGGCCTACGACATGCATCCCGACTACGTCTCCACGCAATACGCCCTCGGCTTGGCAGCGAAGGAGGGACTGCAGGGTGTCCCGGTGCAGCATCATCATGCCCACATCGCAAGTTGCTTGGTCGACCATCAGGTCGACGGGCCCGTGATCGGCGTCGCGCTCGACGGAACCGGATACGGTCCCGATGGCACAATCTGGGGCGGCGAGTTTCTGGTTGCGGACTACGCGAGCTTCGAGCGGGTGGGGCACTTCGAACCTGTTCCCATGCCCGGAGGCGACGCGGCCATCAGAAAACCGTATCGAATGGCCTTGGGATACCTGTACGGTCTATTGGGACAGGACATCGACCTCCAAGGCCTCCCGCTCGAGACGGTCGACCCGGTGGAACGAAAGCTGATCAAACGGCAGATTGAGAAAGGCGTGAACACGCCCCTCACGTCGTCCGCCGGCCGACTGTTCGACGCCGTCGCCGCGTTGATCGGACTACGTTCGATGGTCGACTACGAGGCCCAGGCGGCGATCGAGCTGGAGATGGCGGCGCCTGACAACGTCTCCGAACTCGGCGCCTATTCCTTCTCCGTAGGCAGGCAGGACGGACGGCTGGTGATCCGGCTGTCGGAGCTTCTTGCCGCCATCGTTCACGACGTCAGGACCGCCGTTGCCCCCGCCGTGATCTCGGGCCGATTCCACAACACCGTGACCGAAGCAGTTTCAGCTGTCTGCAAGCGGGTTGCCGCAAACCGAGGCATCGAGCGCGTCGCCCTGACCGGTGGAGTCTTCCAGAATCAGCTCCTGCTGAGGCTTGTCGCCGACGCGCTGCGGCGAGAGTCCCTTGAGGTATTGATCCATCGCCGCGTTCCGTGTAACGATGGCGGCGTCTCGTTGGGGCAGGCAGTGATTGCGCACTGCTCCACCAACCGATCGGGAGGGTAACCATGTGTCTAGCGATACCGGCACGGATCGAACGAGTGGACGGGCATGAGGCTGAAGTGAGCATGGGGGGCATCACTCGCGCAATCTCAATCCAGCTGACTCCGGGCGCCAAGCTGGGAGACTACGTCATCGTTCACGCGGGCTATGCGATCAACGTGTTGGATCAACAGGAAGCTCTCGAGACTCTTCAGCTGTTCGAGCAGATGGCGAAACTCGCGGAGGAGGAGGCATGAAGTTCGTCTCCGAGTTTCGCGATCCGAAGGCAGCGAAAGGGCTACTCGCTTCGATTCATCGCCGGTCGAGGACGCCGGCACGGCTCATGGAATTCTGCGGCGGACACACGGTCGCCATCTGCCGCAACGGCGTCCGGCAGGCTCTTCCCGACACCATCGATATGGTCTCGGGACCAGGTTGCCCCGTCTGCGTGACCGCGACCGCAGATCTGGACAAGGCGATTGCGATGGCTCAGATTCCGGACGTGATCATTGCGACGTTCGGCGACATGATGCGGGTTCCGGGATCTCAAACCAGCCTGGAGCGGGCGAGGGCCAGCGGGGCCGATATCCGCGTCGTCTACTCCCCCTTGGACGCACTGGCCATCGCACAGGCCAACCCAGACCGGCAAGTCGTCTTCCTCGGCGTCGGCTTTGAGACGACGGCGCCCGCGATTGCCGCGTCGATCCTCACGGCGGACGAGAAGGAGATCCGCAACTACTCCGTCCTCAGCCTCCACAAGCTGTGTCCGCCGGTGATTCGAGCGCTGCTCGAGGCGGGAGATGTGAGGCTCAGCGGGTTGATCTGCCCGGGCCACGTTTCGGCCGTGATCGGCTCGAGGCCCTGGGCATTCATCGCCTCCGAGTTCGGCATCCCGTGCGTGGTGACGGGGTTTGAGCTGTTGGACGTCCTCCACGGCATCGACCGGCTCACCGCCCAGGTGGAGGCCGGGGAAGCGAAGGTGGAGATCGCCTACGGCCGAGGGGTTAAGCGAGACGGCAACCCCGCGGCAATGCGGTTGATGGAACAGGTCTTCGAGCCCGCTCCGGCCGAGTGGCGAGGGATCGGAACCCTCCCCGAAAGCGGCCTTCGAATCAGAAGCGACTACCAGCGATTCGACGCGGAGTGCCTGTTCGAGATCGACCCCGGGGTGCCTCACGACCAGACGGACTGCATCTGCGGCGACATCCTTCGCGGAACGCAGACGCCGCTAGACTGCAAGTCATTCGGTACCGCGTGTACGCCCGAAACCCCCATCGGTCCGTGCATGGTCTCCTCGGAAGGAAGCTGCTCCGCCTACTACCTCTATGGCGATGGGAACCATGCCTGAAGAGATCCTGATGGCCCACGGAGACGGGGGGAAGCTCGCTCGCGATCTGGTAGCGAAAGCGTTCGTCGAGGTGCTCGCCAATCCAATTCTCGAACGGCTCGACGACTCCGCCGTCGTCGAACTGAACGGCCGGACTGCGTTCACGACCGACAGCTACGTCGTGACCCCCATCTTCTTTCCCGGCGGCGACATCGGGAAACTCGCCGTCTGCGGAACGGTCAATGATCTGGCCACCTCCGGGGCCCGCCCGCTGTACCTCTCGCTGTCACTCATCATCGAGGAGGGCCTGCCGAGGGAAGATCTCGACCGAGTCATCGCGTCCGTAAGAGAGGCAGCCGACGAAGCCGGCGTGGTGGTGGTGACCGGCGACACCAAAGTTGTCGACCGAGGAAGCGCGGACAAGCTCTACATCAACACCGCCGGTATCGGCGAGATCCCGGAGGGGGTGAACATCGCCGGCGATGCCGCGAGGCCCGGTGATCTGGTTCTCCTGTCCGGCTCGCTTGGCGACCACGGAATCGCCGTCATGAGTCAGCGGGAAGGGATCGCATTCTCGACCCGATTGACGTCAGACTGCGCACCGCTAAACCGCATGGTGTCCAAGATGCTCGAGGCCAGTCCGAGGATTCATTGCCTACGCGACCCCACCAGAGGCGGGCTGGCCACCACGCTCAACGAGATCGCCCACCAGTCCCGGGTCAGGATCCTCATCGAGGAGATGAGCATCCCCGTGAAGGAGGAGGTGGCATCGGCCTGCGAAATGCTCGGCCTTGACCCGCTCTACATGGCCAACGAGGGGAAGCTCGTGGCGGTCGTTCCCGCATCCGACGTTGAGGACGTTCTCCAGGCAATGCGCAGAAGCCGCTACGGAGAGGAGGCCGTGATCGTCGGAGAGGTGGTGCTTGGAGAGCCCGGGCGGGTGGCGATGAGGACCCGTCTCGGGACCACTCGAATCGTCGACATGCTCTCCGGCGCCGCGCTTCCGCGGATCTGCTGAGCAATGCTCGCATGGGCCTGCATCGACTGCCCCGCACATCGCCACACGCAGCTGTGGAAGGATCTGTCGAATGACTCCGCTGACGCTGCACTCGGAGTCCACCTCGCTGACACGGCCTCCGGCGACGCACGTTCCGCACGCAACGCAGCGTGCTTAGGTCCGCTCCCGGCCTACGACGTCACTTCGCCCCAAGCCGTCGTATCTAGGCGGTGACGTCCGAAGCTCCCCGTATCCTCCCGCACCCCTTCACGTCGAGTCCGCTTTCGCCGCCACAGGGTCGTGGAGGAACCTGCTCGCGATCAGACTGGCTGCCCGAGCGACCGCTGCCGCCACTTCCGGTGAGATCTCCTCGGTCATCGCCTCGGGGATGCTCTTCACCTGACACACGATGATCGCTACGCGCACATCCGCCGTCTCCCGTAGCTTCCACAGCAGGTTGGATGTTGGCGCCTGATGAACTGAGAACTCAGATGCCTCGCCCTTCGGGATCTCGTCGAGGAGGATCTCGGACACGGTACCAGGCTCTCGCCCTAGATCGACAGCGTCAACGACAACAACAAGGCTCGGTCGACGATCACTCAAGATTACGTCGAGCAACAGCCCGTGAACTGCCGTCCCGACATCGATCACCACCGCCCACTCCGGGATGGTGTACGTGGTGTTCAACCTCTCGGCCACCATCGGGCCGAACCCGTCGTCTCCGAACAACACGTTCCCACAACAAAGAATCACAACGTCCTTAGAACAGTGATCCGGAAGGATGTCGTCCGCCAACGCACATGTCATCTGCGATCAGCATTCCCTTCCCCGGCCGTCCATTGACCGGCCCTCAGCGATCGGCTCACTACGCAAGGGTTACTCCAAACGACCACCTTCCGCAAAGGCCAACGCTTGATCAACATCCGCGCTTCAGGTGCTGGAGGACCTTACCCAGGCTCCTGTGGGATCTGATGGTGCCGTACCCCTCTCGCGGATTCTTGAACAGGATTCTTCAAAGACCTCTCGGTCGAGCGGGCTCGCCTCGAAGTCTAGCGTTGAAGCTCACGCAGTAGCCGTTCTCCCACGTGCTTCCCGGCTCGTGCACAGCAGCCCGACCCAACGCGTGTCGGTTGAGGTTGGTTCCTCGTTTGCGTTAAAATGGAATCGTCATTGGTTAGCTCTGGAGGGTTACAGTGGCTGTTTTGCACGAAACTGCTCTGTGTTCCACGACGGTCTCTGGGATTCTTTTTCCTTCAGCAATAGACCATCGCCTGTCAAAACCCGGTTGCTCTGGTATCTTCACGGCCCCCAGTCGACGGAGGAGCGGTGGCGCCACGCCATGTTCTTGTGTCAGCGAGCGTTCGGCGCTCTCGATACCCGTGTCCTGCGTCTCCCAGAGCGTGCACGCATATAAGAACACCGAAAGGCCAGGGATCTACCATGGGTACGGCGTCGATTCTGATCGTCGATGATGAGCCGATCGTGCGGGAGGCATTGCGAGATTGGCTCGTCGATGCCGACTATGAGGTACAAACAGCGGAGACCGGCGAAGAGGGGTTGGAGATCCTCAAGAACCAAGACATTAGCCTGGTTATCCTGGATGTGCGACTTCCCGGAAGAACCGGGATCCGCGTGTTGGAAGAGATGAAAGGAATGAAGCCGGAGATCAAGGCAATCGTCATCACGGCGTACGCGTCGCCGCAGATGCAGGACGAGGCGATGAAGCTGGGCGCACTGCAGTACCTGACCAAACCGATCGCGCCCGACAGGCTGGAGAAGATCGTCAAGAAGGCGCTTTTCGACCCCGTAAACGGAAGTGAGGAGGCCTGAGCGATGCCAGAGCATTCGGTGCTGGTTGTCGACGACGAGCCGATCGTGCGGGAGTCGATCCGCGATTGGCTCACCGAAGCCGGCTACGCGGTCGCCACAACGGAAACCGGTGAGCAAGCCCTGGAGATGGTCAAGACGCAGGACTTCAGTGTCCTGGTGGTCGACCTGAGGCTGCCCGGGAAGACAGGTCTCGCGGTCCTGGAAGCGATCAAGGCGGAACGGCCGTGGATCAAGTCGATCGTGATTACAGCGTATCCGTCCTCGGAGACAGCCCAAGAGGCAAGACGCCTGGGTGCGGTCGATTACCTACTGAAGCCGTTCGCGCCGGACGACCTGGAACGACTGATCAACGACACCCTCGCCGCCATCCCGCCGGAGGCGACGGTGGCGACGGTGGAAAGACCGATCGCCGAGGCACCGGCCGCCGAAGCGATCACGGTGAGAGGAACCTTCGCGATCGACAAAGAGGATCTGCGATCACTGTACGAGGGTCTCGCCGCCAGTGCGAAGGTTGTCGGACCTACGGCCAAGCAGGGCAAGTACGTCTTCCGCAAGATCAAGCGGTTCGAGGAGCTTCGTTTGGACTACGACGTCACGGTCCAACCGCCGGCGAATTTCCTTAGGCCGGCGAAGGAGACTCTGCTCACGCTGAAGCTCGGCGGTGCTCCAGGGGCGGAACCGGTCCTCGACGAATCGCCGCGCGTGCTGTTCGGGGTGCATCCCTACGACATCAGGGCGATCGAGCTTCTTGATGAGGTGTTCATGACCGCGCATCCAGACCCCAATTACATCACGCGGCGCCGGAACACCTTGATCATCGGGGTCGATTGCCTCCATCCCTCCGCGAACTCGTTTGCCCCGAGTATGGGAACGCACCAGACGGAGACCGGCTTCGATCTGTTGCTCACCGACATCGGCAGCACGGTGATGGTGACAACCGGCTCGGAGCGCGGAGCGAAGCTTCTGTCGGAATACACCCAAGCCAGGGAACCGAACGACAACGAGATCGCGACGCAGAAGGCGCTGCGGGATGCAGCGGCCGAAGAGTATCCGCTCAGCTTGGAGATCGCGAGAGAGCGACTGCCGAAGCTCCTGGAAGATCACTACGACGATCCCTACTGGGAGGAGAGAAGCGAGAGCTGCCTCAGCTGCGGCTCGTGCATCATGGTCTGCCCCACATGCTTCTGCTTCGACGTGAAGGATGAGGTGTCGCTCGATCTCAAAGGCGCGGTGCGCGTGAGGCAGTGGGACGGGTGCATGCTCACCGATTTCGCCAAGGTGTCCGGTGGGGAAAACTTCCGCCACGGCAAGGCGGACCGGTTCAGACACCGGATCTTCCGCAAGGGCAAGTACGTGCTGGAACGCTACGGCATCGTCGGCTGCGTGGGGTGCGGGCGCTGCATCAGCGCTTGCCTGCCGGAGATCGCGAGCCCGGTGGAGGCGTTCAACACGATCGCGCGGCGGGCCAAGGCGGAGGCAGCACGCCGGCTGATCGGCAAGGTGGAACTGCAACCGGATCTCTACGCACCGCAGCCGGCCAAACTGGTGCGCGTGGAGCCGCTGGCCGCAAACGAGAAGGTGTTCGAGTTCCAGTTTGACAATGAAAAGAGTCTCGGTCATCGCCCGGGCCAGTTCGTCGAGGTGTCGATGGCCGGAATCGGCGAGGCGCCGATTTCGATCTCGTCGTCTCCGACCCGAGACGGCAGCTTCGAGCTGGCGATCCGAAACGTGGGAAACGTCACCCGTGCGTTGCACGGGTCGAAAGAGGGCGCGCTCATCGGAATCCGCGGGCCATTCGGAAACGGCTTCCCGATCGAGTCGCTGGAATGGAAGGACCTGCTCCTTGTCGCCGGCGGGATCGGGCTGTTCCCGTTGCGTTCTCTGGTGCAGTACGTGATCGATTGTCGCGAACGCTTCGGTCGAGTCACTCTCCTATTCGGCGCACGATCGCCCGAAGAGCGAGTATTCAAGACGGAGCTTTCCCAGTGGGAGGAGAATTCGGACATCGAGTTCCAGGAGACGGTCGACCGCGGCGACGAGGCGTGGGAAGGGAACGTGGGCGTGATCACCACGCTCATCCCCGCCGTCGAGATCACTCCGGCCAAGACGATGGCAGTGATCGTCGGTCCGCCGATCATGTACCGCTTCGTTATCGGGGAGTTGAAGAAGAGGGGCCTGGCAGACGAGCAGATCATCCTGTCACTCGAACGGCGGATGAAGTGCGGGGTCGGCAAGTGCGGCCACTGCCAGATCAACGGAGTCTACGTGTGCCAGGAAGGCCCGGTATTCACGCTGGCGCAGCTGCGGAACATGAGGGAGGCGGTGTGAGCAAGCCCAAGGTCGCGTTCTTCGATTTCACCTGCTGCGAAGGCTGCCAGCTGGATACGCTCAACATCCAAGGCGAGGAGCTCGTGGATCTTCTGGAAGCTGTGGACATCGTTGAATTCCGAGAGGTGGCGTCGGGAAAGGCGGAAAGCTACGACATCGCGTTCGTCGAGGGAAGCATCACCCGCGAATCGGAGATCCCTCGACTCAAGAAGATCCGAGAGCGCGCCAAGATCGTGATCGCCCTTGGTGCCTGCGCTCACATCGGCGGGGTCAACTGCCTGAAAAACCACCTGGCAATGGACGAAGCCCTGAAGATCGTCTACGGAGAGTGCGCCAAGGACTACGACACCATTCCCACCCGGCCGATCGACGCGGTAGTCCCGGTTGATTACGTCGTCCCTGGTTGTCCGATCAACACCGGCGAGTTTCTGCGTATCGTCAAGGAGCTTCTGCTCGGGAAAACCCCCGAGCTTCCCACGTACCCGGTCTGCGTCGAGTGCAAGATGGCGGGGAACATCTGCGTGTTCGAACTGGGAAAGACCTGTCTGGGTCCGGTGACGCGGGCCGGATGCAACGCGATCTGCGTCACGGCTGGCCGGCACTGCTGGGGCTGTCGCGGGCTCGTCGATGAACCGAACCTCAACGCACAACACGACATCCTCGAGAAGCATGGCCTCTCGGTGGAAGAAGTGCTCGAAAAGTTCAAGATCTACAACACGTGCACCACGGAGGAGAAGAAGTGAGCTCGGTAAACATCAACATCCATCATGTAACGCGTGTCGAAGGCCACGGCAACATCGTCCTGAACGCCAGTGACGGCAAGATCGAGGAACTGCGGTGGGAGGTCCCGGAGTCGCCACGTTTGTTTGAGGCGATGTTCCGTGGTAGGCACTACGACGACGTACCGCACATCGCCTCTCGCATCTGTGGGATTTGCTCGATCTCCCACTCCACCGCCTCGATCCTGGCGACCGAGGCGGCACTCGGAATCGAGGTCTCCGAGCAGACACGGGTCCTGCGGAAGCTGCTGTTCAGCGCCGAGATACTGGAAAGCCACGTGCTGCACGCCTATTGCCTCGCCGCGCCGGACCTCCTCGGTGTGGAAAGCGTCTTCCCTCTGGTCAAGACGCACAAGGACGTGGTGCTGCGCGCGATGCGCCTGAAGCACATGGCTTACCGCCTAGCGGAGATCCTCGCCGGCCGCAAGACGCACCCGATCTCTCTCATGGTGGGGGGATTCGCCAAGCTCCCCGATCCTGATGATCTCGCCTCGATCAGGGGCACCCTTTCCGACTCACTCGCTGATCTCGACGCGACGGCAGAGCTCTTCGCGACGCTCTCCTTCCCGGATTTCGAGCGGGAGACCGAGTACATCGCGCTACAAAACGCGAACGAGTACGCCTTCATCGGTGGCGAGATTGCATCGAGCGACCAGGGAGCGGTACCTATCAGCAACTACCTCGAAGTGACCAACGAGTTCTGTGTGCCCCATTCGACGGCGAAGTACACGAAGAACAACCGCGACGCATACATGGTCGGGGCACTTGCCCGCTTCAACCTCAACCACGAACAGCTTCACCCACGAGCCAAGGAAGCGGCTGCAATCCTCGGACTGGAGGCGCCGTGCCACAATCCGTACATGATCACTGTGGCTCAAGTGGTAGAATGCGTTCACGCCGTAGAGGACTCCATCTCGCTGATTGACCAGCTTCTCGATCAAGGCCTGGAAGAGGAATCGATCCCACGCGACATCACGGCCGGCCGAGGGGTGGGCGCGGTGGAGGCCCCTCGCGGAATTCTGTTCCACGATTACACCTACGACGAGAACGGAATCCTGACCGAAGCGAACTGCGTCATCCCCACCAATCAGAACCACAACAACATCCAGAAGGACATGGAGGTCTTGGTCCCGACCATTCTGGACCGATCCGAGGACGACATCCGCCTGGCATTGGAAATGCTCGTTCGCGCGTACGACCCGTGCATTTCCTGTTCCACCCACATGTTGCGAGTGGGCTTCACCCACGACGCAGTCGCAGGGGACGCCCCGCACAAGGTCTAGTCAGGGGATTCCGGAAGGGATGACTCCCTTCTCAAGATCTCGGGCAGGTCGGTCAGGCAGGCTTGTGCAGGAAGATGGATGGTGAAGGTGGTGCCTTTCTCTTCTTCGCTTTCTACTTCGATGGTTCCGCAGTGTTTCTCGATGATGTTTCTGGCGACTGCGAGACCGAGTCCCACACCCTGCCCCTTCTCCTTGGTGGTGAAGAACGGCGTGAAAAGCTTGTCTACGTTCTCTTTGGAGATGCCGGAGCCGGTGTCTTCAACCTCCACCTTCAGGGCCCCGTTCTCGGCCGCCTGCGTCCGTACGGTGACCTGCCCTTCCCCGGAGGTGGCTTGGATCGCGTTGAGGGTCAGGTTGACGAGCACCTGTCGCAGCTGATCGTAGTCGGCGAACACGGTGGGCAAGCGGGGATGGAGTTCCTTGATCAGCTTCACATGCCTCAGCTCGGCCTGGTGCCCCAGCAGGGTAAGTGCATCTTCGATGACGTGGTTGACATCGACATCACCCAACTTCGGCTCCGACGGCCGCGCGAAGTCAAGCAGGTTGCGAATGATCCGCGAACTGCGATCAACCTCCGAGGCCATCTTCGCCAAATACTCGAGGGCCACCTGCTTGGAGAGCGTGTCCCCAGACAGCTTCTTTGCCAGAAGCTGTGCATAGACGAGCACACCGGACAGGGGATTGTTGATCTCATGAGCAATCGATGCTGCCATTTGGCCCAGTGAGCTGAGTTTCTCCGCCTGGATCAGCTGCTCCTGGGACTCCTGCAGCTGAACCATCGACTCGGCCAGTTCGTTGTACACGACGGAGAGGTCTTCACGCGTTTCTCTCGACCGTTCGATCTGATCGAGCAGCGCGGCAATCAACAGGCTGATCAACGTCGCCGGCACGAAAAACACAACGGCACGAGCCAACGGATGCGGATACGGAGAGAAGAAGAGCGCCCGGGGCAGCACGACCGCAAGAAACGCCAAGCATGCGAGCAGTCCACCACGCACGTGAAAGATCAGACTGGCGTGAATGATGGGGATGAAGAACAGGGCACGATGCAAGTCGTGTACGGTATCGAAGAAGAACAATCCGGGCCAGCAGCGACTCAGCCCGAGTTGCTCCGCATAGTACACCGCCGTCAGCGCGGCAAACAGAGAGGCAATGACCCAGAAATGCGGACTGCGCAGCACGCGGCGCTTAGGTTTTCGGAACAACGAGTTGACAATCCACGCCTGGATGCGCGGGAACCAGGAGAAAAGACACTTCGTTCTCAACGACGGATCGGCCACTGTGTACTCCTTGCCCTTGCACTCCCGGAGCATAGTCTACCGGCCGGTACGCGTGGGTTCGACTTCCTCTTGTACTGTCTGCGATGCGCCGAGCGTACCTCGACGAGCAGAACGGCGTTCTTGCCATGAAGCGCTGGCGAGAGCTGGAGGAAGGTTGGACGAAACGAATCGAGCTGATCTCGCGAGTTCGAGGTGCGTCTGCTACGGCTAATTCGAGTGGACAGCTTCCGAACTGGTACGCCTGACGTCACCGTACACAGAACCTTCACCCACAAGTTCTCGGTACGGTTGTAGCCGGTACTCTAGATAGATCTTTCCGCCCGGTCAACGTTCTGCCGATTCGTGTGCGCGGGGAAGGGAGGGGAAAGCAGCCGACCACCTCTCATCGCGAGGTAGGCTGCCGCGCGTTCCGGCCCTCGCATTCACGGTATGCGGCGGAACGACATGCAGCGGGGGTACAGCTGTGAGAACCCGCGATTCCCCGACAATTCGACGTACTCCACTCGCTCGACGAGCTCCTTCGCAGTCGCCGCCTTGGCCTCATCCAGTAGCACGTGTGCGGCTCCGCGAACCGCGGCATTGCCCACTCCACGAATCCGGGTCGCCGCGACGGGGGGGAGAAGCCCCGTCTCTACTAAATCATCTCCCATGAGCCCTGACGAGAACGCACCTGCCACCAGCACCTCGAGCAGGTCATCTGCGGCGACATCGGCATCGCTGAGAATGAGTTCAATGCCCGCTCGAAGGGCAGCTTTCGCGAGCTGAAGCTCGCGAACGTCGCGCTGGTAGAGGTAGACGGGAGTCGCTCCGTCTGTCAGCCGGAACCTTGCTTCCCTGCCCTTTCCTTCGAAGCGCGTGTCCAGAGTCAATCCCTCTCGTTGGAATCGACCGGAGGGATCGATCAGCCCGACCCGCAGAAGCTGGGACACTGCCGAGAGCAGTCCGGTCCCGCAAATGCCTGTCGCAGTCACATCCCCAATCACACCGCATGTGACGCCACCGTCATGAACGCGGACCGATTCGATGGCGCCGGGCGAAGCGAGCATCCCTTGCACAACGGACGCCCCCTCGAACGCCGGGCCCGCTGCGGTTGAGCAGGCGAACAGGTGCTCTCCGCCAGCCAGGACGATTTCGCCATTCGTGCCGACATCCAAGAACAGCGCACTTGCCGGGCCGTCACCGAACCGAGTGGCTAGGAGCCCAGCGATGATGTCCGCGCCGACATACGCCGAGACAGCCGGCAACGTCTCGACAACGGCCTGCGGGTGGACAGCCAGAGCGAGAGACTCGGCGTCGCTTTGAACTGCACCTGTGAATGCAGGCACAAACGGGCTGACGTCGATGCCGACGGGACTCACGCCAAGGAACAAGTGAAGCATCGTGGGGTTCCCCACAACGACCGCCCTGCGGATAGATTCTGCTGACATGGACACACTCTCGCTGAGTTGCACGATCAACTCGTTTATCGCGGAGGTGACCGAAAGGTGAAGCTGTTGGAGCCCTGCTTCCGCTTCACGGCGGACGTAAGCGATCCGCGAGATGACGTCGGCTCCGTACATTCGCTGTGGGTTCCTGATTACTGCGGTTCGCAAGCGTTCGCGCGATGCCAGATCGAACAGGGCCACGGTCAGAGTGGTTGTCCCGATGTCGATTACGATTCCGCGGCCTGATGCGGATCGGTCGGTTCTTCCTCCCGCAGGTGTCCGTCCATTTCCCTCGACGGCGTTCGAGTTGGCAACGGCTCCACCGCGTCGAGGGAGGTCATCGTGCCGATCTCCTCGTTGGGCATTCCGATGGGGATCTCCTTCATTCCGTCGTCCGTCGCCGATCTCAACGGTAGCCGGTCCGGTTACCTGGTGCGCGCATGCCAATCTGCAGCCGGAGACGACGTCGTCTGGATCGATGTGCTGCCGGTCCGCCGGACTCGGATCAGGCGGCGGAGTGACGAACTGGATCTTGCACTTGCCGCAGGTTCCGGTCCCCCCGCAATCGGTGGCGATGTCGACGCCGTTCTTCCGTAACACGTCTAGGTAGGTTTGACCGTGCGCCGCTTTGAGCATCAACTCGGAAGGAAGAACCCGTATCTCCACACTCAGGGTGTCTGAATGGTTCGACGAATCGTCAGTGCTGCTCATGCAATCCCCGTTTCTCAGGCCGCTGGCCCGCGACACAAGCTGGCCAACTAGGTTCGGCTCTTCGAGCGATGGCGGCGGATGTAGTCCATGCAGAAACCGTCGGCGCCCGTTAGGGCTCGCGCGGCGCAAAGTGTGTCAACAAGATCCTCATCCGTCGGATCGAGGATTGCGCCGTCCAATCCAGCTTCAATCAGCATTGCGAGGAACGCTCGATTCAGCAGGCGACGGTTGGGCAGACCGAATGAGACGTTGCTGGCAGCAGCGAGCGTCTTCACTGGGAGATCCCTCTTGACCGTCCGGATTGAAGAGAGCAGCTCGCTTCCCTGCTCGGGGCCCGTTGCCACGGACATGCAGATCAGATCCACATAGAGCCTCTCTGGATCCCCACCCGCCCGTACGAACCGGCTCGCCAGCGCCTCGCACTCAGCGACGCGATCGGCAGACGTGCTGGGCATCCCATGCTCACCCATTGCCAGGCCAATCACCTCGCAACCGGATGCAGCAGCGATCTCGATCAGGCTCCGCTTGGCTGGTTCGTTGCTGATCGAATTGATCATCGGGCGCGCCGAGCAGGCGGCGATCGCCTTCTCCATAACCGTGGCGTTGGATGTGTCGATCGCGATGAAGACGTCCGTCCCGACTTCATCTTCGACGATCTCGAGAAGCCACAGCAGATTCTCCAGTTCCCTCTCCGCGTCATGCCCGGCGTTCAGATCGATCGCGTCGGCACCGGTGTCGTGCTGCCTGCGAGCAAGCCGTCGAATCAGATCCCCATTCCTTTCCTCGATAGCCTCCGCAACCTTCGTTCGGGTCGCGTTGATCAATTCCCCGATAACCAGGAACACCGCAGAACGCCTCCCCTGCTCTCATTGAGACCGCGGCTCGCATCGTACCGCCAAACCGATCGGCCAGCAATGGAGACAAGACAACGGCTCCAGCGTGATGCGTGAACAAACTCGGATGTCTTGTTCTAAAGGTATTATCCCGCGTTGACGCATCGCTAGGAGCTGAAAGAAAAAAAACATAGGCCGCTTGACTGAAGGTGATGCCGCCTGCTAGAATGGGGTTCTAAAATGTGGGTCCAAGCCTGGAACTACGTTCTGAAGTACCCTGACAAAATCGGCGGTTGGGTATTGCAGCACCTCTACATCGTGCTGGTTGCGAACGCCGCCGCCGCCGTCTTTGGTGTGTTGATCGGGATCTACATCTCGGGGAAGGGCCGGGAGCGGATCGCAGAGACCGTCATCTACTTCGCGAGCATCATGATGACGGTCCCTTCCCTAGCACTATACGGGGTCCTGATGGGGATTCTCAGCTCACTACACCTCCCCTCCATCGGATTTCTCCCTGTGGTGATTGCCCTTACCCTATACGGTCTGCTCCCCATCATCCGCAATACATACACCGCGATCCGTGAGGTGGACCCCGCAATGATTGAGGCAGGGCGGGGCATGGGGATGAGCGAGATGCAAATCCTCACCAAGGTCAAGCTGCCGCTGGGCGTTCCGGTGATCATGGCTGGCTTACGGCAGGCGGTGGTGATGAACATCGGGATCGCTGCAATCGGAGCCTACATCGGGGCGGGCGGGTTAGGACAGCCGATCTTCCGTGGGATCGCCAATTGGCGACCTGATCTCATCGTAGTTGGTGCGATGTGCGTTTCGCTTCTCGCCATCGTGGCCGATCTGCTCATGGGCGGATTGGAGTGGGTAACGACGCCCAAAGGAGTACGGATTAGGAGGAAGGGTTGATCAGGCTCGAGGGTGTGGGAAAGACCTTCTCGGACGGGACTGAGGCTATCAAGGACCTCAGTTTGGAGATCAAAGAGGGCGAGTTTTGTGTTCTACTTGGTCCTTCAGGTTGTGGGAAAACGACTACCATGAAGACGATCAACCGCCTCATCCCTCTGACCACCGGGAAGATCTACATCGACGGAGTCGATACTTCCAGGTTAGACCAGAATGACCTGCGCAGAGGAATCGGATATGCCATTCAGAACATCGGCCTCTTCCCACACCAGACCGTCGAGGAGAATATCTGTACGGTACCGCGTCTTCTCAAGTGGCCGAAGCCCAAGCAGCACGCGCGCGCGCAGGAACTGCTCCACCTCGTTGGGATGGATCCGGACACCTTCCTTCGACGGTACCCGAGTGAGCTTTCCGGGGGTCAGCAGCAGCGCGTCGGGGTCGCTCGTTGTTTGGGAGCCGATCCTCCCATTCTGTTGCTGGATGAGCCGTTTGGCGCCATCGATCCCATCACGCGCAGCAGGCTGCAGGACGAGTTCCTGAAGATCCAGGCGAAGATCAAGAAGACGATCGCGTTCGTCACACACGACATCAACGAAGCAATAAAGATGGGGAACCGGATTGCCCTGATGAGAGATGGAGAATTGGTGCAGTTCGCCGATCCAGCCACCCTCCTCGGCTCTCCAAAGGACGGGTTTGTGCGCGACTTCGTCGGAGGTGATCGTGTGTTGAAGGGGTTGCGCTTGCTCAAAGCCAAGGACGTCATGCAGGAGCCTCCACTGACGGTGAAGGTCGGAGAAAGCCCCATGCAGGTGAAGGCCCACATGGAGAAGGAGCGGATGAGGTGGGCGATGCTGACTGAGGCCGAGGGACAGTTCCTCGGCTGGATCACGTGTGACGATCTTCAGGTATCAAGATGCATCAGAGACACGATTACCCCTCCAACGGTCACCGCATCTCCGGATACGCCGCTGAATGAGGCGCTCTCCATGATGTTCGACAGCGCCATCGGAACTCTGGCCATTCTCGATGATGGCGAACGTCTAGTGGGAGTGTTGTCCTTCGAGATCATCCACGACGTTCTGGGTCGGCAGACCCGAGAATTCCAACCGGAACCCTGTGGGGAAGAACTGTGAATCGATACGTGATGGTAGGTCTTCTGCTGGTGTTGCTGTGTGGAGTTACCGCTTGGATGACGAGCATTGGGGAGGTAGGCATCTTCAAGATGTTTCCCCCGTCGAAAGTCGCAAGCGCCGCTCTTCGGCACATGCAGATTGTCGCGGTGGCTGAAGCGCTAGCCATTGTGTTCGGCATCCTCATCGGGTTTCTCGCGACTCGT
>CAZMYM010000005.1:0-87014 GCA_964570515.1 uncultured Thermotogae bacterium | reverse complement strand
CGCCCTCCGCCGCGCCGATCGGATCATCGTCCTCAAGGACGGCCGAATCGACGCCACAGGCACCCACGCGGAACTCTTGGCCAGCTGCGAGGAGTACGAACGCCTCTGGTCCGGCGAGTGGTCCAAAACGGCGGTCGTCGTCGAGCCTGGACCGGCTGCGTAGACGGCTTGATCCGACGGTACGCCCCGCGAGGCGTTTCGTGTGGGGCGTTGTACTGCGACGGCACACGACAACACGGACAACTCTCTACGCGAAACGTCGATCTCAAGAAGGGCAGCGCCGTGGAAGCGCTGCCCTTTGCGTCGAGATGTCCAGCTACTCGCCCGACTAGTCCTGTACGCAGGGACTCCCTTCCCTACAGGGTTTCGCCTCCAAGTACGCATTCGCAAACGTGCAAGCGAGTTGTTCGATCTCCGCTGGCGTCGCATGCTCCAGGAAGTTCTTGATGATGCTGGCATGCAGATGAAGCTCTGGCGTCATGAAGTCCATGTCACTATCCAAGTAGGCGTCGAACTTCTGCAGCATCACCTCGACGACCAGACCACGACAGAGCCGCTGCCGCGTGCAAACGGTCCAGCACAACGGCAGCTCGTACGTCCAGATGACGTCTGCCCACCTCAGTGTGGACTCCACTGGAGATGGATCCGGCGAGTGGACGCAGGCTGTGATCGTGCCTCCAATGAGATTCCCATCGTCATCGTACAGGGAGACTGGATCTGCCAGCTCGCCGGAATAGGTCGCGCCCAGAGGCGGCGGCTTGTGATCGATCGTTGCGGTCATGTGGACCGGCTCTTCGTTGTGGAGCAGGATGAGATTCGGCGCGAACAGCTTGACGAAGTCCGGTGGCTGCAGGAGTTCCACTTCAAAGAGAACATCGAAGTAGCTGAAGGCCGTTCCCGTGTCAGCGAAGGGGGGAAGGTCGAGAACCCCAGCCGTGAGGTTCTCGGTCTCCTCGATCTCGCCGAAGGTATCACCACGCAACCTCATGGCGATCGGGCCCAGGAGCTTGCTTTCCCCAACGAGTTCCATCTCGACCATCTGGGTGGCTACCTGATCCAAGCCATCTCCGTCCGTGTCGTTGGTCTCGCCTTCTGCTCCATCGAAGTACACCTCAACCGTCGCCGGTCCGGTGAACGTGATGACCTCCCCGTCAAGAAGCGGTGGCAGAGCCAGCGTGATCTCCGCCCAGGAATCGGGGAACTCGTCGATCTCGACAAGCTCGGCAGGCCCAACGTCGTACGTTGGCCCCAAGAGGTCATTGCTCAGATCCTCCATCACCAGCACATCTGCCATTGTCAGCGGGCGCGCGAAGGTGACCTCGAACGGAGCCGTGGAAACTGCCTGTGCTTCAGCGAGCACTTCTCCCACCTCGCCGACCGAATCGAGAACACCCATTCGGATGACGCTGTCGGAGGTCGCCTGAACGATTGCAGATGATGCCCCCGCCTGCAAGACGCTCAGGATCACAGGCTCGAATGCGATGAGATCGATGAAGCTGGCTGGCTCAACGTCGTCGAGATGGCCGTCAGCATCGGTGTCCCTGAGGATGAACGTGTCTTTGATCGGCGACTCGCCGTCGGCTGGGAACGAGGGGAGGAGGCCTTCGTAGATCGAGCCGTGGATCTCGTCTCTCGATGCAGCGGAAAACGAGAGCACGTCTTCGGGGATGTCGATCCCTGAGGCGATGTCTTCTCCCTGAGGGCGGAAGGCTGGGGTCAGATCTTGTATTGACACATTCTTCGCGGTAGACTGATCGCATGGCGAGACCATTGCGTGTTGAGTTCGAGGACGCTGTTTATCACATCACGGCACGCGGGAACGCGCGACAGGACATCTTCCTCGGTGATGAGGATCGAATCGGGTTCCTGGCGGTTCTCGCTGACGTCGTCGATCGGTTCAGCTGGATCTGTCATGCGTATTGCCTGATGTCCAACCACTATCATCTCCTCATCGAGACGCCTGAGGCGAATCTCTCGAAGGGAATGCGCCAGCTGAACGGCGTCTACACACAGGCATTCAACAGACGACACAGCCGGGTAGGGCACGTTCTCCAAGGCCGGTTCAAGTCGATTCTTGTCGAGAAGGAGAGCCACCTGCTTAAGTTGGCGCGGTACGTTGTACTCAATCCTGTCCGCGCGAGCATGGTCCGATATGCGCGCCAGTGGAAGTGGAGCAGCTACCGTGCGACTGCGGGGCAAACCATGGCTCCGGAGTTCCTGACTACGGAATGGATCCTCTCGCAGTTCCAGAAGAGGGTCGAACGTGCTTACCGTGCTTACCGTCAATTCGTTAAGGAAGGACGGGACATGCCTGCGTGGGAGGGGCTGCGTGGTGGGATCCTGCTTGGCAACGAGAGCTTCGTCGAGAGGATGAAACCACTTCTCAAAGCAGGAATGGCTGCCAGGGAGATCCCGAGACGGGAGCGACTAGCGACCAGGCCGACTTTGGATCAGCTGTTCGCCAACACCGGCGATGACAAGCTGGTTCGCGACACCAAGATCTACGAGGCCGCGAGACTCCATCAGTACACCCTGGCTGAGATCGAGGCCTACGTCGGTCTGCATTACTCGACGATCAGCCGGATCGCCAAGAGAGTCGAGGCCTCACTCAAATACGCACGAAACAAGATCTGACCCCGGAAGCTGCCTGACCCCGGAAGCTGCCGGTGACCGAGCGACAGAGACCCGCGTCACCTGCCGATGTCTCCCGAGTCCTTTCGCGACTTCCGAGCATGGGACAGGATCTTCGAGGGTGAAAGCAATGAAGTGGCAGCCGAAACGAACGGTGCGCGATGCAGGGCGGCTCGGCGTGCTCGTCGAGCGTGCGATGGTCCGGTTTCTGTTCGGTCCCGCCGAGTTCTTCCGAGCCCTGAGGTAAGGCGTAGTTCACCGCTGTTTCACGTTGAATGTGAGATTCGGCGTACATCGCCTGGCTTTCCGATTCTCTGTCAGGATCTTCTCACGTGTCCCTGTTGACTTGAGCGTGCGCTGCATGTAGCCTGCAACTGCGTTCGCGGGTGGAATGCAGAGTCTGAGGGGAGACGCGCCTGGGAGGGATGCGGGAATGAATAGCTCATACTTGCTGCTGGTAGTCGGTGCCGTCGCGGTTGCCTTCGGACTCATGCTGCTCTTCGGGGAGGCAGAGTCCGTTTCGGCGCCCGAGGTTGCCGAAGTGGTAGTCGTTGGTGATGAAGGATCGACAGGGACCGGAGTGACTCAGGCCCAGTACTGGGAGCCTGTGACTCGGACGATGACCGCTCCAGCATCGTCCGTCGTGGTCTATGGTGTACCGACCGCAGCGCCCTGCGCGTATTGCGGCACAGTGCACGCTACGGGCATGACCGTTCCCGGCGACGCGATCGTACAGGCGCCGGCGCAGAGGTTCCTCATCGGAGGGTGTGGTTCGCCGGTGTCCCCTTGCGCACGCCCAGCCTGTGAGCAGCCCTCCTGCCAATGGCCGACGCCCACATGCCCGCAGCCGACGCGACAGCCGCGCGCCGGAGGCTGCGGGACGCCCGTCGCACCGTGCGCCGACCGTTCCTGCGAATGGCTGATGCACACGTGTGACCCGTCGTGCGCGACGCCCTGCGGGGAGCGACCGGGGATCAACCGGAACGTCTCGCCGTGTGTCGACGAGTGCGGTTTCGTGCAGCTCCATTCGACGGTTCGCCAGCCCATCTGCTCTGGGATTCGCTTCGACTGGGCGGCGACGCGCGGGAGGTTCCTCGACCCGACGTCGAGTGATCCGATGTACTTCACGCCGACGGTTCACCAGGCGGGCGGTGAGGACGTCGTGATCACGTTGACGATCACGGATCCACTCGGCGCGCGCTACTCGGATCACATGCGACTGCGCGTACGCAACGTACCCTAGGACTCGCCCCGGAGCATTCTCGACCCAGCGCATCGCCCTGTTGCTGGAGCGTGGTACCATTCCGCCATGACGATTCGTGCGGCGTTACTCGACATGGACGGGACGATCTACGACTCCGGCATCGATTGGTTGGCCCTTCACGAGGAGATTGACATCCCGTGGGACGGGCGTCCGATCCTGTCGCAACTCGCGGAGGCGGAAGATGCGACGCGAGATCGGGGGATCGCGGCCTTACACCGCGCCGAGGAGCAAGGCGCGGCCGGCGGGAAGCTCATCGACGGGACGGAGGAGCTTCTTGCCTTGCTTCATGATCACGGGATTCCGTGTGCGCTGGTCACCAACAACTCCCACCGGAGCACACAGACCGTGTTGGACCGCCACGATCTCGGCTTCGATCTCGTCCTGACGCGAGAGGACGGAGCGCCCAAACCCGAGCCGTGCCTCTTTCTCAAGGCCCTCGATCGGCTGGGCGCGCTTCCGGCCGATGCCCTCGTCGTAGGCGACGCCCATCTCGATCTGCTGGCGGCGGTAGCGGCTGGGGTCTCGGAGGTCATCCTGGTGGGTACACCGCCGTGGATGAAAGCAGAGATCCCGGACGGCGTGCAGTACCGGGAAGCGCGCGACCTTCATCATGTCCGGGAACTCGTGGAAGAACTGCTCGAAGGGGAACCGAGGACGGGTTAGCGAGCCCTCGTCCAGAGGGTCCCTTCCGCGCCGTCCTTAAGAACGATCCCGAGCACGCCGAGACGGTCGCGGATTGAATCGGCAAGCTCGAACTCCTTCTTCGAGCGCAGTTCCTCGCGCAGATCGAGAAGCAGCGAGATCAGCTCGCTTTCAGCCGACTTGGTTGCGCGTGCTTCTTCCTTCTGGAAGAGGCCGAGCGGATAGCCGAGCTCGCGGATGAGTTCGACGGCCTCACGAAGAGCCGGTCGGTCCGAGCCTTGTGCGTCACGGCGGAATCGGTTCGCTTCGGCGACCAACTCTTGGATGACACCGATGGCGCCGACGGTGTTCAGATCATCATCCATCGATGCGACGAAGCGCTCGCGAAACGGGATCAGGGACTCGATGAACACTCGCCCGGCCTCGCCCGGCTCGCCAGGCGGCGCTGATCTGAGCTCCGCGTCGACGTCATCGAGGAGCGTTGCGATCCGGCCGTACGCGGCGTCGGCTTCGTGGAGACCGTCTTCCGAGTAGGCGAGCGGCTTACGATAGTGCCTCGATAGATAGAAATAGCGAACGGTGTCGGCGTCGAACAGCTCCAGCACGCGGTACGCATACTCGAAGTTGCCGAGCGACTTCGACATCTTTTCGCCGCCGAAGGAGAGCAACCCGTTGTGGAGCCAGAACCGGAAGAACCCCTCTCCACGCGAGGCTTCGGCCTGCGCAATCTCGTTCTCGTGATGCGGGAAGATCAGGTCATTGCCCCCAGCGTGGATGTCGAGGTGATTGTCGAGGTACTCGTAGGAGAGGACGACGCACTCCGTGTGCCAGCCGGGTCGACCTTCCCCCCACGGGGACGGCCACCTTGGCTCGCCAGGCTTGGCCGCTTTCCACAAGGTGAAGTCGAGTGGGTTCTCCTTCCTTGCCGAGGTCTCGATGCGTGCGCCTGCTTCCTGGTCGTCGAGCGTCCGGCCGGAGAGTTTCCCGTATCCGTCGAAGGCTTCTACGCGGAAGTAGACGTCGCCGTCCTTCTCATAGGCGAAGCCCTTGGATACGAGATCCTCCACCAGGGCGATCATCCCGGAGATGTGTTCCGTCGCCAGCGGGCTGGCCGTCGGTGCGAGGACGCCCAGGTCTGCGAGAAGCTTGAAGTACGCATCGGTGTACGTCTTGGCGATCGACTCGACAGACTCCCCGGTCTCGATCGAACGGTTGATCAGCTTGTCGTCGACGTCGGTGACGTTCTGTACGTGGACAACGTCCCACCCCTTGAATCGTTCCATGTAGCGGCGGAGCGTGTCGAACACGATGATCGGCCGGACGTTTCCGATGTGGATGTGGTCGTAGACGGTGGGGCCACAGACGTACATCCCCACAGTCGTTCCGTCGGTTGGCTCGAACGTCTCGTTCGCTCGAGCGAGCGTGTTGTAGAGCTTCATCTGTCCCCACCTCCTTTGCGGCCGATTATAGGAGAGGCCTGAGGAAGGTGCCATGGCGGACGCGCCCCATCCACACGGAGATCGCGGCAAAGGTTGACTGCCTGACCATCGCGGGCCCCTCCTGATGGACGATCGCCGGGCTGTTCGACGTGATGTCATCGTGCGACCCGTCGAGATCTCACCATCCAAGTTGCGTCCGGTCTAGGAGAGGCCCGAGGAAGGTCCCATGGCGGACGTGCCCGATCCACACGGAGATCGTGACAAAGGTTGACTGCCTGACGCTGTTGGCCTCTCCTCAGAGACGGTTTCCGAGTTCCGTCGCCGGTTCGCAGTGGCGCCCACACGCTGAATCCCGCTGGCCTTGTCGCTTCCTGCGTAGGAGAGAGGTTCCGAGGTGCCAGGGAGGACGTCGTCCTGCTACACTCGCGGCGTGACGCCGATCGAGTACCTGATTACCCTCGGTCTCTCCGCCGCGCCGATTGCCGAGCTTCGCGGAGGGCTGCCCTACGCGCTGTCGCGGGGTCTTCCCCCGGCCGGAGCATTCGCTCTCACCGTCGCCGGCAACCTCCTCGTTGTCCCGTTTCTCCTCTTTGGGCTCAGGCGCGCGGAACGGGTTGTTCGGCGCTGGCGACCGACGGAGCGTCTCCTTGACGCGATCTTCGCGCGTACGCGCCGCAAAGGGCGACTCGTGGAGCGGTTCGGAGCCGTCGGATTGGTCTTGCTTGTCGCGATCCCCCTTCCGGGGACCGGCGCCTGGACCGGCGCGATCGCCGCCGTTCTCCTCGGCATCCCCATGCGAAAGGCCTTCGTCCTGATCACGCTTGGCGTCCTGACCGCAGGCGTTCTGGTCTTGTTCGCCAGTCTCGGAGCGTTCCGGTTGTTTGGGTTTGAATAGGTGCCGGCGGTCGCTCGAGGTCGTAGCCGATCTTGCGATCATGAGCATCCTCGGCGGTGGCTCTCATTCTGCCACATCGCCAAGGGCAAGAAGCGGTCCGGCTTCCATGGGGAGGGTCGGCATGCAGAGGCCGAGAGGGTCGGGGCATCTTCGGCAGCCACGAGCGTGATTCCGCCTTGCCTTGGGATAATCCGACGCTACAATCGCCTCCATGATGCGCGCGCGGAGCAAGGACGGTGAAGAGACTCGCGACTTCCTAGCTCAGGTGTTCCCTTCGCTCTCACACGAGGAGATCGAGTCTCTCGCTGGAATCATCCTCCGGATCCACTTCGAGGAAGATGAGCTTGTCGCGCAAGAAGGCTCCTATGCATCTGGAATCTACATCGTGCGATCAGGATTGCTTAGCATCGGCAAGTATGCCAGCAAGGGATGGGAGAAACGCTGTCTTCGCTTTCTCGCTGCCGGGGAGATATTCGGATTGGAGGCGGTGTTTCTCGAGCGAGAACCCGTCAATGTTCAATACGCGAAGGCGATTGTGGAGTCGAGTCTGGTCTTCTTCGAACGCTCTAACATCCTCGCATTCGGTAAGGAGCATCCTAGGATCTTCAGAGATCTGTGTCGGTGGCTTGCTCGGGAAGTGATCATGCTGGAATTCAAGCTCACCCGCGAGGCTGTCGAGTCGATGGACCGAAACCTCGCCCTTCTCCTCATCGCGCTGGGGAACAAGTACGGGGAGAAAGAGGATGGTGGAATCCGTCTTGAGCTTCCCATCTCGCGTCAGACGATGGCGGAGATGCTCGGAGTCTCTGTCGAGACACTGATGCGCGGCTTGAAGCGATTCAGGGACCTGGGGCTCATCGCGACCTCTCACAGCACTGTTCTTGTTCAGGATGTCGAAACCCTCACCGCGAAGGCCCGTGTGACCGACTTCTACCTGTCAATCATGGAGGAGACGTTGTAGGCGGTCTTTCTCACGGGGCGACAGGCAGATGTTCCTCAAGCGCCTCGATGGAGAAGTGAAGCCGTCGATCTTGTTCGTGGAGCGATGGCAGGGAAGACCTCACCCGGCGAGCTTGGCTGGCGGAGATTCCAAGGAGTTCCGCGACAGCTCGCAAGTCGAGTTGCCCCGGGAGGCAGACTTCTCCACCGTCACTGGCTTCCCCCAGCTTGCGCCCAAGATCAAGCAACAGATGGCACATCCGCTCTTGGGCAGAGCGGCGATTCCAGCTCAGGGTGCAGCGCCCTGAAAGGTGACGCTCGGCCAGGTGATGCAGGATCTGCCAGCGGAGGGCCACGTCCTGATCGACGGCATCTGCGAATGTATCGCGTGCAAGAAACGAGAGCTCGACGTCTGAAACGGCGCGGCTAGTCGCCATGTGCAGAGATTCCCCTCTGCCGAGAAGAATCTCGATTCCCATCAGATCGCCGGGACCCAAGATTTCGATGCCTCCGCCAGGAGCCGTTCCGCCACTCTTCCCCAGCGACTCGCGGACGATCCCTGCAGTCACCAGATGGACCCCCGCGATGTAGCTGCCGGTTTGGCGGATCAGCTCGCCCTCCGCATAGCGGATACGAAGCGCGCTTGGCCCGGTGAATGCGCTTGCCCAGTCACCAAGCTGCAATGCGATTCGGTGTCGGTTCCGTTCCATGTCTCCTCGCGGAGACAGTACAACGGAACGTGCGAAGGTCCAATGCAAGACGACGAACCCACCGCCTCCTCTTCGCAGGGATCGAGATGTCGCATTCACCTCTGAAGCCTGTCAAGTGACAGAACGAGGCCTCGCAGTCGCCGTCGGGGATCAGCGCGGTCTCTTCGCGCGGAGCCGTCAGGTGATCGACGTGTTCCTCCAACAAGACTGTGGAGAGCCTGCCAATGTCGGCCTGTCCTTCTGTAGGAAGCAAGCGAGCCGGGTGTCTCCTTGCCTACTGCTCGCGAGGCAGGCGTGATAGCGTGTGCGTCGGAGGTGAACGCCACATGGCGATTCAAGATACGACCAGGGTAGCGCAGCACCAGGTCTCGGAAACTGAGATCAACCCGTACGAGATGATGCTTCAGCAGATCGATCTCGTGCGCAAGTATGCGGATCTCCTTCCGGAGGGAATGTGGTCGATTCTGCGGCGCCCGGAGCGGGCGCTTGAGGTCAGCATCCCGGTGACTCTGGACAACGGCGAGATTGAGGTGTTCACGGGATACAGGGTGCAGCACAGCAGCGCTCGCGGCCCCTGCAAAGGAGGGATCCGTTTTCATCCCGCCGTCACTCTCGATGAGGTGAAGGCGCTCGCCGGATGGATGACATGGAAGTGCGCCGTT
Source organism: uncultured Thermotogae bacterium (assembly GCA_964570515.1). Classification (GTDB taxonomy): domain Bacteria; phylum Bipolaricaulota; class Bipolaricaulia; order UBA7950; family UBA9294; genus CAZMYM01. Next base: position 77,832 of record CAZMYM010000005.1, on the reverse strand, counting down.
GTCAATATCCCGTACGGCGGCAGCAAGGGCGGCGTCTCCTGCGATCCGTCCAGGCTCTCCCGGTCAGAGATCGAGCGGCTGACGCGCCGCTACACGGCGATGATCTACCCGTTGATCGGGACACGCCGCGACATTCCTGCCCCCGATGTGAATACGAATGCTCAGATCATGAACTGGATTGTGGACACGGCCGGCTGGCTTTCAGGGGAATCGGTTCCAGGCATCGTTACCGGCAAGTCTCTTGAAATGGGCGGTGCTCTCGGACGCCGCGAGGCCACAGGGCGCGGTGTGGTGTACATCACACTGGGAGTACTCCAGCGACTGGGGATTGACGTCGCAGAGGCGAGTGTGGCGGTCCAAGGGTTTGGAAACGTGGGCGCGATTGCGGCCAAGCACCTGGCTGATACCGGGGCTCGGGTTGTCGGCATTAGCGACATCTCAGGTGCCTATCACTGCCCGAACGGCTTCAGCATCGATCGTGTCCTCTCCCACGTGCAGGAGTCGCCTGGGCATCTTCTCGCGGGGCTGGAACATCCGGGCTCAGAAGAGATCAGCAGCGACGAACTGCTCGCGCTTGACGTCGACATCCTGATCCCGGCTGCCCTCGAAGCCCAGATCACGGCCAGGAATGCCTCCGATGTCCGTGCTAAGGTGATCGTCGAAGGAGCAAACGGACCCACAACACCCGAGGCTGATCTCATCCTAGGCGAGAACGGTGCAACGGTCGTCCCTGACATCCTCGCCAACGCCGGTGGAGTCGTCTGCTCCTACTTCGAATGGGTCCAGAACATCCAATGCTTCCCTTGGGAAGAAGAAGAGACGAATCAGCGGCTGGGCCGGATCCTTCTCCGTGCTCTCGGAGAGGTATGGGATCTCGCCGAGAAACGGGACGTCTCGCTGCGGCTGGCCGCGCTGATCCTTGGCATCGAGAGGGTAGCCAGCGCGATTCAGCTACGAGGAGTATTCCCATAGAAGGGGCATGAATGCTTCCACAACCTCCGAGTGGGCTTCTGCCCTGCGAAGTGTCGGCGCGAGCGCTTCTTGAGAGTGCGATCGATCATTGCTCGCGCCAACACGGTATTCAGTACCGATCCGTCTTGGGGCAACTCAAGAGCGGAAACCGGGAGCTCCACAGCACGCTTCGATATGGGCTTGCGAAGGGGTTGAGTCGTCACGTCGCTCAACTCGGTTGCGCGTTCCATGGGGTCTACGTCTACGGGAGCGCGCTCGCCCACGAGGCGACGCCGTGCTCCGACATCGACATGATCTTCGTGGTGAACCGCACTCGCGATGAGGTGGCGCGGCTGTTGCTCGGCCTTGACCTTGCGCTGACGACCTCCTACCGACGCCTTCTTGGGTTGAGAAGCCATCCGGTGTCGCTTCTCGACGTCCGAGTGGTCGACGCTGCCGAGGAAGTCGAACGTGGCCGTTCCGGCGCACCTCTCTGCGGGATGTTCACCCGGCCCGTCTGTCTATGGACCTCGACATCCGATACGGCGAACCGGCGTCCGCGAGGCGACGGGCACCCTTCCTGCTCCTCCGTTAGTGTGCGTGGATGAAGAGCTGCTTGATCTCCGAAGGCTCGAAAACATTGAACTGAACCAGGCTGAGCACGTCGATGTGGGTCTGGCTGCCTGGATTCACGCAGCAGGTTCCCCCAACGTAGGTTCTGTAATCGCCGAGAACGACCGCCTCGTGGCAGTGCCCGCACAGGACGAGGTAGGGCTGCGTTCGTTCGACGAACCTCCGAATCTCGTAGCTTCCGATGTGGTCGGGGAGAGGCACGAAGTCGTAGTAGCCCTGCGGGGCGACCTGATCGAGTGGTGTGTTGTACGGCGGAGCGTGGAACAGATGGATCGTCCTAGCGGGATCGTATACACACCCGTCGCCCGGTCCATGACTGCTCAGATAGGATGAGAAGTCCCGCAGATCGTCGGCGATCGTCGACTCAAAGGTTCTAGGGACTGTCAGTATGCCGGAGTTCTCAATGGACATGCACGGATCCATTCCGGGTGGAACAAGGCCGGCCCGGTTCTCGCGCTTGACCCAGTCCATGACAAGCCCTCCCCCAAGCGGCACGTAGGGGTATCCGGCCACCGCAAGCTGCGGCACATCGGTTGGGAAGAAAGCGCGAATCTGTCTTGACTCCCGCAACCCGACGATCCGATCGTTGACCAAGTGGAAGTTGCCGACGCTCGAGGAGAAGTCTTGAAGCAGAGGCTCATTCACCCGGCGATCATCGTTCCCCATGATTGCGTACACGTGGGTGTGTCGATGTCCGCCGAGGAACGACTCGAACAGGGGAATGAAGACTCGCTCGAAGTAGGTGCGCTGTGAGGCGACCGCGTCAACCTGCGCCAGTTCCGAGGCATCGGCAATCCCTGTCTCACCCGGCGCAAGATCTCCCATCAGGAACACCGATGAAATCTTCCATGTGCCCACGATGCGCAGGAGAAGCTCGTACAACAGGGTGTTTCCGTGAAGATCGGTTGCGGCGATCGCGTTCATCATGTCTGCCGAAGACGATATCTCGCGGAAGGAACGGTGACAAGGAACGTGACTGCCAATGCCTCTGGGTAGTGTGGTCTCACCAGCAGTAGGGCTACAGAGGCCGCCGAGCATCCTCTGAGATCACCAGAGCCTCAGCCTAGGCGGGAGACTCTTGGGAGTTGCGAGCGAGGAGCCTCTGGAGCCTGGAGGATCCGGACCGCAACGGATGCCGCTCGGAATCAGCTCCTCCAGGATCTATCGGCGAGCGGGGCGGACGACGTATCGAGCGAGGACCGGGAACAGCACGACGCCGAGAGCGAGAAGTGACAGAACGATCGCCCAGAAGCGGAGTGGCGACATGTCGGAAACGCCGGTGACGAAGCGCATCGCTTCCGCCAAATGCCTGAGCGGGAGGGCCAAGCTCAGGGTCCGCAGGAATCGGGGCATGAACTCGATCGGGAAGTAGATACCGGAGAGGAACATCATCAGGATCGCCAGGACGTTGGCCACGTTTCCGGCGCTGGACGGTCTCCGCACGACCAACGCAATGACCGTTCCCAGACCCATCATTCCGAGCGTGGCGCATCCGACCAATAGCGTGTAGGCGAACCAGTCGATCCGGAAGGCGAGATCGAAGATGGCAATACTGACGAACAGCGTGATCAGTGTCGATGCATAGACCACGACCAGCCGGACGGTCGCGGTCGCGCAAAGGAGCGCGACTCTGGGCATCGGCGTGACGATCATCCGATCGAGCATCCTTCGCTCCTTCATCGCCGTGAGATGCCCGGACACGGCGAATAGCCCGGAGGAGAGAATCGAGAAGGCGATGATCCCGGGGACCATTTGGTTGAACCAGCGGGTCGAAGCCTCGCTTCCGACGTGAATCGTCGTAGTTGGGAGCACCGGGTCGAGGCCCTGCGCGCGGAGATTGAATGCATCGGTGATGCCGAGCGCGATCTGCTCGAAGGCGTAGTTCTCCTGCACGCGGTTGGGATGGTAGAGGAAGCCGAGCGTCTCCCCATCCCAGATCAGGCCGAAGTCGATTTCACGATCGATGACCGCGCCTCGGAGCGACGCCTCGTCCTCGAAGGTCTCGATTGCGTCCGCCGCGCTCGACGTCAGTACATCGTGAAGGACCAGGTCGGAAGAAACCGCCTCGTACAGGCCGAGTGTGGCGGCCGGCTCGTCGACGTCACCCATCAGGAATCCGAAGATCAAGATGAAGATGAGAGGGAACAGAAGCGTGAAGAAGACGGTCGTCTTGTCTCTGAGGAAGACGGCCGATTCCGTTCGGAGGAGAGCTCGGAACGCCTTCATCGGGCCACGTCCCATCGGAGGCGCCAGGAGGCGACGCCTGTCGAGAGCGCGATCCATCCCAGAGGCACCGCGATGACGAGTGCCGTGGGGAACACGCCCGATTCGACGCCGACCGCCGCGCGAAGGCCGTCGGCCAAGTAGGTGACGGGATTGACGTAGACGATCGCCCGAATGAAAACGGGTAGGCCGGTGATCGGGAAGAAGAGGCCCGAGAGGAACATCATCGGCATGTTCAGGATGTTCGCGACTGCCATGCCCGCGTTGGCCGTCTGTGCGAGCGACGCGATCAGGAAGCCGAACGCCATGAACGTGGCCGCCGCGAGAAGAAGGTGCAGCGCCGCGGACAGGGAGGCAAAAGAGACCGTGGATCCCAAGCCGAACCGCCCCACGACGAGCAGGATGCCGAACTGGAGGGCGCACAGGGCCAGGTGGCCGATCGACAAGCCTCCCAGGTAGCGGGGAACGGAGAGCGGCGTGACCCAGTAGCGGCGCAGAACACGCTGGTCGCGGGAGAAGAGAATGGCCCCCGGGATTCCGAACAGGCTGTTGGTGAAGAAGCCCATCAGGATGATCCCTGGAAGCAAGAAATCGACGTAGACTGTCCCGCCTGACTCCGATCCTACCCACGTTGAGGATGCCTCGATCGCGATGGTCCGATCGAAGCGGCCGCTACGCGCGAGGATCTCGCGATTGACTCCTGCGAGGACCTGCTTGATGATGGAGACGGCCATGTTGGACGCGGCGTTTCCTTCGCTGTAGTAGAGCGTCAAGGGCAGGTCATCGGTACTCGACGACCCGCCCGGGGCGCCGCTCGAGACGACGCGCCGTTCGATCTCGTGGCCGAAGCCCTCCGGGATGACGATGACGGCCGCACGGCGCCCGCGACGAACGGCCGTGAGCTCCGCCGCAAGGAACGAAGCGAGATCCTCATCCGCTTCAGGATGACGCAGGGCGAACAGCGGTTCCTCGTCGGCGGTGTCTGACTGCGCCAGGTTCTCGAAGACGCCCTCGATCATGCCGGAGAAGACGCTCGTCGTGCTCGCGTCGAAGTTAACCAGGGAGACGTCGAACGTGATCTCTCCCTGTTGTCCGATTTGGCCGAAGATGAGCGAGAGGATCACGAGAAGGAAGACGGGGAAAACCAGGAACCAGAAGAGCGTCACCCGCTCTCGGAGTGCGGTCAGGATGTGGGTCCGCGCGAGGAGGAGCACGTCGTTCACTCGCGCAGTCTCCTTCCCGTGAGCGAAAGGAAGACGTCCTCGAGATTCGGCTGCCTCACCGTCATGTTTGCCAGCGGGAGGTCGCGCTCCTTCGACCATTCGAGAAGGCTTCCCATCGTGGCCACGAGGTTCTCGGTCTCCACGGAAACGAGGTCCTCGCCTGATCGGACGGCCGCGCAGCAGGCGTGAAGCGGGACAAGATCGTCGTCCTGAACACCGTCGGCGGCGAACTCGATGATCGTCTCCTGGTTGAGTCGCGCGGCCAGCTCTCTGGGGGAGCCCTCGGCGATGAGCTTCCCGTTGTCCATGATGCAGACGAGATCAGAGAGCGCTTCCGCCTCTTCCATGTAGTGGGTGGTGAGAACGATCGCGACGCCGGTTGATTTCAGATCGGCGACGACGGACCAGACGTTGCGGCGCGCCTGGGGATCGAGGCCGGTCGTGGGCTCGTCGAGGAAGACCAGCTCGGGGCTGTTCACCAGGGCGGCGCCGATGGCGAGCCGCTGCTTCTGACCACCCGACAGATGCTTGACGTAGGTGTTCGCTTTCTCCGTCAGGGCGACGCGCTCGAGCATCTCATCGACGGGGCGCGCATTGCGAAAGAAGGAGGCGAACAGGGTGATGACCTCGCGTGCCTTCAGGTAGGGCTCGAAGTTCCCTTCCTGGAGCAGCACGCCCATACGCTGTTTGGTCGCTCGATCCACGTGGCGCAGTCGAGCTCCGAAGATCTCGATTTCGCCGGCGTCCGCCTCGCGGATTCCCTCGAGGATTTCGAGCGTCGTCGTCTTCCCGGCTCCGTTTGGGCCAAGGAGCGTGAACACGGCGGCGTTTGGGACCGCGAAGGAGACGCCGTCGACGGCGCGGACGTCGCCGTAGTGCTTGGTGAGGTCAGTCACTCGCATCAGCGTCGAATCGCCCATTCGCATCACCTCGCCTGTCGCAGCATAGTATCGCTGGGTCGGCGACACCCCAATTCGTCCGTCAGCCGGTTGTGGATTCGAGTTTGCCAGCCGCGAGGGTGTCCAGGCTCTCGGAGACCCACGTGGGTCTGATTCCGCTTGCGTCGAGCATGGCGCGATTTGTGATGCCCGTAAGGACGAGGGCGGTGTCCAGACCGGCGTCGGTTCCACCGACGATGTCCGTCTCGAGTCGATCGCCGATCATCAGGACGGACGTCGAATCGCCGTCGAGCAGCTCGAGCGCGGCTCGAAACGCAATCGGCGATGGCTTTCCAACGACCGCCTCGGGCTTGAACCCCATTCCTTCGAGAGCACCGAGGATCGAACCGGCTCCCGGAAGAAGGCCCTCGGATGCAGGGAACGCCGGATCGCCGTTTGTGCCGACGAGCCGAGCGCCGGAACTGAGGGCCCGCAACGCCTCGGTGAGTGTCTTGTAGTTCACGTTGCGGTCGATGCCCGCCACCACCCACTCTGCGCCCTCGGGGCGCTTGCTCATTCGATGACCGGCGAGAAGGAGTTCGATCTTGAGTCCCTCCTCGCCGACGACCCAGACGGAGACCGCCCCATGCTCTCTCGACAAGTGCCGGGAGACGACGTAGGCGCTGGAAACGACATCGTCTGCGGCGACGGAGAACCCCCGCGCCGCTAGTTCTTCTGCCACTTGGGCACGAGACCGACTCGAGTTGTTCGTCAGAAGAATCGTACGGCCCCGGTCCTGAAGCCGGCGGAGACCGCGGGCGGCCCCTTCGAGCGATCTCGATCCGCGGACCAGCACGCCGTCGATGTCGAGGAGGAACGCATCGTACCTAGAGAGGAAGTCGGTTGCTTGCACAGGGGAACGGTACTGCAAACCAAGAAGAGCCGCACCCCGTCAACCACGGCTCTCAGGCGAATTGAAGCAGGATGTAGACCAAGAAGAACCCGGCCAGAACAACGAGTGTTCCCTCCTCGATGCAGAAGATGCGGCGCGGTAGCTGGAATGGCCGGTTGCGGAGGAGGCGGTGAAGGCCGAGGCCGACGAGGATTGCCGCAAACGCCTCCACGTAGGCGGGCCACTGCCACGTCGCCGACAGCAGGGACCGAGGGACGATCGCGGCGGAAAGAGGAAGGAACAGGACGACGCCTCCCCCGAGCCAGCTGTAGGCGGCGATGTGATTCCATGCGGACCGCCCGGAAGAGCGAGCCGCCAGCAGCGGCAGGATCTTGGCGAATGAGACGGCCGTGCCGACGGAGATGAGAGCAACCGCGGCGTGAAACGCCGTCGGATGGAGGCCCGATCCGAGAACGGCCTTCGCGGCGAACCCGGCGAGGGGCGGCATTCCGACGATTCCTAGGGTGCCGACAATCAGGGCGACTCGTGTCGCCGTGGGGATGCTGTTCCGGTTGAGAATGAGTGCTCGCAGGTCCGACGTCCCGACGATTCTCGACGCCTCCCCGACAGCGAGGAACAGGAGCGCCTTGAACAGCCCGTGTGCCACGGCGTAGTCGAGGGCGCCGAGTCGGGCCGCCGCCGTCCCCGCCCCGAAACCGATCAAGAGATACCCGATCTGCGACAGCGTAGAGAACGCAAGCAGCTTCTTGACGTCGTACGTCTGGACGGCGTAGACGATCCCCAACAGACCCGTGGTCATACCCAGAACCGTGAACGTGAGGCCGACGGGGAAGACTTCAGAAAGCCGGAACAGCTGTACGACCCCCATCTTGATCACCAGGCCGGAAAGGAGCGCGGAGACGGCCGGCATTGCCCGCGCGTGAGCGGCAGGAAGCCAGAGGGAGAACAAGAAGATTCCCGCTTTCACGGCCACGCCGCCGATCAACAGGGAAGCGGCGAGTCGGACCCACGCCGAGCCCGGGTCGGCCGCGATCTGTGCGGAAATCTCAGCCAAGTCAAGACTCCCCGTGTGGTAGTAGACGACGGCGATGCCGAGAAGGAAGAAGCTCATCCCCAGCGAGCAGAGGATCAAGTAGCGAAGGCTTGCCCAGATCTGTCGAGGTCGGCGCTCGTACCCGACGAGGAGAAAGCTCGCGAGCGTGAGAAGCTCGAGAATCACATACGCGTTGAACAGGTCTCGCGTGAACACGAGAACGTAGCTGGCGCCGATCAGGAGATGCAGAAGCATGAAGAAGTAGGGACGAAGCGCATCCTTCCACGTGTAGAGAACGACGGCGACCCCGAGTCCCCACGCCAGCGCGGCGAACGTCAGGCCGATCCGATCGCCGACGAGTGTGATGCCGAGGCCTCCATCCCAGCCACCGACCACGAGGACCGACGGAGCTCCGCCGGCGAGCGCGAGCGCAAGCCTCGCGAGGAGGACGGCGTCGACGGCGAGCGCGAGAACGCCGAAGAGGCGGCTTGTCCGTCCGGAAGCTATCGACAGGCCGCCAAAAAGGAACCGAACGAGCGGAAGGAGAATCAGTCCCATGGCTCTTCCTCTGCGGCCGTCTCGCGTTCGATCCGATGAGAGTCGGTCGTGTGATAGCGCTCCACGAGGAGCATGACGAAGACGAGGGCGAGGGCGAGAATGGCGAAATTGATGACGATCGCGGACAGGACAATCGCCTGCGGAAGAGGATCGACGATCGCTGTTGCCGTGGGCGGAACCAGGATGGGAGGAGCGCCGTCTGGTCTCGCACCGAGCGAGACCAGACAGAGGATGGCTGCGCTGTTGATCAGCCCGAGTGCGAGGAGCTTTACGACCAGATCTCTTCTGAAGATCACGCCGAGCAGACCGATTCCAAACAGCAGGATGGAGATCGTCACGCCGTTCAGCCCGGCCATCAGATGTCCCCTCTGTGGTCGACGAAGTGACGCACGATGACCCAGCTTCCGATGAAGACCTTCAAGCCGATCAGCCCGTTGTACAGAAGGATGCTGCCGCCGCTGCCGATCCGGCCGGGAATCCCGGCCGGGAGAAGATTCGAGAGAGGGGCCCGTCCGAACAGAATCGGCACGGCCGCGACAAGTAGGATTCCGAGCAGGGCGCCCCATTCGAGACGATCCGACAACCGGCGGCTGAATCGTGCTGCGACGGCGTCTGTCCCCAGTGCGATCGCGGCGAGAAGAAGCCCGGACCCGGCGATGACCCCTCCACTAAAACCTCCGCCAGGGGAGATGTGCCCGTGGACGGTGATGTAAATCCCGACGAGGAGGATCAACGGCAACAGGATGTTGGCGGCGACACGGACGACGCTCGATTCGGGGATCGATTCCACGGGCTCGGCCCGCCCTCGCGCGGTGAGATAGAAGCGGACCCCCAGTACTGCGACGGCGAAAACGAGAACCTCGAGAAGCGTGTCGAACAGGCGCGCGTCGAGGTAGATCGCCGAGACCACATTCACGGCTCCGGTCTGTCGAGCGACCTCGATCCAGCGGTCGACGTCTGGCGATCGCTCGACGCCTGCCCCTTGGGGTGCTGAAAAGCCGAATCCGAGCAGGACCACCACGCAGAACGCGGCCGTTAGGCCGAACCCTGCCAGGATGAGTCCGATCGGGGCACGCCTCATGGAAAGTGCCTCCGAACGATTTCGTCCAGCTCCCCGGTCTCCCTCAGCCACGCGAGCACGGAGAGAAGCCTCCAGTGAAGGTCAGTGCGTGACGGAGAGACGAGGAACGTGTAGGAGAGTGGCTCATCTTGGCGGTGCACGTCGTAGGGCTCAAGGTTGAGTCGCGACACGGCCAAGAAACGAGCCAAGTCGAGACAGGTCGAGACGGGGGCGCGGCGACGTACAGCATCCACGACGTCCGTGGTGAAGCCGCAGAACGAGGTCGCCTCGGCGAGACGTGTATCGGCGCGCGGTCCGGTCAAGATGAAGCGGGCGGTCGGGAGATGCTCCGGCGTTTGGAGGAGGCGGTCCGAGCAGTCGGCCGAGACGATCCCTCCGGCGCCGATGTCGGCATCTCCACGGAGCACCGCACCCGCGACGTTTTCGTGCGAAACGAAGTTCGCGACGAGATCGAGGCCCATGCTCTCTGCGAGACGTTCGAGGATCTCCCACTCAAGTCCGGTGATCCGGTCGGCCTCGCGTTGGAGAAGGTTCGGTGCTTCGCTTGCCGCGACGGTCAATCTCCCGGTCTTCCGAATGGCGAGGACGTAGACGAACGTAACCAGAGCAGCCCCGATCGCGGCCTCGGTGATCGCTACGTCCGGGGCGTGCGCGAGGAAGAAGACGGAGGCCAGCAGGAGGCTGAACACGGCCATTCCGATGATTGCATGTAGGCGGCGTCGCTGAACGAGAGCGTATCCGGCGATAATCGGCAGCAGGGCGAGCAGGACGAGTCTCGCAGTCACTGTCCCTCTCCCTTGTGTCCGCGTGTGAACGCGCTCTTGGCGATGCTGTGCGTGGCAATCGGGTTGGTCAGGAGCAGAAGGAAGAGGAGGAACAGAAGCGTGGCGTCATGACGCTCCCAGCCCCCCCACACGATGAGCCCGATCATGATCAGCGCCGTTCCGACGTTGTCGGAGACGCCACTTGCCTGGAGGCGGGAGTAGACATCGCGAAATCGCAGGATCCCGAGGGTTCCGATCAATACGAAGGCCGCACCGAGGCCGGAGAGGATCAGAGTGGTCATCGGTTGCCTCCGCCCCGTTCCATGACGCGGGCCAGGATGATGATCCCGAGGAAGCTGAGCGCCACGTAGACGACGGCAACGTCGAGGAGGACGGAGCGCCCGGCTCCGACGGCGGTGATCGCGAGGAGGACGACGACCCGGTTCGAGGCCGAGTTGTAGGCGAGAAGTCGGTCCCATTGGGTCGGCCCTCGCAGCAGGCGCCACAAGACGGCCACCAGAGAGAAGAGGAGAACGGCCTCAACGATCGGCATCTTCTCTCGGAGGAAAGAGCGCTGAGACGCGGCGCTCGAGCGATTCCTTCACGGAGCGCCAGTCGCCCGCACCGTGGCGTGACTGCAGCCAATGGAGGTAGACCACGTTCCCTTCAACCAGCAGAGAGATCGTTGACGGCGTGAGCGTGATCGAATTGAGAAGGACGAACTGCCCGAGGGGGTGGGAAACGCGTAAGGGGAGGGCCATGAGCCGGCCTTCGCCTCTTCCTGAGAGGATCAGCCAGGAGGTGTAGATTGTCGAGACGGCAAGGCGGGCGAGGAGTGTGAGGATGAACAGAACCAGCGCGTGAGGTCTGCGAAGGAGCGAAGAAACGAGCGGGTCAGCTTGGGGAAACAGGGAGCGCTGGAGAAGAACGACGCCGAGCGACACCGCGACTCCGATCAGAACTCGCGAAGGATCGAGGCTCCTTGAGAGCGCGATCCACAGAAGACTCAAGGCCAAGACGGCGGGGATCATGCCAGTTGCCTCCTATCCGCTCTCCTCCGCATCCCGGCGACGCGGAGTCCTCACTCCTCGACGCGGATCCGGATGTCGTCGAAGTAGACGCTGCACGCCTCCGTGGAACTCTCCTCGCCCAGGAGGACGAACCACTCGCCGCCGTCGGTGAGATCGACGGAGACAGGACCAGTCTGCCACAGGATGCCGTCGATCCACAATTCGTACACGTCTTCGCTGTAGACAAACGAGTAGGTGTGCCACCGATAGATTTGCGGAGTGAATGCGACGGGATGTCTGACGCCGGGACCGTACGTTGTCGGTTCTCGCGTGTAGGATCCACCGCCGTCGCTCGTGAATTCGTAGTAGGGTAGCGATCCCGTGGCCGACGGAATCTCATGACGTCCTGGAACGATGATAAACGTGTGCGAATCCTGGTTCTGGAGCGTCATGGCACGGCAGGTGAAGACCAACCTCTGCCCGACGCGCAGCGGGGGGAAAGACACGTCCGTGTATCGTCGATGCCATCGATCGCCGCCTGTGTCTATGAAGAGCGTGTAGCCGGGAGCACTGGCGATGTACTCGATCCGACTCTCGTTGACGCTCGCCCAAGTTGGGTCGAGTGCCCACTCTCCGAGCGCCTCAGGTCCGGCGGAGAAGTCCTCATGGAAGATCTGCGTTCCTCCGCGAACGTAGACGGTGATCTCCCTGGTGGTCGTGCTCTTGCGTCCGCTCGCGTTCTCGACCGTGAGCGCGACCACGTAGGCCCCAGGGACGCCGTAAGTGACACTGACCTCGCGTCCTGATGCGGACTCGTCGTTTCCGAGGTCCCATGCGAAATCGACAATTGCGGATTCACCGATCGACGGACTTCCGTCGAGCCAGACGGGTTCACCTGCGTAGAGCACGGGCGGCTCGATGTCGAAACGCGCCGTTGTTGGGGGAGAGACGAGGTCGCATCCCGCGAGCATCACGACAGCGGCAAGAAGTGCGATGCTGAGCCGCAGCCTGTGCTTTTCCATGTTAGCCCACCTCGGTGAGACGGTCCTTGGGGAATCCCGTGATCACGTCGCAGCCGCTGGCGGTGATGATGACGTCATCCTCGATGCGCACGCCGCCGAATCCAGGGATGTAGACGCCGGGTTCGATCGTCACGGCCATGCCCGGCTCAAGGGTGTCCTCGCTTCGTGGGGATAGGCCAGGGCTCTCATGCACTTCCAGCCCGATTCCGTGTCCTAGTCCGTGTCCGAAGTGATCGCCGTGCCCTTCCGCGGAGATAATCTCCCGTGCAACCGCATCGACACGGACGCCGGACTGGCCGGCACTCGCGGCCTCGATGGCGGCGACGTTGGCACGAAGGACGACGGCGTAGATCCTCCGAGCTTCCTCGGTGGGAGAACCGACGGAGAAGGTGCGCGTGATGTCGGAGCGGTATCCTCCGACGCAGGCTCCGAAATCGAACAACAGAAGGTCTCCCGGACGGAGCGGTTGCGGATCGAGAAACGCGTTGTAGTGGTTGAGGGCCGTATTGGGGCCGGTCGACACGTTCAGCTCGAACGCGATGTGTTCGGCCTCGCGGTTCTCACGGATCAGCCACTCGAGTCGCAGAGTGATCTCCGATTCGCTCATGCCGACCCGGATTTCGTCAACGAGTCGGGAGAGCGCGTCATCTGCAATCCCTGCTGCCTGTTTCAGAAGCGCGATTTCGCTCGGTGACTTGACGCAGCGCAGTTCTCCCACGGGGTCCTTCTTCGAAACAAGCTCGATGTCGGCAGCGCTTCGCATCGTTTCGACCCAGTGGTGCGAAGCTCGCTTCGCAGAAAAGCAGGCGCGGTCGAATCCGCGAGCGGTTAGAGCTTCAGCAGCACCTTTTCCCGTCCAAGTGCGAGTTTCTTCGATGTGGACGTCGGAAGTCTCACGCTTGGCCTGCTCGGTGTAGCGCGAGTCCGTGAGGAGCAGCGTCTCGTCTTGGCTGACGACGACGGCGCCTTCCCCAGTGAAACCCGTTAGGTAGCGGATCGACGCGCGGTCCGAATTCTCGAGGTTGTAGGCGATGAAAGCCTGCTCCTCGATGCGCTCGGAAAGCCTGCGACAGCGGCTCGCGTGTTCGGACATGAACGTACACTCCCTTCTCTTGCGGTGAAGACTCGCTGGTCTTCGGACGGTCTTGGCGATGGGCTCTTCAAGGAAGACTATACGCGCTGAAACGTCCTTGTCAATGCGAAAAGCGCCTGCTATACTTCGGATCCATGCCCACTCTCGAAGATTTCATGGAGACGATTTCCGCGTTGGAACGCGATGTGGATGAGCGGCTTCCCCATCTGAGTGACAGGGCATCGGTCGACGATTTTCGCGTTGCGTTTCTCGGACGGAAGGGCCAGATCGCCCAACTGCTCAAGGTGCTTGGGGAGCTTGACGATGCGGCGCGGCGGGAAGCCGGCCGTCTTTTGAACGAGCTCAAGTCGCGCACGAACGAGGCCATCGTCTCGCGAGAGACGGAACTGGCGAGCGCGGAGATGGCGGAGCGGCTGGAAGGGGAGTTCGTCGACCTGAGTCTTCCAGGCGTCTATCGAGGTCTCGGGCATCTTCATCCATTGACGAAAGTGCAGGGCGAGATCGAGTTCATCTTCATGAGGATGGGGTTCGATGTGGCGACGGGGCCGGAGATCGAGACCGAGTACTACAACTTCGAAGCGCTCAACATTCCGGCCGAGCACCCTGCGCGCGCGGATTGGGACACGTTCTACATTGGTGAGGACATGCTCCTGCGCCCGCACACCTCTCCGGTTCAGATCCGGGTGATGGAGAGCACCGAGCCGCCGGTGCGCATCATTTGCCCCGGGCGCTGCTTCCGCCGCGACGCCCAAGACGCCACGCATTCGCCGGTCTTTCATCAGGTCGAGCTTCTGTGGGTCGAAGAGGGACTGACGCTCGCGAACCTCAAGCACGTGCTCGAAGTGTTCACGAGAGAGTTCTTCGGAGAAGGCTACGAGATGCGGTTCTCGGGCGACTTCTTCCCGTTCACCGAGCCGTCGGTTCAGGTGCACATTCGCGCCCCGGAGGCGGACGACTGGCTGGAGATCATGGGTGCTGGGATGGTCGACCCGGCCGTGTTGGAGGCCGTGGGCTATGATCCCGAAGCAGTTTCGGGGTTTGCGTTCGGCCTCGGCATCGAACGGATGGCGATGCTGAAGTACGGGATCCAGGACATCCGCACGTTCCTCACCAACGACCTTCGCTTTCTCAAGCAGTTCTAGGACCTTCGTGCGAGCGCCCTAAGCGGCCGCTTTGCGCCGTACGTCGAATCAGTCGGATCGCTTGAACAGAAGCGTCGCGTTCTGTCCACCGAAACCAAACGAGTTAGAGAGGGCGACCAGGACCGGCGCCGAGACGGACTCCGGAGTGTAGTCGAGATCGCACTCCGGATCGCGGGTCTCGTAGTTCAGGGTTGCGGGGATGAATGCGTGTTCGATAGACAAGAGGGTCGCGATCGCCTCGACGCCGCCCGCGGCGCCGAGCAGATGTCCTGTCTGGGACTTGGTGGAGCTGATCTTCACGCTCCGTGCTGCGTCGCCAAGAGCCCTCTTGATGGCGCGCGTTTCGGCCGAATCGTTCAGTGGCGTTGACGTCCCGTGGGCGTTGATGTAGTCAATCTCCTCGGGCGCAATTCCTGCCTGTTCCATCGCCAGTTCCATCGCGCGACGCTGGCCGGCGCCATCCTCGGCGGGGGCGGTGATGTGGGTCGCGTCGGCCGTCATACCGAACCCGGCAAGCTCCCCGTAGATGTGGACGTCACGAGACTGCGCATGTTCCAGGGACTCGAGTACGAGGAAGCCGGCGCCTTCACCCATGACGAACCCGTCCCTGTCGAGATCGAACGGGCGAGACGCGCGCTCGGGCTCGTCATTGCGCTTCGAGACCGCGCCCATCCGCGCGAAGCCGGCGAACGTGATCCGCAGCATGGCGGCTTCGGCGCCGCCCGCCAGGACACAGTCCGCGGTGCCGGACCGAACGAGCTCCGCGCCGAGGCCGATCGCGTGTGCGGAGCTTGCGCATGCCGAGACGACGCCGAAGCTCGCTCCGCGGAACCCGAAGGCGATCGACACCTCTCCTGCGAGGGCGTTCGGCATCATCCGGGGGACGAAGAATGGGCTGACGCGTCGCGGCCCCTTCTCGTCAAGGATGCGGAAGTTCTCCTCGAAGGTCAGCATCCCACCGATCCCGGTTCCTGCGACGACGCCGACACGATCTCGATCAACCTGCATCGGATCGAGATTCGCATCCGCGGTGGCCAGATGGGCGGAAGCAAGTGCGAGCTGCGCGGATCGGTCGAGGCGGCGCGCCTTCTTGGGCTCGATGTAGCGCTCCGGATCGAAGGTAAGGAGAGGCGCGCCGATGCGCACGTCGATCCCCTCAAGGTCGATCAGATTGTCGACGCGGCGAACTCCACTGCGCCCCGAACGCAGCCCGTCCCAGAATGCCGTCTTGCCTTCTCCGATAGGCGTCACCGGCCCGAGCCCGGTGACCACAACGCGCCTACCCATACGTCTCCATGACATGCTGCATCATCGCACGGCGCGCATCGGGCTCCTTCTCGATCGAGGCGATGTCGATCTCCTCGGCGGGGACCGCATCCTCGACGAGAACGGTCACGGCGGCATCAGCTGAAACGCGGAGTGTCCCGCCGAAGCAAGCGAATATGCGGTCGCTGTCGGGGGTCTTCACACGCAACGGACCGCTTCGTAGGGTGGCGAGGAGAGGGGCGTGGTCGTCCATCACAGCGAATTCGCCACGCGTGCTCCGCGCGACGACCATCGTGGCTTCTCCGTCGAAGAACGTACGATCAGCGGAACGAATCTGGCAATGCATGGGTACCTCCGAGTAGCGGAAACTATAGGGAGACCTGCGAGTGCTTGCAAGAGACGCCGTGCGGCCGAGGGCGTGCCTCGAAGGCTACGAGTCGGCGCCGTCGAGGATGTCGATGGTTCGGCTCGCGCCGATTCGGGTGGCGCCGGCTTCGAGCATTGCCAGGGCCGTCTCGTAGTCCCGGATGCCGCCGGCCGCTTTCACGCCCATCTCGTCGCCGACGGTCCTGCGGAGCAGGGCGACGTCTTCGACAGTGGCGCCCCCCGGCCCGAAACCCGTGGAGGTTTTCACGTAGTCGGCGCCGGCGGCCTTGGCGATCCTTGCGCCTGTCTCCTTCTCCTTGTCTGTCAGGAGGGCGGTTTCGAGGATCACCTTCACCGCAACCTGACGGGGAGCCGCCTGCGCGACGGCACAGACTCCGCGGATGTCTTCCGTCACCGCTTGGTCGTCACCCTCCCTCAGTGCGCCGATGTTGACCACCATGTCCAGCTCATCGGCGCCGGCGGCGATCGCCTCGTGCGCCTCGAAGGCCTTTGCAGCGGTCGTTGTCATCCCATGCGGGAAGCCGATCACGACGCAGAGCTTGACCGTCGTGCCCTTCAAGGCATCGTGAGCTGCCTCCGCGTAACAGGGATCGACGCAGGCCGCCGCGACGTCGTGTTGCACAGCGACTTCGCAAAGCTGCTCGACCCCCACGCGTGTCGCCTTGGGACCGAGGAGAGTGTGATCGATTCGCTTCGCCAGCTCACTTCGCTGCATGTTTACTCCTTGTGGCGTACAACGCCTAGGGTCGCCCGAGGATGCTTCCGCGGTCTGCGTGTTCGAGAAGATGGAAGCTCCTCCCACCCTCGTGGACGAAGCCAACGATCGTGTATCCGAGTGGGAATAGCAACTCGAACGTCTCGCGCGCTCCCAGGCGCCAATCCCGCGCGCAGGAAACGTCTTCGTCCCGTACCTGCTCGATGTTGACCGGGACCTCCACCAGAACGAACGGCTTCGAAGGCGACTCGTCGAAGCCGACGAGCTTCCGGAAGCCGGACGGTGTTCTTCTTGTCTGGGTAACGACATGCATCTGATCGAGGCCGAGGCCATAGTGGGGAGGCAGGCGTCCCTCGTCGATGACCGCCGACACGCGGGGTGCGTTGATCCACCATTCGACCAGCAGGCGATCGGTCGCAAGCCCGGAGTTGGCGCGATCGTCGAGTGGCCCAAGGGCGTTGCGGCAGTGTGCGGCTGAAATGGAAGCGAGCTTGTTGAAGGCGATGTGGGACTGGCTGCTGGAAAGCGGGTCCGACCACCAGTAGACGAGATCGACACCCGCCTCCAAATGGGACGTTCGTTCGGCCGCTCGCAGGGACTGCGCGATTCCTAGATTGACCGAATCCGGTCTGACGCCGAGGAACGCCGTGAATCGAGCCGGATATCCATCAGCCTCAGCGACGAGATCGACAAGGACACCGCACAACGAGCGTTGGGACCCGCTGTCTTCCCACGCGCCAAGAAGAAGCCCGCCAGCCCGCTGGATGGTAGCGAGTGTGGGAGCCGTGAGAACCGACCTGGCGTGATCTCCAAGCAGGATCTGCTGGAGCTTCTCGCACGCGAGTAGATCGTCGAGGGTCGTTAGCGGATCAACAGTGGTACTCATCGGCGCGGTCTGCGTGCTTCTGTCGCTTGTCCGCATACATCCTTCGATCGACCTCCTCGAGGATCGACTCGAGAGTGCGCGTTTCCCGCGGACGTCGCGTGTAGATGCCTATCGAGAGGCCGATCTCAACGCCGTGGATTCCGATTCGCCTCGGAACAGCCGGCATCCGTTTGCGGAGACGATGTGCCACTTGCGGGGCCTCCTCGTCCGTCTCCGGCATGAAAACGAGGAACTCGTCGCCGCCATATCGGATCACACGATCGGCGGCGCGGACGTTCTCCCCGAGGAACAGCGCGACTTCCTTCAATACCTCGTCCCCCTTGAGGTGTCCGAAGCGATTGTTGATCGCGCGAAATCCGTCGACGTCGACCATCATCAAAGTGAGTGAGTGGTCGTAGCGATCGCTTCTGTCGAGCTCCGGAGCAATGATGGAATTGAAATAGTGTCTGTTGTACAGGCCTGTTAGCGGATCGCGAACGGCTTGGTCGCGAAGACTCTCCTGTGATTCGAGGTTCGAGAGCGCGATCGCAAGATGATTGGCGATCACCCCTAGGAGTTGGCGGTCCTCGGCGTCAAAGAATCCGTGGAAGCGGCTCTCGACGTTCAGGACACCGAGCAGGTTGTCGCTTGCCAGGACCGGAACGGCAAGCTCTGAATGGGATTCGCCGAACGCCTTGTAGTAGCGAGGATCGTTGTCGACGTCCTCGACCAGTGCGCCGCGCTTGTTTCTTGCCACCCAGCCAACGATCCCCTTGCCCGAAGGGAGCGTCCAGCCACGCACGATCCCGCTGTGGTTGTAGGGCCCCCGGACGTCCTCGATGGCGAGAACCCCCTGTGCGTTGTTGAGGAACAGCTCGCTGTGCTCGTAATCGAACTGCTCGACGAGGAAATCGAGCGTGCTTGAGACGACCTGATCGAGCGTCGAGGCCGTAGCGACGCGTTGGCCGAACGCGTAGATGCGCTCGAGTGCGTCACGTTGTTTGAGGGCCGAAACGGCGATCGAGAGCTGGCTTGCCAAGGCTGTGAGGACCTCAACATCCTCGTCCCCAAAGGCCGCCAATGTCCGGCTCTCGACGGCAATGACGCCCAAAGGGCCCTTGTGTCCGGGCACGGGAATGGCGATGAACGATCGAATGGAGCTGCGTGCGCCTTGGTAGCGCGAGTCCGCGCGAACGTCCGCCACGATCACCGGCTCCTGGTAGCGGAGCGCGTGGCGCGTGATTCCGCCCCCTTCGATCGGCGAGCGCATGCCCTTCACGGTGATCTGCTCGGGCGAGAACAGCGGTTTGGTCGCAAGCCCCAGTTTGACGATCTCCTCTCCCTCGACGATCCAGATGGCGCAGTAGTCGTAGTCCATGTCGTCGCGGACCCGCCGGGCTGCCAGCTCGCAGAGCGCCTCGACGTCGTTGATCCCTGAGAGTGCGCTTCCGAACCCTGCGAGGCCGTGGAGACGGTCCTTCTGCCGTTGCAGCTGGTTCAGTCTGTAGACGCGCTCGACGGCGAGTGCCGCGAAGCTGGCGAGCGACGCCACCGGCTCGATCGAGGTGATGGTCGGCACGCTCTGATCGATCGGGTCGTCGACCGAGATGCTCCCGATGATCCCTCCTGCCCCTCGGAGCGGGATGAACAGGAAGTCGTCCTTGTGCCAACCCTCGACGGAGAGTGTTCCCGTAATTCCCCAATCAGATGGCCAGGGGGTGTTGTTGTGGGGGATGTAGTACGCCGGCCCCAGCCGATACTCCTCGGTAAACGCGCGGCTGCGTTGATCGGGCGGCAGCGGATCCTGTGCCAGCAGTGCAACCTCTTCTTCCGGCGTCAGCCCGGAAGTGAGGGTCTTGTACACGTCTCCTTCGAACGGTGTGGGGATCGAGAGATCGTAGAGCGAGAGCACGGCACGGCGAAAACCGCTGTACTCGGTGATCGTGTCGAGAACCAGCTGCAAGATCCGGTTGATGTCTTGCTCGCCGAGGATGATCTCTCCTAGCTCAAGGACTGCCTCGAGTAGTCTCTTCCGTCGGATCTCGTGCGTGATGTTTCGTATCGTCCCCTCGATCTTCCCACCATCCGAGGATGGCACGATCCGCGATCGAACCTCCCCAACGAAGATCTCGCCTGTCTTCCCCACGAAACGATAGACGGAAGGGTCCTCCGCCGCCTTGCCGCTGCTTCTCTCTTCAAGAGCGACGAGCAGGCGCTCACGGTCCTCGGGGACGACGAGCTGTGCCGGCGGAAGAGCAGTGATCTCCGATCGCGTGTAGCCGGACATCCGCTCCAGGTACTCATTGACGTCCGTCAGAACTCCGTTCTCGATTTCGAAGACGCCGATTGGAGCGTCGTCGACAAGCATCCTGTATCGGTCGAACTCGGTTCGGTCGCCGGTTCGTGACCGATGTCGACGGGACGCACCGCCGATCAGCTGCTGAAGCGTCTCCGGCTCAACCTCGCATGAAACCCAGCACGAGGCTCCGGCTGCGAGCGCTGCGGAGCCGACCTCGGGATCGGCGTCCGCCAGGGCCGCTATCACCTCTAGCCCCTCGGGCCGGTCTGTCCAGGCGGCAAGATCGGACAGGTCCTCCGGCGCATTGGCGTGGACGTGGACGAGGGCCACGTCGAACGCGTGCTCGTCGAGAGCGGTCGCCTCGTCGAAGCGACGCGCCGTCACGAGGAAGCCGAGCGATGTGACGCGAGCAGTCAACGGTGCATCAGGCTCGGACGTCCCGTGGACGAAGAGAACTCGTGCTCTGTCTGCATCGCTCATGGTTCGGTGACCTGCTGAATCTGTCGGTCGTCCTTCGTCCAGCCCGGGGAGACGCGAACGATCAAGTCGAGGAAGACCTGCCGACCCAGCAGCTTCTCGATCTCCTTTCTCGCGAGCGTTCCGATCTGTTTGACCGTGCGCCCTCCCTTGCCGACGAGGATTCCCTTCTGCGACTCGCGTTCGACCAGAATCTCCGCCCTGATCTCGAAGAGCGTGTCGCTCGTTTCGCGCAACCACTTG
Organism: uncultured Thermotogae bacterium; assembly: GCA_964570515.1. Classification (GTDB taxonomy): domain Bacteria; phylum Bipolaricaulota; class Bipolaricaulia; order UBA7950; family UBA9294; genus CAZMYM01. The sequence goes on along the minus strand of CAZMYM010000005.1, from coordinate 57,056 downwards.
ACGCGCACGGCGACCGAGTACGGGACCTCCTTGAACGTATGCTGGAAGGCCTTCTCGCGAATGATCTCCTCGATCAGAAACTCCTCGGACCGATCGCACATGACCTCCGCCGGGAAGATGGGATCTCCTTGAGGAAGGTACTTCGTGATGGTTTCGATGACGTCGTCGAGCCGGATCCGCTGTGTCGAGGAAATCGGGATGAGCTCGGCGAAGCGTTCGGTTGCGGCGTAGGCGAGCAGTGTTTCTTCCAGAGCATTGCCTTTGGCGAGGTCGATCTTGTTCACGAGCAGGATGATGGGCACTTCGGCATTCTCGAGCCGATCGAGAGCCTCCCGATCGAAACGGCGCACCTGCCCCCACGGCTCGACAACGTACAGGAGGAGATCGATCCCACGCAGCCCCCGGTACGCTTCGCGGACAAGACGGCGGCCGAGCTTCGTCTTCGGCCGATGAAGGCCGGGGGTGTCGAGGAAGACGATCTGCGCTTCTTCCGTCGTCAGGATGCAACGAATGCGGTTCCGGGTCGCTTGGGGTTTGGGCGAGGAGATGAGGAGCTTCTTGCCCAGAACAGCATTCAGGAAGGTCGACTTGCCGACGTTTGTCTCACCGAGCACGCTGACGTATCCCGACTTGTGCGCTGCCACGATTCCTTCCGAAGCTCGGGGAGATCTCAGACGTCGCGTCGAGAGGTCCGCATACTCCCGTGTACAGGCCTCCGCCTTCCGTTGCTCCATGCTGTACATTCCGACGACGAGAATCCAGTATACTGGCCGCAAAATCCGTTGTAAAGCGGACCAGAAGCGCTATACTCCACGCTCAGGAGCGTTCATGAATACCCTCATCACCAACATCGGGCAGTTGGTCACGCCCGACGGGCGCGGGGCTGTGTTCGGAGCTGCGATGTCCGGTCTCACCGTCCACGAAAGTATGGAAGTTCTCGTGTCGGACGGTCGCATTGAATCGGTCGAACCGTTGGGGGGGCCACCAAATGCTGATCGGATCATCGACGCAGGGGGGCGGGCGGTCCTTCCGGGGCTTGTCGATCCTCACAGACACCTGACGATCCCGTGTGTGTCCGCAGCTGGAGGCGCCCCGCAGTCGCTCATGTTGGATGCGCGAGAAGCGTCGATCGACCAGGACACGCAGGAGAATCGCCTCCTCAGAGGCTTCCGACGTGCCGTTGCGGGGGGTACGTCGATGGTGGAGGTCAAGTGTGGGATGGACGGGGCTGGGATGGACGAGACGGAGTCCCTTAGCCTCGTTCAGCGGGTCGAGCGTGCGACGCCTCTACGGGTGTCCCCAACCCTTCTGGGAGACTGTCCGGGTCTCGATAAGCAGTACCGCGAGAATCGGATCTCGGCCCTGATCAGCCAGATCATCCCGGCGGTGCGGCGGAGGCGCCTGGCCCGGTTCTGCGACGTAACGTGCGGCGACGGCGGCTACACACCTCGGGAAGCGGAGGCGATTCTTCGCGCCGCCTGCGGTGCGGGCTTGCGGCCGAAGATTCACGGGCTGGGGAGGTGGCCGGAGGAGGCGGTGCTTCTCGGTGCAAGGCTTCGGGCCGCTTCCGTCGATTGCATGAAGGACTGCGGGCGGCGGGCGTCTGATGCATTGCGCCGAAGTGGCGCCGTCAGCGTGCTTCTTCCGGGAACAGCGTTCTTCCGTGACGAGGCGTATCCAGACGCACGTGGGATGATCGACAACGGGCTGGCCGTCGCATTGGGGACCGACTATGGCTTCTCGGGATACGGAGTGGAGTCGAGTTGGATGATCCTCGCGATCGCCGTGGAGAAGATGAACCTGTCTCTCGAGGAGGCGATCACTGCCTGCACCCTCAACGCTGCTGCCGCACTGGAGGTCGCCGACGAGACCGGCTCCGTCGAACCAGGAAAGCACGGGGATCTCGTGGTTCTCGATGTCGAAGACTACCGCGAGATCCGAGGAAGCATCGGACGCGACCCGGTGTGGATGACGATCATTGGCGGGCAAGTCGTGTACACCTCATGATTTCTGTCCACGCCTTTGCCAAGCTCAATCTGTCGCTCTCGATTCTCGGTTCCCGACCGGACGGCTTCCATGAGATCGATTCGCTGGTGCAGACGATCGACCTGGCCGATCATCTCTCCTTGGGTCTTCGCGACCAAGGCATCGACGTGGAGAACGACCTGCCGGGGCTTCGGGGCCGTGATCTGGCCGAGATTGCGGCGGAGAAGCTCTTGCTCGAGAAGGGGTCTTCCGGTGGCGCAGCGATCAGGATTCGAAAGAGGATCCCGGCGGGAGCGGGTCTCGGAGGCGGATCGTCGGACGCGGCGGCGGTCATCGCAGTTCTGAATCGACTCATTGCTCCTGCATTGCCTTTGTCACAGCTACTGCGGGTGGCGTCTGAGGTTGGCGCGGACGTTCCGCTCTTTCTTCGCGGTGGGCTCCTTCGCATGACCGGCCGAGGGGGGACGGTCATGCCCGCGGGTCAACCGATGTTGGGACGGTTCGTCGTTCTTGTCCCTCCGATTCAATGCGACACCGGAGAGGTCTATCGAAGGTTCAACGGATCGAGGCCTCGAACCGGCGGCGACGTCCCGCTGGGCGTGAACGAGCTGCTCGCTCCAGCGCTTTCCGTGTATCCCGAACTGGCGCGCTATCATGAGGCAATCCTCGCACTCGGAGCCAGGTATGCGGGAATGAGCGGTAGCGGGTCGGCGTTCTACGCGGCGTTCGCCGATTCGGCGGGTGCAAAGGCTGCCGCGGAGACGTTACGGAGGAATTACCCGGAGGCGTGTGTGTTCGAGAACTCCGCTACGAGCGAGGGCCATCGCGTCCTTGAAGGAGGACCGTAGGTGAAGATCGCGATCGACGGGCCGGCGGGATCTGGAAAGACGTCCGTTGGCCGCGCACTGGCCGAGCGCTTTGGGTGCCGATTTGTCGAGACGGGGAAGATGTATCGCGCGGTGGCGCTCGCGTTCCGCGACGGGCTGCCTCTCGAGAAGATTGACTTAGAAGTCACAAGAGCAGGGCGGTTGACTCTGAATGGCGAAGACGTGACCGATTCGCTGCACACGCCGGAGATCGATCAGGCGTCTTCCGAGGTGGCGACGATTCCGGCGGTCAGGGATCGTCTCGTGGAGCTTCAGCGAGCGATCGCCAGGGTCGAGGACGTCGTCATGGAGGGCCGCGACATCGGGACCGTCGTCCTGCCTGACGCCGAAGTGAAGATCTTCCTCGCTGCGACCGCAGAAGAACGTGCAAGGCGGCGTGCAGCCGAGCAGGGCGAGATCGATGTCGAGAAAACGTTGAGGGAGATCGTGATACGAGACGAGCGCGATTCGTCGAGGCCGATCGCACCCTTGAACGCCGCTTCAGATGCCACTATAATCAACACCGATCGAAAACCCCTCGTAGAGGTCATTTCCGAGGCACTACACCTGGTCAAGGAGCGGTTGGGCGAACGTTGTTTCGGCGGCTGAAGAGCGGACTGAAGATCGGGTTCTACTCCATCATCACGTGGTCCCTTTCCGTCTTGCTGAAGATTCTCTTCGGGCTTCGCATCCACGGGCGAGAGAACGTGAAGCGAGATGGAACCTACATTGCAGTCGCCCGACATCGCAGCTACTGGGACATCCCGATGATGCTCGCCGCGCTCGGCGCGAGGAATCGGATTCACTTCATCGCGCAGCAGGAACTGATGAAGAAGAATTCGATCGTTCGGCTCGCGATGCGTGCGTATACGACGATCATTGATCGGGAGCGGTTCACGAAAGCTGACTTCCGGCGGATGCTGGAGGCTTTCAAGCGCGAGAGGTTGATCGGCTTGTTCCCGGAAGGGACGACGAAGCAGCGTGTTGACGCGAAAGCAGGCGCCGTGCACTTCGCTTCGCTGACGAACAAGGAGTTCCTGCCGGTGAACATTCGCCCTCGGGGGCCATACCCACCGAAGTACCCCTTTCGGTATCCGAGGGTGACCGTTTCGATTGGAGCGCCGTTCTCCGTCAACGACCTCGACGGCGAGAGGTCGGCGGAAGAGGTGCGATCGGAGCGGTATCGAAGGATGAGTTTGCGGCTGATGGAGCGAGTTGATACGGCATGAGGAATGAGGGAGGATAACGCCCAAAGCCGATGCCATGGGCCCGAAACGCGATAGGGCGGGGAGGAAAGCGGAGAGATGGCTGTGGAGCATGGATAGCAGAATCAAGATGGAAGACGTTTTCTCGGAAAGCGATGTCAAGACCTACAGTCGCGGAGACACGATCTCCGGGACGGTGGTCCAGGTCAACGATAGCGAGATTCTCGTTGACATTGGGTACAAGTCGGAGGGAATACTCCCGGTCTCTGAGCTCTCGCCGTTCCGCGACGACGGCGTGGTCGAAGAGGGAGAAGAGATCGAGGTTCTCGTCACGTACATCGACGAAGAGAAGGGCACGGTCTACGCTTCCGAGAAGCAGGCGGTATACGAGAAGCGGATCGACGTCCTCGAGGAGGCCCACCGAAACGGCGAGGTTGTCGAGGGAGAAATCACGAACGAGGTTCGAGGGGCGGGGTACCACGTCAACCTCGACGGAATCCGCGCCTTCCTCCCCGGATCCCATTTGGGGAGCGACCTTCCGAGCGCGATCGACGAGCTGCGTGGGCAGAGGATCCCGTTCAAGATCCTCGAACTCTCGCGTCGTGACAAGAACCTCGTCGTCTCGCACAAGGTCTACATCAAGGAACTCGAGCGCGAGCAGCGCATGGCGCTGTTCGATTCGTTGGAGAAGGGCCAAGAGATCGAGGGAATCGTCCGGAGTATCGTCGATTTCGGTCTGTTCGTGGACATCGGGGGGTTCGAAGGCCTGGTTCATCGCTCCGAGATCGCCTGGAAGGACCTGCCCGTGCCGCCGCCCGAGTACAAGGTCGGCAGCACCGCGAACGTCAAGGTCATTGACTTCGACAAAGAGAAGGGGAAGGTCTCCCTTTCGATCAAACGTCTTCGGCCGAATCCCTGGGAAGGGATCGCCGAGCGATACCCAGTCGGTGCCCAAGTGGACGGGAAGGTCGTCAGTGTCACGGACTTCGGCGCGTTCGTCGAGCTTGAGCCGGACGTGGAAGGTCTCGTCCACGTCTCTGAGCTTTCGTGGGGACACCCTGACAATCCGAAGGACATCGTCGCCGAAGGCGACGATGTGAAGGTCGTGATTCTCGGCTGCGATGAGAATGCCCACCGGATCAGCCTATCGCTTCGTCGAACGCAGCGCGATCCATGGGAGGACGTCGCGGCCAAGTATCCTCGAGGGCAAGTCGTCGCGGGAGCAGTCACCAAGATCACCGACTTCGGTGCCTTTGTGAAACTCGAAGACGGGGTGGAGGGGCTGGTCCACGTCTCCGAGATCGACTGGGGCCACGTGAACCATCCGCGCGACGTGCTGAAGGAGGATGACGAGGTCGAGGTGAAGGTGCTCAGCGCCGATCCGAAGGAGCGCCGCATCTCCCTTTCGATCCGCGAGCTGAAGGACAACCCGTGGCGTCGCTTCGTCGACAAGTTCGCGATCGACCAAGTGATCGACGGAGAGATCACAGAGATCAAGGACTTCGGCGCGTTCATGAAGATTACCGACGATGTCGATGGCCTGATCCACGTCTCCGAGATCAGCGATGAGCGGATTGGCACCCCTGCAGACGTGCTCTCCGTCGGCGCCAAGGTTCAGGCCAAGATCATCGGGATCAACGAGGAGAAGCGCCAGGTTCGACTCTCCATGCGCAATCTCTTCGGCCCACCCGCGATTCCGACGGGGCCTCCCGATGAGACTGCGCGCGGCGAACGCTCTGCCGGGGGGCGAGCGACACGCCCACGACGCAAGGAGCGAGGAGGGGGAGGACGCACGCGCGGGGAGAAGGTTGACAGGCGCTTCCTCGACGACGGGGGGCACGAGGCGCTCAGCATGCGAGACCTCTTGGCAGACACGGGGGGCGACGAAGAAGAGGGATAGGCGCCGGGAGCGGGAGCGACTGGACTACCACAAAGGAGGCACGAAGGATGAACAAGGGCGAATTCATCGACCGGCTGGCGGATCGGACTGACCTGACGAAGAAGGAGGCGAGGAGCCTCCTCGACACCGTTCTCGATCTGGTGCAGGAGACGCTGCTCCTGGGCGAGGACGTGAAGCTCGTCGGATTCGGGAAGTTCGCGGTTCGTGCTCGGAAGGCGTCGAGCCGGATCAATCCGCAGACCAAGCGGCCGATTCAGGTCGCGGCGAAGGTCGTCCCGTTGTTCAAGCCGGGGAAAGAGTTGAAGCGCCAGGTCGAGAAGACGCTCAAAGTGACCCCAAAGGGGGTCGCCAAGAAGTAGTCCGACGACGCCTTTGAACCAGAGCTCTTGAAGGAATGACCGAGCGGCCGACTTGCTTCTTCTGTGAGTCGGTCGCTTGTCTTCTTGCGTGTGGCGCAGTAGGCTCTTGACGCGGCCGACTCAGCGATTCGCGATCCGCAGCCTCTCCGCGATGATGATTGAGCGTAGCTCGTCCACGGCTTCGTCGAGACTGTCGTTGATGACCAGGTAGTCGAAGGATCCGGTTTCTTCCATCTCGTGGGCGGCGACGGCGATCCGCTCGTCGATCTTGGCTTCGATCTCCGTGCCACGAGCACGTAGGCGCTCGGCAAGGCGGGCGAGCGTCGATGGGGCCAGGAAGACGTAGACAATCGGATGCTCGCCAAACCCCGTCCTGCGCAACGACTTCGCGCCCTCGACCTCGACGTTCAAGATGACGTCGTTGCCGCAGCGGAAGCCGGCCTCGAGCTGCGTGCGCGTCGTGCCGTAGCGAGCCCCTGAGTAGATCGTATGCTCGACGAACTCGCCCGCGTCGACGAGACCCGCAAACTCGTCTTCCGTGACGAAGACGTAGGCGGCTCCGTCCACCTCTTGTTCGCGTTTCGATCTCGTTGTGTGGGAGACAGAAAATACGAGGTTCGGAAGCTGCTCCATCACCCGGTTGATGACCGATGTCTTGCCCGCGCCCGACGGACCCGTGACAACGAAAGCGACGCCGCTTCCAGAGCCGCGCCTCGCGAGGAGGAGCCGGTCATTCGACATTCTGCACCTGCTCGCGGAATTGCTCGACAGAAAGCTTCATGTCGATCACGAGTCCACTGATCTCGGAATCGCGCGCCTTCGATCCGATCGTGTTCACCTCGCGCAGCAGCTCCTGACTGATGAAGTCGAGCTCCTTGCCAATCGGGTCGGTGCTCACAAGGAGACCTCGCGCTCGCTTGAGATGTCCGCGCAGCCGAACGAGCTCCTCCTGGACATCGTGGCGCTCCGCGAGGAGGGCGATCTCCGCCTCCAATCGATCCGCGTCCACGCTCACGTCGAGCTCGGCGACGCGGTTCGTCAACCGCTCTCGGAGAGCCGACGTGATCGTCGGCAGCCGGTCGCAGATCGCCTCCATTTGGTCGCTGAGAGCCGCCAGGAGCCTGCTGAGGTCCTGTGCCAGCGTGGCCCCCTCCTGGTCACGGGAAGACAGCGTTTGCTCAAACGCTTTCTCGAGGGCAAGACAGACTGTCGGCCAGACATCGCTGTCCGTTTCTTCAAACGGCTGAAGGGCGCCGGCGCGGATGAGCGCTTCGAGGGACGGGGACGAAGAAAGCGCGAGATCTCTTGCGAGGGCATCGAGTTCAACGTACGCCGCACGTGCTCGCTCATGATCGAACAGTCGTCCGCTGGAGGCTGTCCGATCCGGCTGAAGGTCGAGCCAGACGCCGATTTCGCCCCGGCGGAATGTCTCCTTCACGCGCTCCTCGATTCGCGCCTGCAGGAGCGGGCGGTCGCTCAGTGAGCGTGTCCGAACGGACAAGAAACGGTGATTCCAGGTTCGGATCGTCGCCTCTACCCGCCAACTGCCCTCGCTGACGGCGCCTGAGCCGAAGCCGGTCATGCTCCTAACCATGGTCCCTCCTGACGAACGAGATGGCCGCATAGCCCACGACCGCCGAGCGATCGCCGGTTGTGTCCCCGGAGGTCGCGTAGTTGACGAGCGATGTGTCGGTCAAGCCCAAACGGGTGGCGACTGTGATCAATACGCTGATTGCGCCAGCCCCACAGATCGACAGGTGCTCGTCGACACACAGGGTGAGGAAGCGTGGGGCATCAAGCGCCAGGATCGGCTCAATAGCGAGATGATCGCGTCGACGCGCCGCCTCGTCGGGTTCGTAGTGTGTGAAGTCACTGCTGGCGATGATGAGGCCATGCCCATCCTTGCCGACGGCGTTCGCGATGACGTCTCCAATCTCGGCAAGCGTCTCTCGATCCACAAGCTGGACACAGATGGGAACGATCGGCACCGTCGACCCCCACAAGACCTGCAAGAACGGTAGTTGAACCTCGATCGAGTGTTCGCGAACGAAGGCGTCCGTGTTGATGGTCAAACCCTCGCTGGAAAGACGGGCAACGGCGTCGCGGGCAACCCGCACGTCACCGAGCGGAGTTCGCCACGCATCGTGATCGTCGAGCGAGATCGCTCCACCGGAGCCAGTGTGATTCGCGCCGAGAAGGACGACGATGTCCGGGCGTCCCTGCGCGGCGATGGCCCGGTAGCCGGCTGCGGCCGTTGCGCCGGAGTAAGGATACCCTGCGTGCGGGGAGATCAGCCCACAGGGTGCAGAAAGCGGGGCGCAACACCGGTCGACATCTTCACCGAGAAGAGCCGAGACGGCTGCGGCAAGCTGTTCGTGCGGCTCCGGATAGAACGCGCCGGCTACGATTGGTTCACGAACCCGTGTCTCCATGTGCCAGATTGTATCGTGCGCCGATTCACGGGCCAACCAGATCTTGACTGCCCATGCAGGCTTTCGTACCATCGCACGTACCCTTGGGAGATCGTCTAATGGCAGGACGACAGGCTCTGGCCCTGTTAGTGGGGGTTCGAATCCTCCTCTCCCAACCAGCGCGCCAAACATCGCTTCTCCGGCGCAAGAGGCTGCGCCAGGCACACGTCCTTCGGTCTTCCGGCGGGTCGTGAATGAAGCCGCTCCCTCATCTCCGCGGGCTCCTCGTGACGATGCATTGCGCCACGTCCTGGCCACGATGCGTCCGTCGCGAGATTGCCAGCGCCTTCGCCGAGTTGCCACGGTACGCCCGCAGTCGTATCCTTCACCACTTCGCAAGACGCCAGTCGTCTTCAAGAACTCCAGAAGGTGATCTACGTGAATGGTCTTCTAGCGACGGGCCTAGCCATCATGCTAGGCTATGTTCTGGGCGAACTCGTCAGGAGAGTCGGACTCCCGAGAGTCAGCGGGTACATCGTCGCAGGTCTCATCCTGAATCCTCAGATTACGGGGCTCGTGTCCAGTGAGTTCGTCGATTCAATGGGCACAACCACGGACCTCTCTCTGGCAATTCTCACGTTCGCCATTGGCGGAACGCTTGCCTTAGGACCGCTCAAAGAACTCGGCAAGAAGATCCTCTTCATCGCGGTCGGCGAAGCACAGCTGTCTGCGCTCATGGTCACGGTCGGTTGTCTCGCCACCCTCCCATTCCTGCTGCCTGATTCCGGCGGTTTCTTGACGACGATTGCCCCTCTGGCGGTGCTGCTTGGATCTCTGGCCTCTCCCACCGATCCCTCCGCCACGTTGGCCGTCGTGCGCCAGTACAACGCAAAAGGCATGGTTACGTTCAGCATCATGGCATCCGCCGCGCTGGATGACGCGCTCGGCATTCTGAACTACAGCCTCGGTGTTGTGGTTGCCATGGTGTTGATCACCCACCGCGTGGGAGGGATCGGGACGATCCTTGAGCCGCTGGTTGGCGTCGCCGGGGCACTGGCGCTTGGTGCCGTCTCCGGTCTTGCGTTTCGCTTTGCCCCCAAATGGCTGCGAGGCGGCGAGAATGACGGACTCCACATCGCCTTCCTTCTGGGTGTCCTGGGGATCTGCTACGGTGTCTCGGCCGCTCTTGGACTGGATCAGCTTCTCGCCACGATGGCGATGGGCATGACAGTGGTCAACACGACTCGGAGGCAGGAGCGACATCACGTGTTCAACCTTCTCGAAGAATCCGTGGAACCGATCGTGTTCATCGTGTTCTTCACCGTCAGCGGCATGCTTCTGGACGTGGCGGTGCTCTTCCAGTACCTACCCGTCGTGCTCCTGTTCGTGGTCTTTCGGTCCGTCGGCAAACTGGCTGGAGCCTACCTTGGAGCGAGGCTTGGGGGTGCATCGCGTGCGGTGCGCCGATATACAGGGTGGGGACTGATTCCGCAAGGCGGCATTGTCATCGGTCTGGCTCTTCTCGTTCGGCAGGAGGCAGCGCTTGCACCCATCAGCCATATCCTCCTCAACGTCATCATCGGAGCGACCGTTATCCATGAACTCATCGGTCCACTCACAGCGAAGCTTGCCATCATGAAAGCGGGAGAAGCCGGGAGATCTCACTGAGCAGGCCGTCGCCGTCCCCAGCAGCAGGCGTGACGTGGTCCGCCTCTGGTCGGGTTCCACTCTCGGGATGAAAGCCTCGAAGGGCTGCACCGGCAGCTTGCGTCGTTCTGCATGAGCCTCTACGATCCTCGCACCAACATCTCATGCCGGAGCTGAACCCCATGATGAATTCCGACCAAGGCGCTGGCGCTGTGCGGGATCGTCCCGCGGCAGCCCCCTACACCGTCGATCCGGCCGTTCATGAACGCTTCGACGAACGGAACACGGTCTTCATGCGTCGCCACTGGGACCAAGACGCCTCTTTTTTCGAGAAGGAGTATCGCGCGGGTGCTCGGCAGCGGATCGCGACCGGTGAGGCGGGATATTCCCGCATCGAGTTCGCGCGCCTCCTCGCGTCGTGGACGGTGCACGACTGTTTCGGCGGCGCCTTTTCCTGGAAGCGGCTCGGTCAGGCCGACACAGCGATGATGCAGCTCGGGCGACACCGAGTCGACGATCCGGCCGTCATGACCGCTGAGGTCAAGCAGACGGCAAGGATGTTCGGAGCGGATCTCGTGGGCATCGCGCGCGTCGACGAGCGATGGATCTACTCGCACGATCGGAGCGGCGATCCGATCGACATCCCGAGTCACTACACACACGCCATCGTCATGGGGATCGCAATGGATCAGGAGACCGTCTTGACGTCACCTTCCTACACCTCTGCGGCCGCCACAGGGATCGGATACTCGCGAATGGCGTTCACGATTGCGTGCGTGGCGCAGTTCCTGCGCAACCTTCGCTACGGCGCAATCCCGATGGGAAACGACACCGCATTGAGCATCCCGCTCGCGATCGACGCGGGATTGGGGCAACTTGGTCGGAATGGGTTACTTGTTACGCAGGATTTCGGCTCGTGCCTCAGGCTGTGCAAAGTGTTCACCGATCTTCCTCTCGAACCGGATCGGCCGGTCGACTTCGGGTTGGCGGATGTCTGCGCGAACTGCACGCGCTGCGCCGAGGCATGCGAAGGGGAGGCGATCAGCGCGGCGCGAGAACCGTCGTACGAAGTAGCCTGCCCGTCGAACAATCCGGGGATTCTCCGGTGGGCCGTGAATGTTGATCGCTGCTACGACTTCTGGGTTCGGAACACGGCGGCATGTTCGAACTGCATTTCCGCTTGCCCGTTCACGCAACCACGCGAGAGCGAACGCCCCGCCACACGGCTAGACTGAGGGACTGAGTGCTTCACGCCTGGAACTCCCGCCCTTCCTTGTATCCCTCGCCAATCACGGCCCCGACTCGGTAGTAGCGGTTGTCGAGGGCGTAGAGAATCGGGTCGAGTTCCTGCAGCGATGCGACCCTCGGAGCACCGTCTTCCGTCACGTAGGCTTCATCGACGTGGGTCTGGGCGACAGCGCCGATGAAGATGTGGCGATGCTCGATCGTGACTTCGTGCAGTACACGGCACTCGATGGTGACGGGGCAAGACTCGATCATGGGAGCCGTCTCAAGTTCCCCGAAGAAGCTCTGAACGTACTGCGACTTGTCGACATCGCGTCCCGAGACCTGCCCGAAGTGGTCGACGAGCTGAAGATCGCACGTCGAGGGCATGTTGACGCTGAACGTGCGATGCTCCAGAACGCCTCGTGTCGTGTAATGCGCCTCGCCGAGCGAGACGGCAAGGAGCGCGGGTTTGATGCCCATGATGGCGCAATCACCGACCGTCGCGTAGTTGGGCCGGCCGTCGACGAGCGCACCGACGACGACAATCGGAACGGGATAGACGTACGGTACAGGGCCGATCGCTCTTCGGGTTGTCATGGTCACCTCTCCGGCGAATTCTCGGCGCAAGCCTTGCCTGTGCGCGTCTCGCGAGCATCTCAGGGCCCTTTGGGGTGGTTGATGGTCAGGGCCCGCTGTAGACTCTTCCATTCGGAGGATCATGGAACAGGAGGTCGGAGCAAATGGGGCAGAACGCGTGAATCGGGAGACGACGGTGGAGCGACGTGACTTCATCCGTGAGATCGTTGCGGAGGACGTGCGCGTCGGGAAGAACAAGGGCAGAGTCCACACGCGTTGGCCCCCCGAGCCGAACGGCTACATCCACATCGGTCACGCGAAGGGTTTTCTGCTCGCCTTCGGGATCGCCCAGGAATTCGGGGGGAAGTTCAACCTTCGCTTCGACGACACGAACCCGGCGGCCGAGGAGCAGGAGTTCGTCGACGGAATCATCGAAGACATGCGGTGGTTGGGTGTCGACTGGGAGGATCGGCTGTTTTTCGCCTCCGACTACTTCGAGCAGCTCTACACGTGGGCCGAGCATTTGATCGAGCAGGGAAACGCGTACGTCTGCGACCTGTCCGCTGAGGAAATCAGCGCGTATCGCGGGACGGCGGTTCGCGAGGGCGGCCGAGTCGTGACGCCACCCGGGCGAGAGAGTCCGCACCGCAACCGGTCCGTCAAGGAGAATCTCGACCTTTTCCGCCGGATGCGAGCCGCTGAGTTCGCCGACGGCGCCCGGACGCTCCGTGCCAAAATCGACATGGCGCATCCGAACCTGAACATGCGCGATCCCGTGTTGTATCGAATCCTGCGGGCGACGCATCACAGGCAAGGCGACGCGTGGTGCATCTATCCGACGTACGACTGGACGCACGGTCAGTCCGATGCGATCGAGGGGATCACGCACTCGACGTGTAGTCTTGAGTTCGAGAATCACCGACCGCTCTACGACTGGTTCCTCGACCATCTTCCCGTGCCATCGAGACCTCGCCAGATCGAGTACGGCCGATTCAACCTCGCTTACACGGTGATGAGCAAACGCAAGCTGCGCCAATTGGTCGAGGAAGGACGAGTGGCGGGATGGGACGATCCCCGAATGCCGACGATTCGCGGAATGCGAAGGCGCGGCTACACGCCCGAAGCTCTGCGCGCGTTCATCGGGGAGCTCGGAGTGACCAAGTCGGAAGGATTTGTCGACGCATCCTTCCTCGACTACTGCGCTCGCCAAGATCTGAATCGCCGCGCACCCCGGGTGATGGGGGTTCTCGATCCGCTGAAGGTCGTGATCACCAACTACCCCGAGGGAGACGCGGAACTGCTCGACGCGATCAATAATCCGGAGGACCCGAGTGCGGGAACCCGCAAGATTCCGTTCTCTCGTGAGCTCTACATCGAGCGCGAAGACTTCATGGTCGATCCGCCGAAGAAGTTCTTCCGCCTCGCGCCGGGACGCGAAGTCAGGCTGCGCTATGCGTACTTCATTCGCTGCGAGGAGGTCGTCCGGGACTCGGAGGGCGAGATCGTCGAGCTTCACTGCTCCTACGACCCTGCGACGCGAGGCGGCGACGCTCCCGATGGCAGGAAGGTCAAGGCGACGTTGCATTGGGTATCGGCGACGCACGCCGTCAACACGGAGGTTCGCCTCTACGACCGGTTCTTCGCGGAAGAGGACCCGAACGACGTCGAAGCAGGCCGGACGTGGATCGACAACCTGAACCCGGACTCGCTCGAAGTTCTCAGCGCGTGCAAAGTCGAGCCAAGCCTCGCTGACGTCCAGCCCGGGGATCGATTCCAGTTCGAGCGAAAGGGGTACTTCTGCGTGGACCCCGATTCGGTGGAAGGACACGTCGTCTTCAACCGGACGGTCACGCTGCGAGACGCGTGGGCGAAGGAGAAGCGCCAGATGAACGCATCCGGAGGCGAAAACACGGGCTGACTCGGTCGGGTTTCTTGACGCGGAGGAGCACGCCCGTGTACGATCATTCCCCAACGGCCGAGCGGTCGGAGGGGGCCTTGGGTGGGACGGAGAGAGAAAGCCAATAGGTCGGCGACCCGTAGCGGGTCGCCGTTTTCTTGGGTTGAGGGACGCGTCGTCAGGCGGGAGCGTTCCGCGCGCTATGCACGGGTTGCACTCGAGGGCGAGCAGCTTCCGACGTCCGTGGGTGCGGGCCAGTTCATTCTCCTGCGGTACGGGGAGGACCCGTGTCTGCCCCGGGCCTTTTCGGTGATGTCAGTAGGTGAGGGCGGGCTGGAGCTCTTCGTTAAGTCGGAGGGGCGGGTCCGTGAGAAGCTCTCCGCCTGTCCCATCGGGACGCCGTTCGAGGTCAGGGGCCCGTACGGCGCTCCCTACGCGACCAAGATCTCGATGGATCGATCGTACGTGCTCGTCGCGGGGGGCAGCGGTGTCGCTCCCATGCTTTGCTTTGCCCAACAGCATCCCAACCTTGCCGTGATAGGCGTTTACGGCTTCCGCACCGCGGACGCGTGCGACCTTCATCCGAACGTCCCGTTGGTCATCGAGGAGGTGACCGGACTGAGCGCGACGGACCGCCTGCGATCAGTCTGGGAGCCCGGGCTCGGGATTCTGGCTTGTGGCCCGGATGCAATGCTGCGGATCCTGGCGGAGACGTATCGCGATCAGCCTGACGTGTACGTGTCGCTCGAGGCGCGCGTCGGCTGCGGCATCGGAACCTGTCTCGGCTGTCGCGTGGCAACCGTGGACGGCCCGAAGAGAATCTGCGCGGAGGGTCCGCTCTTCGCGATTGAGGAGCTGCCATGGCTGACGTGACGATCACGCGATGGGGCGAGCGCTTCAGCTCTCCGGTGGTTCTCGCGTCGGGCCCGGCTGGGTTCGGTCTCGAACTCGTTGGGAACATCGATCTCAGCCGGATCGGAGCGCTCACAACGAAGACCGTGACGCCCAAGGCACGAGCAGGGAATCCCCAGCCTCGACTCGTCGACTGCCCGGCCGGAGCGCTCAACTCGATCGGCCTGGACAATCCGGGCCTCGTGGCATTTCGGGAGCAGATCCTGCCCCGTCTAGCTGAACTCCCGACACAGCTGTTCGTCAGTCTGACCGCGTCAACCGCAGAAGCGGTCGGCCACCTTGTGGCGCAGCTCTCCGAGTTGCCGGCGCTCCGAACGATTGAGCTGAACCTGTCCTGCCCCAACGTTTCGGGCGGCGTCATCGGCGCTGACGAGGACCTGGTGCGCGCGTACGCTCGCGCGGCTCGCGCGGCGTTCGAAGGCGTCCTCCTGGCGAAGTTGCCGGGCGACGCGGGGAACCTTCTTGTATCGGTCGGCGCCGCGCTCGATGCCGGCGCCGATGGCGTCACGCTGATCAACTCGCTCCGTGGGATGCGCATTGACTGGCAGGCGGGCCGCCCTTTCCTCAAGAGTGTTTTCGGAGGCTTGAGCGGCCCGGCCATCCTACCGATTGCGCTTGCGAGGGTCTACGAGGTTCGCCGAGCCTTCCCGCAGGCCGTGATCGTCGGAACAGGGGGCGTGGTAAATCTCGGAAGCCTGGTGGAGATGTTGATGGCAGGAGCTGACCTGGTCGGCATCGGGTTCGGGCTGATGGCCGATCCACAAGTGGGATGTCGTCTCTCTGTCGAGCTGGCGCGATGGCTCGACGAGCGAGGCATGCAGTCCGTAAACGAGATCTTCGGAGTCGCACAAGGAGGGGGGTTGGGTGTTCATCGATCTTCTTGAGCAGGGCGCGGCAGAGTCGGGGGGGAGGCTCTGCGTCGGGCTCGATCCGCACGCGGAGCTCGTTCCGGCGCGATTCGGCCGATCGGCTGCGGGCGTCGGTGATTTTCTCCGGTGGGTCATTGAGGAAACGCTTCCGCACGCGTCCGTCTTCAAACCGAACGCGGCCTTCTTCGAGGCGCATGGGGCGGCCGGCTTCGACTTGCTGCGAGAGATCGCGGCGATCCTTCACGAGAAGAGGCGAGCCGTGATCCTCGACGCGAAGCGGGGCGATATCGCGTCTTCCGCGGCGGCATACGCCGTGGCGGCGGTCGACGTGCTTGGCGTAGACGCGATCACGATCGTGCCCTACATGGGCGCCGATGCGGTCCGCCCGTTCCTCGATCGAGGAGCATTCGTCTTCCTTCTTGCGCTTCCGACCAACCCATCCGCAGAGGAGGTGGCCTGCCACGGCGAACCGCCTATCTGCGTTCGCGTAGCGGCGATGGCCGAGCGCCTGTCCCGCGAATACTCGAGGCAGGTCGGTCTGGTCGTTGGGGCCACGCGCCCGGCGTGGGTCGCAGGGATCCACGCTCAGGCGCCGGATCTGCCGTGGCTCGTGCCAGGGGTTGGCGCGCAGGGGGCGGACGTGGAGGCTTTCCTTGATGCAGCGGACGGGCATGAGCCAATGATCGTCAGCGCTTCGCGCTCGATTCTCGGCAGTCCCGATCCGAGGCAAGCGGCATCGGCGCTCAAGGAACGGATTACGTGGTCCCGCGTATGACGGATCACGAGCAGTGGGCGCGACGGCTTGAGGCAACGGGCGCGATTCAGCGCGGCCACTTCCTTCTGTCGTCGGGCCTGCACTCTCCGCAGTACGTTCAGTGTGCGCGGGCGCTCGAGAACCCACGCGATGCGGTGACGTTGGGAGAGGAGCTCGTCCGAAGACTGGAATCGGCGAAGATCGATCGCGTCGTCTCCCCGCCGCTCGGCGCCCTTCTCATCGGATTCGAGGTCGCGCGGCAGCTAGAGTGTCCTTTCATCTTCCCTGAGCGGACGGATGATGGGAGCCTCCGTCTTCGTCGCGGGTTCTCCGTTCGAGTCGGCGAACGAGTGGCCGTCGTCGAGGACGTCATCACGACCGGGCGAACGACGCTCGAGGTAGTGGAGATGCTGCGCGGCCTCGGTGCCGACGTGGTCGTGCTGGCGGCGATCGTGAATCGCTCCGGGAGCCTCGAGGTGGATGGTCTCCCCATCGAGTCGATCTTGAGCCTCTCGATCCCGACCTATGAGCGCGAAACCTGCCCGCTCTGTCGAGCCGGGATACCGCTCGTCAAACCAGGAAGCCGGAAGCAAAGCGAGGCGTCCACGTGATGAGCGTTCGGGTAATCGAGGAACACGGACACGCGAGCGCCCTCCTCGGACTGTCCCTCTCGTACGGACAGGATCCCGGAAGGATGAATGAGGTCGCGAAGCGCCTCCGGTTCCGAGGCGACGGGCACAACAAGTTCTTGGAGACGGTCGTGGTCTGGCTCGACATCACTGCCCCGCGGTACTTCTGGCAGCAGTATGACACGTACCGGCTGGGAGTGACGAAGCAGAGCCAATCGACGATGCACACACTGACGGCGCGGGCGCTTGCCCAGGAGGACTTCTCGCATCCCATTCCCATCGAACATCTGCTGCATCTCAACCGGCTGATCGAGGAGAGGTCGTGGGAGCAAGCGAAAAGGGATCTGCCCGAGTCATTCCTGCAGAGGAGGATCGTCTGTCAGAACTACATGTCACTGCAGCGGATGATCCGTCAACGCAAAGAACACAGGCTCTCCGAGTGGTCAGTCTTTGTCCGGGAAGTACTGAGGCAGGTCGCACATCCGCAGCTGCTAGAAGAAGAGGAGGCTACATGATGACCGGCGGGATCCTGAGTGATCGCGAGATCCGCGAGCTCTGCATTCATGATGCGCCGATGCTCTCGCCATTTGTCGCGACTCAGGAAGGGAGACCCTCCTACGGTCTGGGAAGCTTCGGCTACGACTTGCGCCTGGGGCGACGGTTCCTCATCCCGCTCGGCGGAGTGAACGTAGTCCTCGATCCGATTGCCTTTCCGGACAGCCACTTCCGGGAGATCGAGGTGGAGGGAGCTTTCGAGCTGTCGCCGAACTCGCAGGTTCTCGCCGAATCCGTGGAGCACTTCGACATGCCCGACGACGTCTGCGGTGTCTGCTGGGGGAAGAGCTCCTACGCGCGGTGTGGGCTGCTCGTCAACGTCACGCCTCTTGAGCCTGGGTGGCGAGGGGTTCTGACGATCGAACTCGCCAACGTCTCGCCGCTTCCGATCCGGCTGCACGTCGGACAAGGGATCGCGCAGGTTGTCTTTTTCCGGGGCGAGCGTCCGGATCGCACATACGTCGAGAAGGAGGCCGGGGGCGGTTACCAGGATCAGGCCGGTGTCACTCTGCCGAAGTGAAGACCCGCGCCCCCGGTCGGGAGGACCTATAATGAGCTGGATTGAAGGGCCGCGGGCCACCCGCACCCAGTACATGACGTCGACGGAGGAGAGATGATGAGACGGATGCGAGGAGCTGTTCTGGTCGCGCTCCTGGTTCTCGTTGGGTATGCGGCGGAGGGATGGGCAGTCGACGGACGATACGTCGATGTGGATGTCGAGGTGTTCCGCACGTGGGGTTTCCTCGGGCTCGGAACGTGGGAGGTCCTCGATCCGAGCTTCGTGGCGGTTCGGATCGATCCGCTTCCCGAGGAAGACGCGCTTCGCGTCGGCGAGATCCTCTCCGCGTGCGAGCTGGGCGAAGCGGAGCGGGTAGGATGCTCGACACTTGCCGAGGTTAGCTACGGGCTCGTGCGGAGCTACGGGATCACGCCGAATCTCGACGACACATACCGCATCGTCCTGACCAACAAGACGGCGAGAGTCCTCGGTATCGTGTTGGAGATCGACGGGCTCAACACGAATGGGAGTGCGGAAGTCGTCGGCACGGAAGTGGACAAGAAGTGGGTCCTCAAGGATGGGCAGACGGTTCGCATTTCGGGATGGCAAGTGAGCACGGACGATGCGCTCGCATTTCGCTTCGCGACCCCGAGTCACTCGCACTCGGCACTCACCGAGCAGCGAGGGTCGATCCGCGTTCACGTCTACCTTCTCGACCCCACGGCCGATGGGTACGTGAAAGGGACGGAGGCGGCCGAGCTGATCAGTCAGCCGACCGTTCAGATTCCGTTCCGCTCAGCGACCGGCTCTCCGGTGGAGCGAATCGACTTCAACTACGCTCGAGGCGAGGTCGGTCTGGGGTTCCTATGCGAGGAGACCGAAGGTGCGGGGATTCGGATCTCGAACGTCGTGGCGGGAACGATCGGCGAACTCAGGGGGTTGCGAGAGGGCGACGTCATCACCTATATCAGTGCTGTACCGATCAACTCGTGCGCCGACCTTGTGAGTTTCCTCGCAGCGAAGGTCCCGGGAGACCGAGTCGTGCTGAAGGTTCATCGCGAGAACCGTGTCTTCCTGTTGACCCTTGAGCTGCCGGAATAGCAGGCGGCCGCCTGCTTCTAGGGCTCGGCGCGCTGTGTCGCCGGACGGACGGCGTCGCCCACTGCCGGGCGTGTCTCTCCGTCGGTGATTCGGCAGGCCGCCGTGTCGGCGTCGAGGAGTTCGATCACTTCGATCGTTGCGACCGGATCGGACGTGGCTCCCTGGAGAACGAAGAGGAGATCGCCGACCCGGATCCCGTTTCGGCTTCCCAGCGAGACGATCCACAACCCGTCGTCAGCTGTTGTGATTCGCCCAGGCGCCGCAACGGTCACGGTGTGCGCCGCCTCGGAGGCGTTGGTCGCTCCGTCCGCCACGGAAAGGGCGACGCGGTAGTCGCCCGCCTCCTCGTAGGTGTGTGTCGGATCGGTGTCGGCCGACGTCGTGCCGTCCCCGAACGTCCATTCCTGAGCGTTGTGCTCTCCGGTCGTCTCGTTGCGAAAAGCGATCGGTCCGCCTGCGAACGGGACCGCTGGCTCAAAGGAGAAGGCCGCGGTCGCATGCCGCAAGCCACCGGCGACGAGGACGCGCACGTCTCCCTCCCCGACGATCCGAGGAACCTGGTCGGCACCGCACTCGGCACGAACGAACGGGGGAATCTCAGCAAGCAAGAACTCGTACAGCTCCCACGCCGTGACGTGTGCATCACCGTTGAGATCGGCGCTGCCGCGCAGCCCATCGAGCACGAAGTGCGTGAAGACCCCATGCCCGAGAGCTGGAGACTCGAACGCTTCCTGGGCCTCTCCGGCAGCGGAGAAGATGAGGCGCCCTTCGAGCGAGAAGTCTCTGAACAGATCCCTCGTTCCGCTCGTCGGCCGGTATCCGCTGGGAAGGCTACGCGCCAGGCCCCCAGAGTAGCACCCGTCGAAGAAGATGAGAACGTGCTCCGACGTGAGCCGGTCAAGAAAGCGTCCGAACTCGTCGTCGCGAAGGGCCGTGTCGTCGACGGCCGCGTCGAGCGTATCGAGCAGAACGAAGAACTCGTCGACGCCGTCGCGCTCGTCGCTTCCGTCGTCGAGCCCCTGATACCCATGGCCCGAGAAGAACACCATGACCAGATCGTCGCGCTGCCCGACTTGGCGAAGCCACCCGAGGCTCTCTCGGACGTTGACCAACGTCGCAGCTCTCGTCTCCAAGCCGGCAACGTCCCATGGGGGCGCGGTCCGGTCGGTGAGCAGGCGGACGTGGTCGGGCGGGACCCCCGCGTCGAGTGCCCATTGCACGATGGCGATTCCGTCGGCGCGGCCGAACTGAAGGTCGGCGACGTCATCGTAGTCGGAAATCCCGATTGCCAGGATCCAGACGTCGTCGACCGGTGTAATCTCAGGGATACGCGCGATCGTGATCGTCTCCTGGTAGGAGTCGGTGAGGCCGTCGCTGTCGATGATCGACAACGACACCGGATATTCGCCAGGCTTCGAATACTGGTGCGTCGGCTCGGCTTCGCGGGAAGAGTGGTTGTCGCCAAACGTCCACTCCCATGCGGCGATCTCGCCGTCGACGTCGGTGGACCGGTCAGTGAATCGCACCGGATCGAGAATCGACGGCGACGCGGGCGTGAGCGAGAAGCCGGCTTGCGGCGGCTTCGGTTCTGCGATGATGACGGCGTGCATGATCGCGTCTGAACGGCCGCCCCTGTTGATGACACGAAGCGTCACCGGATGTGAGCCGGCCTCCATCGGCGGTACGACGGTGATCGGTTCGTTCGTGATGACGTCAAAGGAACCATCGGAATCGAGATCCCAATGGAAATCCAGCGCGTCTACGCTTGGATCGTACGATTCTGAAGCGTCGAGGCGGATCGAGTCTCCGGATCGAGGCGGCCGAGGAAGCCGCGTACCCAAGTCAGAGACCGGTTCCCAGATGAAGGCGGCGACCGGGGCGCTGTTGGCCTCCCAAATGATGAGCGGCTGGACGAGCGTCGTCGTCCCGCCGTCATCGGCGACGGTCAGGGCAACATCGTACGAGCCGGGTGATGGGAAGACATGCACGACCGACTCGCCGAGGTCTGCCGTGCCGTCGCCGAAATCCCACCAGAACTCGTGGATCTCCCCATCCGGATCGTCGGAACCGGACGCGTCGAAGCGTACTGGGTCCCCGGCCTGCGGGTCGGCGGGGAGAACGCTGAAAGCCGGGATCGGGGGGAGATTGGGCGATCGGGCGAAGAACGGCTCGATGTTGGCGACGACACGAAGAGCGCAACGCGCGAAGCCCTCTGCGTTGATGCCGAGTTCCACGGTCAACTGGGCTCCAGTGGGGCCAAATCGCTTGGTCAAGGTGATGGAGCCGTCGTCGAAGGCGTAGTCTGCGAACCGCGCTGCCAGTGCAATGGCGGTGGAGGCCGCCCGTTCATCGATCAGAAGGGACGCGGTTCCGTAGCCGGGGCTGCTAAGATAGGTAGAGAAATCGATGGCGATGGAACGAGCATCGCCGGTCCAGTCAGCCACCAGCGAGGCCTCGCGGTTCGGGCCGAGCACGAGACTCCCGCCCACGGCGAGCGTTCCACCGGGAAGCGTCAAGTCGCGCTTAAGGGACGCGACGAGGAGTTCAGGCGAGAAGTCCGCCATGCGTGCCGTCAGGCCGACCACGAGGGTCGCTCCCAAGCGAAGATCGACTTCTTGAATCCAGCAATCCGACGGCCACGTTCGAGAGAGACGGCTCACGAGATCGAACCACGAGCCGCTGAGATCAGCGGTGCCTGAGGCGAACAGCCAGGACTCGATTCCGTCAAGGACCCCGGAGAGCGCGAGACGACCCGTCAACGCGCCGAAAGGAAGGGTCCATGAGGAGGTTTCGAACTGCCCATCCACCGAGATGCGCGACCCCCACCGACCGGCAAGAGACGTCTTAGCAGTGAACGACGTGCGCGAATCCCGGTAACCGACCGAGAACTCGACCGTTTCAAGAACGAACGGCGAGGGTTGGAGGCGAACTCGCCCCGATAGGTCGATCCCGAGAGGGGCGGCAAGGTATGTGGGGGCCAGCTCGATGAGCATCATCGGGCGGGTGGACGGGTCAGGGTACGCGCCGATGGTGGCGCCGAGAACGCCACCGTCGATGCAGGGCGAGTTCGGGCGCAGGGCGAGGTCCCCGCCGGCAAGATCGACGAAGCTCGGAGGCGCAGAGACGTCGCTCGTTCGCCGGAGGACGCCCTCGTACTCGCCGCCGCCGTTTACCCAGACGTCGTTGTGAGAAAGCACAACGGCACTCGGACTTCCCGGTGGGAGATCGACGGCAATCCCGATAGCCCCGTTGTAGGCAACGATGGTGTTTGAGATCGACGCAGTCGGACCCTGGACCAAGATGCCGGACCCGGAGTTCCTCACGACGGTCACGTGATCGATCGAGCACGACCCCTGTGATGCGAGGTTCACGCCGTGCGAGCCGCAGCCATCAACCTCTGTGCGAAACAGCCCGCCGGCGGCAGTGTCTTGGACGAGGAATCCGACACCGATGGCGCCGCGGATTGCGGAATCCTCTACCCGGGCCAATCCTCGTCCTCTTGCGGTGACTCCGGTCTCGCCACCTGAGATGACGCAGTCCACAACACAGGCCGACGCGTCATCGTCAACCCGGACGCCGCCGGCAAGGTTCCCTGCGAGTCTGGAGCCGGTCACTTCGATTCGAGCACCGTCCAGCAGCTCGATGCCCCATTCCGCCGCGCTCCCAACATCGCAGTCGCTCAAGATCGCGGACGCAGAGTCGGCGAGCGCGATCCCGTGGGCATCATTCCCGACGAGTCGCGTGTCGTGGACCGTCGCCTCCGCGTCCCCTGTGAGAAGGACGCCGCTTCCTCCGTTCTCCCGAAGCTCGCAGGCAATCACGCTTGCGCGCGCCCCATCGCGTACCCAGATCCCGTGTTCTCCGTTCGCGCGGATTGTGCACCCTTCGATGGTCGGACTCGATGTGGCATCGACGATCACGATCCCGCTCTCCTGGGCGCCGGTGACGGTGCATGCGGAGATCGTGATCGAAGTCGACTCGAGGAGGACCGCAGGCGCGGGCAACGTCGTCCCCGTTCGCTCGATGCTGAACCCCTCGATTCTCCCCGAGCTGGCGTGGCTCGCATGCACGACGGGCTCGAATCCGTAGCCGTGGCGAATGACGGCCGTGCCGGAACCCGACCCGATGAGCGCGACGCCGTTCTTGAAGGTCAGCCCTTCATCGTAGGTGCCCGCCCTCACATAGACGACGTCCCCATAGCTCGCGGCATTCAGCGCGCCCTGGATCGTCGTGTGGGTTCCTGATCCGTCTTGGGAGACGAGAAGCTGGGCGGAGATCGCGCCCGAGGATACCGCCACGATCCAGAGGGCACAGCAGGCAGCGATCCGGGTTTGCTGAAGCATGGCAGCATTGTACCGAGCGCGCTTGGAGGGCCAAGCCGTCGGCGGTCGGACGGAGCCACGGCCGAGATGTGAGGTATGATCCATGTCGTGAGGAGGGGAGCATGCGAACGTTCTTCTGCATCCCGCTGCAAGCAGGTCCGAGGAGATCGATCGCTGCGGTGGCTGACGGCGTGCGTGCGAGGTCGACCCTGCGTGCGTCGTGGGTGGAACCGGAGAACTACCATCTGACCGTCCGTTTTCTCGGTGAGATCGAGCCTGCACTCACGACCGAGCTTGCGAAGCTGGCGACGGGGGTTGCGGACGGTCGAAGAGCGTTCCGACTCACACTCGACCGCCTCGGTGCGTTTCCCGACTTCGATAGACCGCGAGTCCTCTGGTTCGGTGGGGACGCGGTCGCAGAGTACGTTGACCTCGTGCGAACCCTGAATGACCGGCTTCGGTCGATCGGATTCGACCCTGAGCGGAAGCGGCCCGTCGCGCACGTGACCGTCGCGCGGGTCAAGGGAGGACCCGATGCTGCGCTCGGGCGGATCATTAGGGAACTGGAACCCGTCTCTCCGCAACAGGTGGACGTCGACCGCATCGTGTTGATGGAGAGTCGTCTGACGCCGGCCGGGGCGGTCTACACACCGCTCTCTGAGGTCGCCCTTGGTGATCGTGAATGACCGCTTCAGACGGAAGGAGCGGCGTCGAGTATCTCGACCACACGGCGGACATCGGGATTCGAGCCTGCGGTCCCACGTTGGAGAGCGTGTTCTGCAGGGCGGCCTGCGCTCTGTTCTCGTTGATGGTGGACGTCGAGAAGATCGAGCCAACGACCCAGCACGAGGTGAACTGCCGAGGGGAGACGTTGGCCGACCTTCTCGTCGAGTGGATGGGCGACCTGCTAGCGCAGAAGGACCTGAGCGGTCTCGTCTTCGGACGGTTCGAGGTCGGGATCTCGCAAGGGTTTGGTGTGTGGACGTTGCGTGGAACCGCGTGGGGAGAGGGCCTTGACGCGGCGCGGCATACGCCAAGGACTGAGGTGAAGGGAATCACCTACCTCGGACTTCGGGTCGAGCAAGAGGGCGTGGGCTGGGTTGCGGAATGCGTACTCGACGTCTAGCGAAAGGACGACCGGAATGATGAAACACGTTGAGCTGCAGCAGGTCGGTCCATCCGAGTGGCTCCTCGCGCAGTCCGAGGGGATGCGGGTTCCAGGCCGAATTTTCGCCGACGCGGAGACGATCACGCAGCTTCAATCCGATGGGGCCGGACGGCCGGAATGGAGTGCCCTCCGACAAGTGCGGAACGTCGCCTGCCTGCCGGGGATCGTCGGCGCGTCCCTCGCGCTTCCGGATGTCCATCCCGGATACGGCTTCCCCATCGGAGGCGTCGGAGCCTTCGACGTCGATGAGGGTGTCGCCGTGGTCGGAGGCGTCGGCTTCGACATCAACTGCGGGGTTCGAATGCTGTCGACGCCGTTAGAGCGGGAGGAAGTCTCACCGGTCATCGCGCGTCTCGGCGAAGACCTCTACGAGACCGTGCCGGCTGGGCTGGGGGCCAAGGGAAAACTGCGCCTGTCGGTCGCGGAGATCGATCAAGTGTTACGCGACGGTGCGGCCTACGTGATCGAGAGAGGGTACGGAAGCAAGGAGGATCTGGCGTTCATCGAGGAGAGCGGCCGGATGGAGGGCGCGAACCCGGACACGGTGAGCGACCTTGCGAAGAAGCGACAGTTCGGACAGGTCGGAACGCTCGGCTCAGGGAATCACTACCTCGAGGTCCAGTTCGTGGACGAGGTGCTCGATGAACAGGCGGCGAACGCGTACGGACTCGTGAGTGGGCGTGTCGTCGTGTCTATTCACACTGGGTCGCGAGCGCTCGGACACCAGATCGGGCAGGACTACTTGAAGGAGATGGCCGTCGCGAGCCGGAAGTACGAAATCCCCATTGTCGAACGCGAGCTGGTCTGTGCTCCGATCAGAAGCCCCGAGGGTCAGCGATACTTGAGTGCGGTCGCCTGCGGCGCGAACTGCGCGTTCGCCAATCGCCAGACCATCGCGCACCTCGTCCGGGCGTCTCTCGTCAGAGTCTGCGGCATCGACGAGGCAAGAATCCGGACCGTCTATGACATCGGGCACAACAACGCCAAGCTCGAAGAGCATACCGTTGATGGGGAGCGACGGAGACTCCTCGTCCACCGCAAGGGCGCCACGCGAGCGTTCGGGCCGGGCTGTTCCGAATCGCCGGAGCCGTACCGGGACGTTGGGCACCCCACACTCGTCGGTGGGACGATGGGGACGGCCTCGTACGTCATGCGTGGAACGGCGGTGGGGATGGAGAGGGTTTTCGGCAGCGGCATCCACGGCGCAGGACGAGCGCTTTCGCGCAAGAAGGCGGCCAAGCGCTACTGGGGCGAGACGGTGATCTCAGACCTGGCTTCGTCCGGGATTCGCGTCTGGGCGCACAGCAAGCGGGGCATCGCGGAGGAAGCCCCAGGCGCCTACAAGGATGTCGAGCGTGTGGTGGCAGCAGCGGAGGATGCCGGGATCAACCGCGCGGTAGCGCGGCTTCGTCCGTTGGCTGTGATCAAGGGCTAATCGGAGCGCTCGCGGCGCGGAGCGCTGAACGCTTGTGTCTCATGGACGAGAATCTGAGCGAGCTTCTTCGGATCGTGCTTGATCGTGTTCTTTCCCCCCCATTCCGCGGTTCCGACGAGGTCCGCTCTGATGATCGCCAGGCCGTATTCGTTCGGAGCCGAGAGATCATCTCGAACCGGCTCCGCGGCCTCATCGATGTAGCCCGTGAGAAGGCTTTCAGAGACGGCAGCGACGTTGACGAGAATCGCGTCCATGCAGTGCAGATCGATGTACTCGCTCAGCACGCGAAGATGATCTCGGAGCGTGAACTCCTCCGTCTCCCCCGGTTGCGTCATCAGATTCGCGACCAGCACCTTCTCGGCCGGCGCCCGCTCGATGGCGGGCGCGATGCCCTCCACAAGCAAGTTGGGAACGAGACTCGTGAATAGGCTGCCGGGACCGAGGAGGATCAGATCGGCCGAAGCGATCGATTCCAGAACCTCCTGATGCGGGGGGACGGGCGACGGGGAGAGCTCGAGGCGCAGGATCCGCCGCGGGTCGGTGGCGAGCTCACTCTCGCCCTCGACGCGAGCACCGTCATCCATCACGGCGACGAGGTGTGTCTTCGTCAAGGTCGCGGGGAGTACCCGTCCGCGGATGCTCAGGAAGTGGCTCATCGCTTCGACGGCTCGATCGAATCCGCCGGTCGCCTGCTCGAGGCCGGCGAGAACAAGGTTCCCCAATGAGTGTCCCGCAAGCTCCTGAGGGGCGGTGAACCGGTACTGGAAGAGCTCCGACAGCATGGTTTCGTCTTCGGCGAGGGCGAGGATGCAGTTGCGGACGTCACCAGGCGGCAGAACGTCGATCTCTTCCCGAAGCCTTCCCGAACTGCCCCCGTCGTCCATCACGGTGACAACGGCGGTGATGTTCGACGTCTCCTCCTTGAGACCGCGAAGCAGGTTGGATAGCCCCGTCCCACCTCCCAGCGCCACCACTCGAGGCCCTCGCTCCAGCAGGCGCCTCCGGTAGATGATCGTCGACGTCTTGAGCCGTGTGTCCGGGGAGACGCTGCGTGCGACAGATCGAACGAGCCGCATCAGCGCGAACGTGAAACCGGCGATTCCGAGCGCGAATACGGCGATCATGATCGCGTATCGGGACCTGCCGAATGTCGGAAGCATCCGATAGACGATCCGAACGAGGTCCGTTCCCAGGAAGTACAGAAGAGCGACGACGAGGATCCCCATCGAGGAGACGGCCAAGAGGATCCAGCGCTTGACGCGCATCCCGGGAGTCAGCCATCGCATCGCCCCGCGCCAGCGAGGATTCACGAGCTTCTCCGGAACGACACGTCGACGATGCCTGGAACGGTGGCGAGTGTCGTGCACAGCTCATCGCTTGGGGCGACGGAGTACCGCTCATGCGCTCGGACGATGACTGCGCCGAGAGAATCGACCAGTCGAAAACAGACCGGCGCATTGCCCGTGTGCTGAGCGAGTTCCGCCTGGACCTGCGTGAGTCGGTCGGAGTCGACGTTCGCCATGTCAATCGTCAGGAGGAGCGAGAGGGTCATGCGGTCAGAAACTTCGTCGAGCGAGAGTACCTCGTCAGCGACAAGGCCGATCTCGCCGTTGCGGGTGTCCGCAGTGACCGCCACCCCGATCAGTCCATCCTCTTGCAGTAGCTGTCCTGACGTCTCGAGGACGCGCGGGAATACGGTGATCTCCACTTCTTCGTTCCCATCTTCGACAGTGATGAAGGCCATCGGATTCCCGCGCTTGGTGTCAATGCGGCGTATCTTCTTCAGGCGGCCGCCGACGATTCCCTTCCCGCCCTTTCCCAGGGTTTTCGCCTGGCGTGCCGACAGGCAATAGAAGTCAAGTGCCTCGCGATGATCGTCGAGCGGGTGGGCGGTCACGTACAGACCGAGAAGCTCGCGCTCGAATGCGAGGAGATCGTTGCGCTCGAACTCCGGCTCGCTGACGGTCGGATCCGTCGTGGACTCTCCCAGGCCGGCGAAGATCGACTGCTGGCCCGTCCGGCGCTCGTGTCGTGTCCGTTGTATCAATTCGAGGCCTTCCGAAAGATGGCGCAGGAGGCCACGCCTTGACGCACCGAGCCGGTCAAAGGCACCCGCCTTGACGAGCGCTTCGAGCGCTTCCCTGTCCAGGCCTTCTTCGTTGACGCGACGGCAGAGATCGAAGAACGACCCGTACGGCTTGCCCTCCCGTGCACTGACGATTGCCGACACTGCTCCCCGTCCCACATGCTTGATCGCTCCGAGGCCGAATCGGATCTGCCCCTCGCACACCGGCGTGAACTCATGCCGGCTCTCGCTGATGTCGGGGGGCAGGACCTCGATCGACATCTCGCGACACTCGCCGATGTACTCCGCGACCTTGTCTGTGTCTCCCTGCATGCTCGTCAACAGGGCGGCCATGAAGTGGGTCGGGTAGTTCGCCTTGAGGTATGCCGTCCAGTACGAGACGAAGGCATACGCAGTCGTGTGCGACTTGTTGAAGCCATAGCGGGAGAACTTCTCCATGTCGGCAAACGTGCTCTCCGCAAGGTTGCGGTCCACACCGTTGCTGAGACAGCCTTCGATGAACTTCGACTTGAGGCTGTCCATGATCTCCTTGTCCTTCTTCCCCATCGCCTTGCGAAGCACGTCGGCTTCGGCCAGACTGAATCCGGCGAGTGCCTGCGCCATCATCATCACCTGGTCCTGGTAGATTGGGAGTCCGAAGGTGTCCTCGAGAACCGCCTCCAGGCTCGGATGCACATAGGAGACTTGCTTTCTTCCCCGCCTCCGCTCGACGTACTCGTCGGTCATCCCGCTCTCGAGGGGGCCGGGGCGATAGAGGGCGAGCAACGCGATGAGGTCCTCGAATCGATCCGGCTGCACGCGTCGGATGAGGTTCGTCATCCCCGAGCTCTCCAGCTGGAAGATGCCGGCAGTTCGTCCGTCGCGGATCAGAGCGAAGGTCGGCTCATCGTCGAGCGGGATCGACTCTACGCAGAGCTCAACGCCGGCGTAGGTCTTGAGCGCTTCGCGGGCATCCTCAATGAGGGTGAGGTTGCGCAGTCCGAGGAAATCGAACTTGAGGAGGCCGACGGCCTCAACGTCGACCATGTCGAATTGCGTGACGAACTCCTCTTCTCCGAGCCGGAGGAGGGGGACATGGCGGAAGAGTTCGTCGGGCGCGATCACGACCCCTGCGGCGTGCGTCGACGCGTTGCGCGTGAGTCCTTCGAGGCGCTGGCCGATGTCGATGAGACGTCCGATCTCGGGGTCGTCCTCGTAGAGCGATCGGAGCTCCGCGACGCGCTCGACAGCCGCTTTCAGCCCCCATCCGAACGGAATCAGCTTCGCCACTCGATCCGTTGTGCCGTACGGAATCCCGAGAACCCGACCGACGTCGCGAACGACGCTACGAGCAGCCATGCGGTCGTACGTGGCGATTTGCGCGATTCGATCCCACCAGTGCTCGCCGCCGTACTTCTTGCGGACATAGTTGATGACTGCGTCGCGACCTTTCACGCAGAAGTCGATGTCGAAGTCTGGAAGGCTGATGCGATCAGGATTGAGAAAGCGTTCGAAGATCAATTTGTACTTGAGCGGATCGACGTTGGTGATTCGCAGGGCGTACGAGACAAGGCTTCCTGCAGCCGATCCACGGCCAGGACCGACGGAGATTCCGCTTTCCCGCGCGAATCGTACGAAGTCCCAGACGATGAGGAAGTACGTGCTGTACTCCATCTTCGCGATCACGGACAGCTCATAGTCCAGACGCTCACGGATCGCGTCTGTAAGCTCCCCGTAGCGTTCCTTCGTTCCTTGTTCCGCGAGCTCGCGCAAGTACTCATTGGAGTCGGACCTGCCTTCGGGAAGATCGAAGGGCGGGATCATCGGTTCTCCGAACGTGAGTTTGACGTTGCAGCGGTCGGCGATCCTGCGCGTATTGGCGATCGCCTCGGGCACCTCCGCGAAAAGACCTACCATCTCGTCACCGGTGCGGAAGTAGTATCCCTCCCCGTCAAAGGTCCGGTGATCCGGATCGTCGAGTGTCTTGTTGGCGCGAATGTTGAGGAGGACCTCGTGCGCCAGCTTGTCGTCGGCAGACAGGAAGTGAACGTCATTGGTGGCAACGAGAGGAAGATCGAGATCTCGGGCGAGATCGATCAGCTGCCCGCGGAGGCGCGCGTCTCGCTCGGTTCCGTGGTGTTGAATCTCGATGAAGAAGTTGCCCACCCCAAAGATCGCTTCGAGTTCGCGCGCCTTGTCGGCGGCGGCGTCCTTTCGCCCGCTCTTCAAGAGGCACGGGATCTCGCCGCTCTCGCACGCTGAAAGCGCGATCAACCCCTCGGCGTGGGACTTCAGGAGTTCGACATCGGCGCGAGGACGGTAGTAGAAGCCTTGCGTGTGAGCACGACTGACGACGGCAAGGAGGTTCCGATAGCCGGTATCGTTCTCCGCCAGCAGGACAAGATGGTAGTAGCGCTGGCCGTTCTGAACGCTCCGGTCTCGTCGATCCCCCGGGGCAACGTAGATTTCGCATCCGATGATCGGTTTCACGCCGGCTCTCTGCGCTTGCCTGTAGAACTTGATCACGCCGCTCATCACGCCGTGATCGGTGAGCGCGATCGCGTCCATCTCACACTCGCGCGCCCGTGCGAGGAGAGCCGGAATCTTGCAGGACGAGTCAAGGATGCTGAACTCGGAATGCACGTGGAGATGAACGAATGGACTGGCCAAAGCTACTCTTCCCCCTCGCCGGGTTCCTGCACAAAGATGGCTTTTTCTTCGCCTGGCATGACGAGGCCCAGTCTCTCTCGAGCCAGCATTTCGATGGTTTCGGGATCGTCCGCCAGACCGAGTTGCTGCCGCAACGCGTCCTGCTCCGTCGACGCCGCGGCCTGCCCTTGCGCGAGGTCGAGGAGCCTGTGACGACGACGCCCGATCTCCAGTTGACGTCCGACGAACACAATCAGAACAAGACTTGCGACGACCACTGCAACGAGTGCCAGCACAACGCGTTGGTCCGGGTGGAATCGAGCACGAGGGCGTCCCGTTCGCTGTTCCCTCATGGCCCCTCACCCCTCGCGTCATCCTGAGGAGGGGAACGGACATCACGATGCCAATGCCCAATCAGACTGGCCGCTCGGTCTAGGTGTCCCCCTCGGAAGCCGAGGAGCAATCGCTCCTCGTTCCCTTCTTGTCAGTATAGGGGTGAAGGCAAACGAGGGCAACGGACATTCACCCCTTGTTGCGGCTGGAAGAAGCGCGCTCGATAATCGAAAGCGGTTCTTCGTGAAGACGAGGTCTCACCGGAAACGAAGGAGAGCCCAATGCGGACCACCGAACTTCGAGAGCGCTATCTTGGGTTCTTCGCAGCCCACGACCACAAGGTCTTGCCGAGTTCATCGCTCGTCCCGAGCGACCCGACGCTTCTGTTCACTTCCGCGGGGATGGTGCAGTTCAAGGACATCTTCTGGGGACACGTCGCACCGCGGGTTCCTCGAGCCGCGACCTGCCAGAAGTGCTTCCGAACGACCGACATCGAGAACGTCGGTCGGACGGCCCACCACAACACGTTCTTCGAGATGCTCGGCAACTTCTCGTTCGGTGACTACTTCAAGCAGGGCGCGATCGAAATGGCGTGGGAGTTTCTGACACAGGAGCTCGGCATCCCGGCGGATCGGCTGACGGCCGCGGTCTACGAGGAAGACGACGA
Source organism: uncultured Thermotogae bacterium (assembly GCA_964570515.1). Lineage (GTDB taxonomy): Bacteria > Bipolaricaulota > Bipolaricaulia > UBA7950 > UBA9294 > CAZMYM01. The sequence goes on along the minus strand of CAZMYM010000005.1, from coordinate 25,024 downwards.
AGCCTACACCCTGTGGCGCGACATCGTTGGGCTGCCGACCGAGCGCATCGTCCGTCTGGGCAAGGAGCACAATTGGTGGGGGCCGGTCGGCGACACGGGGCCATGCGGTCCGGATTCCGAGATTCACTACGACGCCGGAGAGGACCTCGCCTGCGGCCCCGATTGCCGCGGCCCGGCGTGCGACTGCAATCGGTACAACGAGATCTGGAATCTTGTCTTCATCGAATACGCCGCGCAGGAGGACGGGAGCCTCGTTCCGCTCGAACGGAAGAGCATCGACACGGGGATGGGGCTCGAGCGGACGACGGCCGTGCTGCAGTCGGCACCCACGGTCTTCGACATCGATGTCTTCCGGCCGATCATCGAGGCGATCGAGGCCAAGGCGCCTCACCCTATCGAAGGCGACGATCGCATCCACCGCAACACGATCGCCGATCACATTCGCGCTGTTCTCCTGCTACTCGCCGACGGGGTGATGCCCGGCAATGAGAAGCAGGGATACGTGTCGAGGCGGATTCTCCGCCGTGCGATCCGCGCGGGTGAGAAGCTGGAACTGCCTCCCGGTTCGTTGGCCGACTTCATCGATCCGGTGATCGAGTCGCTGGGCGATGTCTATCCCGAGATCGTGGCCGGTCGCGAGTTGGGGCACCGTCTGATCGAGCGCGAGGAGGAGACGTTCCGCCGAACGCTGCGAGACGGGGAGCGGCGGTTGGCGAAGCTGCTCGATGACCTAGCCAAATCGGGAGAATCGATCCTCCCCGGAGAATTGGCCTTCGAGCTAACCGACACCTACGGTTTCCCGATGGAGATGACGCAGGAGATTGCGGACGAGCGTGGACTCTCAGTCGAGCTTGAGGGATTCGAGAGGGCTCTCGAGGCTCAGCGGAAGCGCTCTCGGAAGGAGATCACGGGAGCAGTCTCTGTCTCGGCTACCGTAGGAAGAAGGGTCATCCGCGCGGGGAAAAAGCCGACGAGGTTCGTTGGCTATGAATGCTGTGAGGTCGAGGCCGTTGCCGAGAGCGTTCTTCACGCTGGCGGGAAGATCGTCGGTCTCATCTTCTCGCAGTCTTCGTTCTACGCCGAAGCTGGGGGTCAAATGGCGGACGCCGGCTGGATCGAGAACGCCCAAAAGGACGGATCCGCGACGGTCACACGCGTCGTGAAGAACGCGGAAGGCGAGTTCTTGCACGATGTCGAAGTGACAACAGGCACGTTCGAGATCGGCGACCGCTGCCGACTAACGGTCGATGCCGAACGCCGGCGGCGGATCGAGCGCAATCACACGGCGACGCATCTGCTCCACGCCGCACTACGCGAAGTGCTTGGGTCGCACGCAACCCAGGCAGGCTCCGTGGTCAACGATCGTGAGCTTCGATTCGACTTCTCGCACTTCGAGAAGATGACCCCGGACGAGATTGCACGTGTGGAGGAGATCGCCAACGCGGCTGTCCTCGCCGACCATCCTGTTTCGGTGCAAGAACTGCCGCCTGAAGAGGCGAAGACGTCGGGCGCGATCGGCCTGTTTGAGGACGAGTATCGCGGGCGAGCGTCGGTTCGCGTCGTCAGCGTCGACGACGTGAGCAAGGAGCTCTGCGGCGGGACGCACGTGCGGCGAAGCGGCGAGATCGGCCTGATCAGGATCGTCTCGGAGGAAAGCATCGCCTCCGGCGTTCGTCGGATCCGTGCGATCACGGGGAGCGCGGTCCTCGACCGCCTTCGCGAGCAGGATGCGTTCGCCGATCGGATGAAGAGTGCGCTTGGCGATGATCCCGGGCAGGGAGTGCAGCGTCTCAAGGACCAGCTGATGGAGCTGCGCGCGCGCCTCGACGCGTCCGGAGCGGATCAGATCCGATCGATTGCAGAGGATCTCCTCGCGCGTGCAGAGGCGGTCTCGGGGATCCAACTCGTGCGCGGCCGAGCCGACATCGATGCCGGCGAGCTCAAAGAGCTTGCCGACCTCCTAGAGGAGCGAAGCCGGCCTGGCGTGATCGTCCTTGTCGGCGATTCGGGCGGAAACGGGATCGCCGTCTGCAAAGTGTCGAAGAAGATCGAGGCCGTCAAGGCGGGGGACATCGTAAGAACGATGTCGAAGATCCTCGGAGGAGGCGGCGGCGGAGGCCCCGGGTTTGCGCAAGGCGGAGGTCCCGAGGTCTCGAAGCTTGACGACGCGCTGGATGCAGGGATCGAGGCAGCGAGCAGCGCTCTCTCGTCGTAGCGTGAAAGCTTCCGCCGACCTGACCGTTACGTGCTCAGCCGGACCGGCATGCACACGTAGATGAACCCTTGGTCGCCGTCAGCGATGGCGTCTCCCGAGGGCTCGATCAACCCCGCCTTCTCGGGCGCTGCAAGCCAGAGGGCGATCTCTTGGGAGTCAAGGCGCTTCAACGCGTCAACGACGTATTCGCCACGGAAGGAGACCTCGACACTCTCGGCCGGCACCTTCTTCAGGCGGACGCGCTCCTCGGCCTTTCCCTTGTCCTTGGACGACGAGTTGATTTGGACGGCACTCTCCTCGGCGGTGGCGCGCAACGTGATCGCGCCGGAGTCTTCGGCTGCGGTGATCTCGATCCGCTGCAATGCCTCCAGGAGAGCACGGCGGTCGAAGTCGAGCCCGATCGAGTTGTCCTTCGGGATGACGCGTTCGAAATCGGGGAACTCCTCGGCGATCGTTCGTGCCATGAACGTTACGTCTCCGGTGTGGAAGAACAGCTGGCCGTCTCCACGGTAGAAGTCGACCGTCGGCTCTCCGACCTGCGAAAGGACGCGGTCGAGATCGGTGAGGACACTCGCTTCGATCAGGTATTCGCCCTCCTCATGGATCTCTTCGACGCCGATCGTCTTGACCGCGAGGCGATATCCGTTGGTGGCGACCATTCTCAAGTGCTCGCCCTTCAGCACGAGATTGACGCCGGTCAGGTTGAGGCGGGTCGTCTCACCCGCCTTCAACGCCGCAAACGCGGTCTGCTCAAGGGCTCGATGGAACTGCGCCGCCTTGACTGAAGCGACCTTCGTGCTCGGTAGCGCGGCGACTTCAGGATAGTCCTCAAGGGGCAGGGTCGGGAGATCGAACGACGCTTCGCCGCAGCGAACCTTGACCGTCGTCCCGTCCTCGGCAGCGGATTGAAGACTGATCTTCTCGTCGGCAGGAAGGTGAGACGCAATCTGATTGAACACGGTGCCGTTCAAGACGACCGCTTCGTCGCCCGCGGCGTTTTCGATCGGAATCTCGCAACGGACAGCGCGTTCGAGGTCGGTCGCCTGGAGTCTGAGCTGATTGCCCGCGATCTCCATCTTGAGTCCCGCCAGGATCGGCATGCTGCTGCGCGTTCCGAGCGCGTAGCTGGCAAGCCGGACGCCGAAGACCAAATCGTCTTTCAGACACACGAAGTCCATCGGTGACCCCCTTGAGTCCTGAGTTCTCGCGGGGATGATACCCGATCGAGCTTGCGCCCATCAAAAGCTGAGATCGAGGTGATCGGCGATCTGCTCGAAGACGTCTTGGATCGACTTCGTGCCGTCGACGACGCGAACGCGAGGATCCCCGGAGGTCAGCTCCAGATAGCCATCCCGCACGCGTTGATAGAACGGGTGGCCCTCACGCTCGATACGGTCGCCTTCGCCTCGCTTCCGGCCGAGCGCCACTTCGACGGGCAGGTCGATAAGAAACGTGATGTCCGCTTCGCGCCCTTCGGTCGCGGCATCGTTCAGACGACGGATGAGATCCAGATCGATCCCTCGTCCGTACCCCTGATAGGCCATGCTGGAGAGCCGGTAGCGGCTTGTCAGTACGGTCTTCCCTTCACGGAGCGCCGGGAGGACGACTTCGTGGGCGTGCTGAGCCCGGCTGACCATGAACAGCAGGAGTTCGGAGAGCGGGAGCATCTCGCGGTGCTCGCGAGTCAACAGAAGATCGCGGACGCGCTCGCCAACGGTGGTTCCGCCTGGCTCGCGGGTTGCGAGAACCTCGTGTGCCTGCTCGCGCAGTCTTCGTTCGAGGAGATGAAGCAGCGTCGACTTGCCCGTGAAATCGAGACCCTCAAAGGTGATCAGCTTGCCGGCGAGATCGATGGCGCTCACCTCCAAACAGCACGTGAAGGACGATTAGCACAGCGCCGACTGTAACACAAGCGTCGGCGAGGTTGAATACGAAGAGGCCGCGGATCTCGAAGAAGTCAACGACATAGCCGTAGAGTGCACGGTCGATCAGGTTTCCAACGGCTCCGGCAAGGAGCACCGCGAGTCCGATCCTCATCCACCATCCCCTCACCCAACGAGAAACGACCAAGACGAGCAGCGTGGCCGCGATGAGCGACGAAATCGCGATGAACGCTGCAGGATTCCCGGGGAACAAGCCGAAGGCGCCCCCCGTGTTGTGAACGAGAGACAGTCGTATTGCATTGCCGACAAGCGGTTCCGGGCGCCCGAGGGTCAGCGTGCCGGCGGCCCACATCTTGAGGAGCCGATCGAGGACGAGCAGGACGGCGGCGGGAAGGAGCCAGAGGAGACGTTCCATGGCGAGGAAGACTATCGCCGCGCGGAAAGCCCGTCAACACAGGACGTCTCCCCGCTGCGCAATTGCCGGCGCCCGGAGGATCGGATACGGTCTCGGTGCGGCAACATCGGTGTGGGGTGATAGACGTTGCAGTGGGTGCGGTTTCGCGTCACCGACGAACAAGAGCCTCGCTCAGGCGAATTGGAAGGCGACATGATTCGATCTTCCGACGCACGGTTCGCGCTCGACGAGGTCCGGCTTCTTGCCCCCTGCGCGGCGTCCAAGATCATCTGCGTGGGACGCAACTACGCTGCGCACGCCGAGGAACTGGGAAACGATGTGCCGGAACGACCGCTTCTGTTCTTCAAACCTCCCTCGGCCGTGATCGGTCCCGGCGGAATCATTGTCTTGCCCGAGGGCGCCGAAGTGCACTATGAAGCGGAGCTGGCCGTGGTGATCAGCGAGCGTTGCCATCGTGTCCCGGCGAGGGAGGCGCACGCCGTCATCCTCGGTTACACGTGCATGAACGATGTTAGCGACCGAACGGCGCAGGCATGGGAAAAGAACTGGGTGCGGGCCAAGGGGTTCGACACGTCGGCACCCCTCGGACCGTGGATCGTGCCCCGCGATGACATCGAAGGCCCGTTCCACGTGACGCTGACGCTCAATGGCGAGTTGCGGCAGGACGGCTGGACGAACGCGCTCATCTTCCCGATTCCTGAGCTCATCGAGACGATCTCCGCGATCATGACGCTCGAACCAGGAGACGTCATCGCGACGGGGACGCCCGCTGGGGTCGGTCCGCTATCCGCCGGAGACGTCGTCGAAGTTGCCATCGATGGCATCGGAACCCTGCGGAATTCCGTGCAGAGGTTTGGCGTGCCTCCAAGGGAGACGGGGAGTCCAAGTTTGGCAGGCGGTTGCGAACGGGCTACGGAGCAAGGCGATGCGCCTGTTCCACCGCAGCAGCGGCCAGCATCTCCCAAGCCCCCTCCTCGACGAAGATCGTGAGGCCGCCGATGAGAACGTCATCCCCCTCCCCTTCAAAGGCGCGGCCGACAAAGTCTCGCTGATAGACGCTCAACTGCTCGAGGAGACCGGCGACCGCGTCCGGAACTGGAACCGGGTAGACGTGCATGATTGTCGTGGCGGTGGACGTGATCGGGCTTGTCGACGGGCCGAAGATTCCTTCGACGCCCGGAACGGGAATGACGAAGATCGTCACCGGGAAAGCCTCCTCAGACGATGCGAACTCCGAAAAGAAGGCGTCAAGACTGACGTCCGTGGAGAGCACCGTGTACCCAGTCTCCAGAACGTCGTAGGCGGTCGCCATCCGTTCGAGTTCTTCGTCCGGTACCCCGGAGAGGTCGAACACCTCGTCGCCACTCACCGCTTCGAGGTGAATTCCCAGCGGCAAGGAGAGCGGCGCCGTGAAGTCCACATCGCGTTCGTGCGCCAAGCCGTTCAGTGCGTCCTTGGCGACGAAGTGGCCACGGTATCGCTTCCCCGCCTCGATCGGCACGCGCCGGGAGGCCACCGTGAAGGTCTGCGCAACTGCGCCCGTCGATTTGTAGTACGAGTCGAGTTCGATCGCCCCCTGGGCGGTGAGCTCGTAGACCGTCCAGCCGTACGAAAGAGCCGCATCTTGCGGGCGCTCGTCGAACTGAAGCTGGGCGGAGAAGACGAGGACAGGCTGGCCGGACGGGTCCGTTGTCACGGCCGCAAAGGCGAACGTCTCGCTCCAGTCAAGGGCACTGGCTGCCGTCACGGAGACAAGCAGAACGAAGAGGAATGCGCACGCGATTCGCATCATCGGATCACCTGCGCATTATAGCAGGCAAGCGCTGGGGCAGGGGGCGCAGTGGGAGTTGACGGCTGGCTGCGAGAACTGTAGTGTTACATGTAACAGGAGAGGAGTGAAATGACTACTGACCCTGCGCCTCCCGACCGGCCGAAGAAAGCGAGTCGCTTCCTCATCGCCGGTGATCGTGCTGAACCCTCGGAATCCAAGGAACGAGAAGGCCTATGTTGCGCTTCGGGAGAAGTGGTCGTTGAGGCGATTCAACACGCGTTGAGCGATCGAGAACACGTCGTCATGGTGCGGGTCAGCGACGCGATCCGCGGTCAACTGGACATGCTCGTCGAGGCCGGGATCTGTAAGAGCTGATCGAGCGCCGCGACGTTCATGATTCGCGAAGGGATCAAGGCCAACGAGCGGCTGTTTGGTAGCGTTGAAGGAACGACGAAACGGATGGCAGACCTGAAGCGAGAGCTTCAAGCACTCATCGGCAATCTGCCGCACGATTGACATCGAGCCCGACAGAGAGAAGGAGCGGCACGGCTGAGCGTCCCCTTCCGTCGCCGTGCCGCCGCCATGAGCCAAGGTACCCACGGGCTTCGCTCGATCACTCGTCGTCGAGCGATACGACCTTTCCGAACCCGCCGCTGCGGACGTTCAGTTCCGGGTGACCGTGATAGGCAACCCGTCCGAACCCGTCGATTCGAACCTCGAGGGCCTCGCTGACGGTGAGATCGACCTTGCCTGTCCCGTCGATGTCGACGAGCGCACGCTTGGATTCGACGTGCTCGAGCTGGAGCTTCCCGGCACCGTTTACGTCGACCTTCACGATCTCCGCTTTCCCGTCCGCCGAGATCTTCCCCGCACCGTCGAGTCGCGCCTCCAACTGGTGACAGCTGAGGTGTTCCAGGGCGACCTTGCCCGCGCCTTCGACACTGAGATCGAAATCCCGCGTCTTCAGGTCGCGGACCGAGATACGGCCCGCACCATCCAGCTCGGCTCGACAGATCTGAGAGCTTGCTCGATCGACCTCGATCTTGCCGGCGCCATCCACGGAGAACTCGACACGCTCTGCCTCTATGGCGTCGACACTGATTCGACCTGTTCCGTCGATCTCGACGCCCGTCGTATGTCCCTTGAGCTTGCCAGCATCGATCGATCCGGCACCATTGATCGCAAGCCCATCGATCTCCTTCGCTCTCACCTCGAATCGGATGTCGACCTTGCCGACGTGGTGGAGACTGAGGCCGCGTCGGAAGCCAAGATGGAGCGTCCCTTCGTCCACGAAGGCCTCGATCTGCTCGATCAAGCGCTTGGGAGCCTCGACTTCGACGGATTCGACCTCTGACGGCACAACGCGAACGCGGCCAATCCCGTCGAGGGCGACTCTCGAGAATTCGCTCACCGGGCGCGTCTGGCTGACGATAGAACCCAGATCACCTGTTAGTACGCTCATCCCACCTCCTCCTTTCGCGTTCGGCGAATGCCTCGCCGACGCATGAGCGATAGAACAGTGTTCGCTTACTCTACTCCATCGCCAGCGCTGCGTCAAGGCAAACTGGCATGGATAGATAATCCTCACGAGCTCTAGAGACAAGACGCGTCACGCATGTGCCCTGCCGACACCGCAGACTGAAGAAACAGCACACTGTTCGTAGGTCTGGCTTGCCTCGAGCCCCGCCTTTACTTCGATCGGATCGACAGCGGTGATTCAGCGACGGCTTCCTCAGCCTGGGCTGAGCCGTTCTCCGCTTCGCGCACAGCGGCGAGCTTCGCGCCTTGCTCCTCCAGATTCATGACCGCGGGGACGAAAAAGGCGAGTGCGCCGAGGACGATCGCTGCTACGCCTCCTACCAGGAACCACACGTTGGCTCCGAATCGATCCGACAGCGGACCGGCGATCGCCAGTCCGAGCGGCATCATCGCTCCGGAGGCACTGCCGACGAGCGAGAACAGGCGACCCTGGAGATCCGGCGGTGTGCTCGCCTGCAAAGACGCCATCAGCGAGCCGTTGACGATCGGCGACATCGCACCACTGAGAAACGTCGCAGCCACGGCAAGACCGAATAGCGTGGAAGGCGTCAGACCCAACAGAGCCGCGGCGACGCCCATGATGATGACGCCGACCAGCGCCGTGGTCATCCGTCGTTTGAAGCCGCCCCACGCGGTCAACAGAAGCCCGCCGAGGATGATCCCGATGCCCATCGCGGCCTGAAGGCCTGCCAAGTGGAAAGCCCCACCCTTGAAGTGATTCGTGATCAGAAGAGGAATTAGCGCCGAGGCGGGGGCAAACAGGAAGTTGAGCAGCGCAGCGATCCCTACGACCCACATCACGCCGGGCAAGATGCGACGAATCGGAACCCCTCGCGCAGGTCGCGCAAGAACGAGGCTCGCACTTGTCCGATCGCCCTGGGCCGGGGAATCGCGATGAACAGGAGCGGGGTCACGGCGATCGCCGCGGTGAGGACATCGATCGCGAGGACGCCCTGCATTGGGAGGAACTCGAGCAGCAGCGCGCCCAGCAGTGGCCCAACAATGTTGGCGACACCCTGGAGAGATTGGTTGAGACCCGCGATGCGGCTGTAATGCTGCTTGGGAACCATCAGAGTGGTCGAGGCCTGCATGGACGGCCAGTGGAACGCACCGCCGACCGATCGTGCGAACATGATGACGTAGATGTGCCAAATCTCAGCGAGCCCGAGCGCGAACAGCACGGCCAGGCACGCGGTCGAAAGGGCGATGAGCGTGTCGGCGATGATCATGACGTACCGGCGATCCCACCGGTCGATCAGGGGGCCGATGAACGGTCCGAGCGCGACGCCGGGAATCACGGCCGCCATGGTGGCGGTCGCCAGGACGGTGCCCGAGCCGGTCGTCTTCGTCAGCCACCAGACCAAAGCGAACTGAACCAATCGGCTTCCTAGGAGCGAGAACACCTGCCCGCCCCAGATCGTGAAGAAGAGGGGCTTCCAGGCTTCCGAACTCCAAGCTCGGACTCTCATCGCGTCCTACCTCCAGCGAGCAGCATCAGCGATGGCACAGTGTTGCGCGATTCTAGGCTGTTCATGACGGCCCGTCAAGTCTCGAATCACCCCTGGTTATCATCAAGGGAACGAGCATCCCATGGATGCAGCAACCACCTTCTCCGGTGAACGCGTAACATTGTGACGCGTGGCGTTGTCAAGCGCAACGAGACGCTTATTCGTCGCGCGTGAGTGCCGGGACGGTTCACTCGAACTCCAAGCACTGCAAGTAGCTGGCAGGGATTAGGCGCTCCGAATGGAGATTCGTGTAGGATCTCGACGTTCCAAGGGATATGAAGGGAGCGTTTCATGGCGATCTGCCTGAGCACTGAGGAATTCGCTCGACGGCGGGTGCGCGTCGGGGAGGAGCTGTCGAAGCGAGAGCTCGATGCCCTGTGCCTGTTCTCCTCGACGCAAGCTTTCTACCTCACGGGATTCACGTTCTTGGCGACCGAGCGACCGATCGGCGTCGTCTTTGTCCCGGGGCGTAATCATGTCGTGCTGTTTGTACCGTTCCTGGAGCGAGAACATGCGGAAGAAGCGGGAGTCGATGAGGTGCGAACGTATCTCGAGTATCCCGATGACGTGCATCCGATGGCGGCTTTCGCAGAGCTGCTGGAGGACCTTGGCGTTGCCGGGAAGCGCGTGGGTGTCGACGTCGATGGCTACGGAGGCGGGTACGGATACGTCGGACCTCAACTGAGCGAAGTGATCGACGGCGAGGTGATCCGCTCCAAGGACATGATTGAGCAGATGATGTGGGTCAAGTCCGACGAAGAAGTCGCGTTGATCCGGGAGTCGTGCAAGTGGGGCGATCTTGCCCATCGTTACCTTCAAGAAAACTCAGCGGCCGGCGCCATCGAGACCGACATCGCGGTGAGGTCGTCGCACCGAGCCTCGGGGGAGATGGTCGCGGCGCTCGGGCCCGACTTCCGAGCGATGCGTTCCGGAGTATTCCCGGCGCGTGCCGGCTTCCGCGGACAGATCGGCGTGCAGTCCGCCGTCCCGCACGCGTTGACGACCAACGCCGTTCTTCGGGAAGGCGATGTTCTTGTCACGGGGGCAGCCGCGGAGGTCGGCGGGTACCTGAGCGAGCTGGAGCGAACGATGATCCTCGGCGAGCCATCAGACGAGCAGGCTCGCCACTTCGAGCTGATGGTCGCCCTCCAGGACCTCGCGTTCGAGCAGATCCGCCCTGGACGCACGTGCGCGGACGTGGATCGGCCGGTTCGCGAGTTCTACAAGACGCATCACGTCGAGGAGACGTGGCGCCATCACACCGGCCACGCGATTGGCTACGGGATGCACGAGTCTCCGTTCTTCGATGTGGGGGACGACACACGCATCGAGCCGGGGATGGTGTTCACGGTCGAACCGGGTCTGTACGTTCCGGGATTCGCCGGCTTCCGGCACTCAGACACGGTCCTCGTCACGGAAGACGGGATAGAGCTTCTCACGACGTACCCAAGAGATCTCGAGAGCCTCATGATCCCCGTCTGACGGACGAGCGGCCGATTGGCCGGCAGCCAACCGCCGCGCACTCAGTGGCAGGCCGCGCTCTCGCGAGATCCTCACCAGACGTTCGAGAAACGGTTGACCTGTAGCCTCATCTCGCACAAGTCTCCACGACAACGGACCGTCGTCCATGTTTCTCCGGTTTGGATGGCGGTCCGTGCCATTCCGGGCCTCTGGCGGAGACAAGCCGAGGCGTGCCGAGGTCCAGCGTGCTGCGATTCCCCCAGCGATTGCGGCGAGTAGGGCGCGTGGGTATCTTGTCATTTCATCATGGAGGCGCAGACGCTCTGCATTTTCGACCTCGACGGGACGCTCTATCGAACGGCGTCTTCGTTTCTCCCGACGATGCATCGCGTCTATGAGGAGTTTGGCGTGGCCGCGCCCACCGACGCCGAGATCCTGTCAATGGTCGGGGAGACCTACACAACGTTCATGAAATGGCTGATTCCTCAGGGGTTCCCGGACGATGTCGCACGACTCGCCGAGCGAATCTCGGACCTCGAGTTCGCGTCGATTCGCTCGGACGGCGAGCTCTTCCCCGGTGTCGCGGACACATTCGTCGAGTTGCGCGACCGCGGCTGCGGAATCGCACTGTGCACGAACGGTGATCGGCGGTACGCAACCTACGTCCTTGAAACGCACGGCCTGCTGTCCCATTTCGACGCGCTGATGACCAACGATGACGACCAGCAGACGAAGACGGATATGGTTCAACAGCTGCTGGACGCGTTCCGTCCGACTCGTGCGCTGGTCATCGGCGATCGATGCCATGATGTCGAGGCGGGCAACGCGAACGGGTGCATCTCCGTGGGTGTCGCCTACGGCTACGCGCGTCCCGGGGAACTGGAGGGAGCGAGCTACATCATCGAGCGCTTTGAGGACCTGATTGAGATCCTCGAGCGGGCCGACGTCCAGCCCGCCTGACGGACCATTGCCCGATCAGCTCAGGTTCACCTTGAACCGGCACTCCTCATCGCCTGCAACGACAGACTTCACGCGCTCCACTTGAATCGGACGGCCGAGGGCGCCCTCGAACAGCTCTTTGACCCAGCCAACGGAGCAGTTACAGTACGCATTCGGGATCTGGTCGATCGGTATTCCCTTGATCTGCTCACAGTAGCACTGAGGGTAGACGACGTAGACCGTGTCATCTTCGATCTGGATCGCCTCGAAGACGTCACTGAATCGGGCAAGGAACTCGCCGATGTCTTTCGAGTCCTCGAAGATCCTGCGCGCCTTCTTCACCAGGCTTTGAGGGGTGCACTGACGGCCGCAGGCCTCGAGAATCCGCGCGCACGTCTCAGCGTCCGTGTGCGCGTCGATGCCCTCGACGACCTTCTTGATCCACGCAAGCGTCTGATTGCTCACCGGCGTCACCTCACGAATCGGGTTCCGCCGATCATACTCGAGACTGCAGACTCAAGACCCGTCGAAGGCAGAATCGTCCTCCGCGGTGCGAGTGGGTCTCTTCGCCGGGTACACTGCGGCACAGAAGGAGGCCGTCGTGACAGTCGATTGGATGGACGTGTCCGAACTGTCGTTCAACAGCCTTCTGCTGCTGGAGCGGGTTCAGTTGAGCTGGTTCCCGGGATGGGTTCCGGAAGAGGAATTGGCGATCGCCCTTCGTGCCAACCCGACAGTCGAGTGGTATCTGAGGCACAAATGCCCCGAGATCAGCGAGTGGCTGCATGTTGTGATGAAGCGGCCGGCCGGCGAGAACCGCAGCGCAGCCCGCGAGGCGGAGGAGGCCGTCATGCGGAAGATCAACGACCTGTTGGTCTACGTCGTCGACCCCACGATCTACGAGCGGCAACCGTCCCTGGGATGGGACTCGCGAGAGCTGACGGGGCTGGTCGATTTCACCGGCAAGATCGTGATCGACGTGGGGAGCGGAACCGGCCGCCTGGCACTGGCAGTCGCCCGCGAAGCGAGCGTGGTCTACGCCGTCGAGCCGGTCGGGAATCTGCGAGCCTTCATCATGGAGCGAGCACGGTCGCTCGAGGGTGCAGAAGTCTACGCGGTCGACGGACTTATCACGGCGCTTCCGTTCCACGACGCCTTCGCCGACGTCACGATGGCCGGGCACGTCTTCGGAGAGGTCCCACGTGAGGAGATCGCGGAGGCATTCCGAGTCACACGAACTGGCGGCATGGTCATCGCCTGCCCGGGGAACAATGACGACGACAACGAGACGCATGCGGCGTTCCTGCAGCACGGGTTCGAGTGGTCGCGATTCGAGGAGACGGGAGACGGGATGAAGCGGAAGTACTGGCGGGTTCGGTGATCGGCAAGAAGCTGGATCCGGATGCACGTCCGATCGCCCAGGCCCGAACCGCCGAGATCTACGCGTGGGGCAACGACCGCGTTCTGAAGCTGTACCGCAACGGTTGCTCGCTGGCCTACGTGAGCCGGGAGGCGAAAGCGTCGCGTTTCGTTCACCGCGCAGGCCTGTCGGCGCCCGCGGTCCACGACTCCGACGCTGAAAACGGGCTGTTTGAGGTCGACGGGCGGCTCGGCATCCTCTACGAGTGGATCGACGGGCCGACCATGCTCCGCGATCTGGGAAAGCGCCCGTGGATGTTGGTCGCGCACTCCAAAGCGCTCGCGGCGCTGCACGCTCAGATCCATTCCGTCTCGGGCGACGGACTCCCCGATCTTCGCGAGCGCATCGAATGGGGGATCGGAGAAGCGGCTGAGTGGCTGTCCGAGGAGGTACGCGATTCGGCCCGAGCGGCACTCGCCGATCTTCCGAGGGGCTCTCGGGTCTGTCACGGCGACTTCCATCCCGACAACGTCCTCCTTCAGGAAGGCGGGCCGGTGATCATCGACTGGGGACCGGCGTCCTGCGGTCACCCGGCGGCAGACGTCGCGTGGACGATCCTCCTCTACCGGTTCGGCTCTCCAGTGGGTGCCCCGTTGGCGATTCGACTCGTGTTGGGTCTGTCCCGGAAGGTGTCGCTGCGAGTCTACCTGCGGACCTACTCTCGATTGACGGGCAGGACGCGGCGTGACATCGAGCGGTGGCTCGGCGTCATCGCTGTGTTGCGCCTGGCGGACGGAATTCCCGAAGAGCGACAAGCACTCCTCAGGCTAATTCGGGCGGAACTGGGGAACGTGTGATGAGTGCCGCCACGCGCGAATGAGCAGCGCGACGTTCCGGTTCTACGAGGAACTGAACGACTTTCTGCCGGACACGTCGAGGAAGCGGCCGATTCCGTTTCCATTCGAGGTGTCTCCATCAGTCAAGGATGCGATCGAGGCGCTCGGCGTGCCGCACGTCGAGGTCGACCTGATCGTGGTCAACGGGCGTTCGGTCGGGTTCGGCCACAGGCTGTGCGACGGGGACCGAATCGCCGTCTACCCGATCTTCGAATCGATCGACATCTCTCCGATCGTCCGCCTGCGCCCCGAGCCACTGCGGGAGACAATGTTCATCGCCGACGTTCATCTGCGTAGACTGGCAAGACTTCTGCGCCTCCTCGGCTTCGACGCCGTGCACTCAAACGAATACGAAGACGCGCAGATCGTGGCCATCGCGAGAGACGAGTCGCGGATCATCCTGACCCGAGACCGGCAGCTCCTGAAGCACGGCGCAGTGACCCACGGGTATTGGGTGCGGAACACGAACCCGATCGAACAGGCGAGGGAGACCGTCAGGCGCTTCGACCTCAGCGACCAGACCCGACCCTTCTCACGATGCCTGTCGTGCAACGGCCTCCTGGTGCGTGTCGAGAAGGACGACGTGCTCGAACGGATCCCGCCGAAGACGGCCGCCTGGCTCGACGAGTACTACGAGTGCGAATCCTGCCGCAAGCTCTACTGGCAAGGGACGCACGCTGGAAGCCTCCGGCGAATCGTCGACCGCATATCCGGCAGCCCCTTCCGCGGTGAGGCTCCACAGTAGCAGCCCTGGCGACGCAAGCCGACCTTGTCTCAAGAAACAACTTGACTGTCAGGCACATTCTGTGATAGCTTGTGAGATATGGAGGTGGACGCGGATGAAGAGAGCATTTCAGATCATCCTGATCCTCGCTTTGGCAGCCGGTAGCGCAAGCCTGGCTGCGCTGGGCGAGACGTATACAGTCGCATCGGACACGACGTGGGCCCCGTTCGAGTGGGCCGACGCGGCCGGGAATCTGTACGGGTTCGATCTCGACGTGATGCGCTGCATTGCGGTTCTCGAAGGTTACGAGATCGATATCGTTAGCTACGACTGGGACATCATCTTCGACGACGTCGGCATCGGGCGCGTAGACATCGGGGCATCCGGTGCAACCATCAAGCCGGACCGTGCGTTGAAGGTGGACTTCTCCGAACCCTACTGGGGTTCCGATCAGGCCGTCCTCGTTCGGGCGATCCCAGACGAAGAGGGCACGCTGGTTCCCGAGTACAACATCATCGAGGCGTTGGCGGGCGGTCATAAGGTTGGCGCGCAGATCGAGGTCACGGGGGCGTTCTTCATTGAGGCCCTGATCGCCGACGGCTTCGACGTCGAGTTGGCCGAGTACCCGCTGTACCCGCTCGCGGTCCTCGACCTGATCAACGGGAACATCGATGCGGTCATCCAGGACGAGCAGCCGTCTCGGGTGAGCGCGTCCGTTGAAGACGACATCATGATCGCGGGGATCATCGCCACCGGAGAGGTTTGGGGTTTCTTCGTCGGCAAGGGCGATCCGGAGGGTCTCCTGCCGAAGATCAACTCGGGGGTCCAGAAGCTCAAGGCTTCCGGAGCCTGGGACAACCTGGTTCGTGCGTACATGGAGCCGGCGGACCCAACGGCGAGCATCCCGGCGGCTTGGCAAGCGAGCGCGCATCTGCTGGAAGCGGGAAACGTTGACGGATTCGCGCAATCGCTGGCGGATCTCGCACTCGGCGATTAGCCAGCGTACGTGAACGCGCAACGCTAGGGAGCTTAATGGGTAGAAGAGCGCGGGGGAGCATCCCGCGCTCTTCTTTGACTTCGTTGGAAGGTACACTCAACGCATGAGCACCATCTGGCAGAGCATGGGTCCCCTGATCGCCCAAGGACTCCCGATGACAGTCCTGTTGACGCTGGGACTCCTTGGGACGGGGCTTCTTCTCGGTTTCCCGCTCGCGTTTGCTCAGGTCTACGGGTACCGGCCCGTTCGGTGGACGTGCCTGGTGTACGAGCAGTTCTTCCGCGGCATCCCGGCCCTCGTTCTGATCCTGATCTTCCACAGCGGGCTCGCGCGATCCTTTCACATCCTTCTTCCTGCGTTTGCGTCCGCCCTCCTCGCGCTCGGTCTCCGCTCGTCCGCCTACCAATCTCAGATCTTCCGCGGGGCGATCCAAGCGGTGCCCACCGGACAGATGCTCGCCGCTCGCTCCCTCGGGATGAGCAAGCTTAAGGCCATCCGGTACGTCATTCTTCCTCAGGCGTTCCGGCTGTCGATCCCCCCGTGGACCAATGAGTTCTCAAGCGTGCTCAAAGACACGTCGCTCGCCAGCGCAATCGGGGTTGTCGAGCTGATGAAGAAGACCATGCTGGCGATGCCGACGATCCAGAACGCGCTTGGGGCGCGGTGGATTCTCGTCCTGTTGATTGCCGTGGCCGTCGTCTATCTCGTCCTGACATACGCCGGCAATTGGGCCCTCGGATTCCTCGAGAATCGGTTGCAGATTCCGGGTTTCGAAATGAAAGGGATGGTGGAGCGATAGCATGGCAGCTGACAAGGCAAACCCAGGCTCGGATCCTGTCGTGCTGCGCGTGAAGGATCTTCACAAGAGTTATGGAGACAACCACGTGCTGCGAGGGGTGTCCATGGATCTGCGCCGCGGCGAGACCAAGGTCGTCATTGGCCCCTCGGGAACCGGGAAGAGTACGCTCCTTCGGTGCATCAATCAGCTCTCGATTCCCGACAGCGGACACGTGTGGCTCGGCGACCTTGAGGTGACAAGCCGCCAGACGAACATCAACAAGATCCGCGCCCAGATCGGCTTCGTCTTTCAGAGCTTCAACCTGTTCACGCACCTCACGGCGCTCCACAACGTCCGCATCGGCCCGATGAAGGTCGGAGGGATGAAGAAGGGAGAGGCGACCCGTCTGGCCATGGAGGAACTGGAACGGGTCGGCCTGGCCGACAAGGTGGACGCGTATCCCTCGGAACTGTCCGGGGGACAGCAACAACGGGTCTCGATCGCGCGGGCGCTGGCGATGTTCCCTCAACTGATCCTGTTCGACGAGCCGACGTCGGCTCTCGACCCCGAGCTGATCGGTGAGGTCCTGGAAGTCATGATCTCTCTGGCGAAGGACGGCATGACGATGATCGTCGTCTCCCACGAGATGGGTTTCGCACGCGCTGTGGCCGATGAGATCATCTTCATGGAGAGCGGAGTCGTCCTCGAACAGGGCTCTCCAGATGAGCTGTTCGTGCGACCTAAAGAACAACGGACGCAGGAGTTCCTGCGAAAAATCTGTGAGTTGTACGGAGAGTAGGAGAGCCAATGGGGTTCCTAGAGTTCGCCGCCGAGATTCTGCCGAGACTCCTTGCCGCGACCGTCACGACCCTTCAAGTCACGGCCTGTTCCATGGCACTCGGTTTCAGCGTCGGGATCTTCCTTGCGCTGGGACGCGTCTACGGCGTGCGTCCGATTCGGTGGTTGACGAGTGGGTACATCCAGTTCTTCCGCGGCACACCGCTCCTCGTGCAGCTTCTTCTCATCTACTACGGGCTCCCCCCGTACCTCTCGACGATCGGGATACGCCTTTCCCCGCTCGCGGCGGCGGTGATCGCCCTCGGGCTCAACAGCGCAGCCTATCAAGCCGAGTACTTCCGCGGAGCGATTCAGTCGATCCAGAGCGGCCAGATGCAGGCCGCCCGGTCGGTCGGGCTGAGCAGAATCAGCGCGATCCGCAATGTCATTCTTCCTCAGGCGCTGCGCCTGGTCATCCCTTCGTGGTCGAACGAGCTGATCTACAGCATCAAGTACTCGTCGCTCGCGTACTTCGTCTCACTGACCGAGCTGACGTTCGTCGGCAAGAAGGTCGCGCTTCACACCGCCCGAACGTTCGAGGCATACCTCGTCGTTGCGGCGATCTATCTGGTGATCGTGCTCGTCGTGTCTCGAGTTCTATGGATGGTCGAAAGGCGATTGCGGATACCCGGCCTCGGCGTGGAAGCGGGTCACAGGTAGGGGAGCAGCTCTTCGCCGGGCGTCTAGGACACCGCTTCCAGCTGTGCGGCATCTCGCCATGCTCTGACGAACTCGGCGACGGATGGGAATCGAGCCTCGCGTTCTGGAGACGTCGCGCGCACGAGAACCGCGCGCATTGCGTTCGAGCCGCGCCAGGCGTCCGAGTGAAGATCTCCATCGCTCAACAGAACGGCGGCCGTTCGCCCGAGGGTGAAGACGTTGGTGCGCTGATCGATCGTGGATCTGCCCACGAACTCCTCCGGCGCCATGAACCGGTGCGACCCCGGCAGATGTTCGGCGTCGAGCGTGAACGGGCCCGGCCGGTACTCGTCGAGATCGCAGATCCAGGTCCGGTGTTCGTCGAAGTTGTAGAGGATGCATCCGTCGTAGAAGTCGACGGCGATGACGCCCAAGCCCGCGATCTGCTCATGGAGACCGTAAACAACATCGAGGCTGTCGAGGATGCGCCGGACGGGAAGCGCGCGAAACCGGGCGTGGGCGGAGGCAGGCTCGGTGCGCCCACGTGCGCCATCCATCGCCACGTAGTCGTAGAGGATCTCACCGGGAACCCACTCGTAGACGTGGACCGGCCCCTCAAGCGCTCTGAACGCATTCAACAGGGACGGAAGAGCTGAATGGCGAATCGCGGCGTGAAGTGCCTCAGCGCGACTTAGCGACTCGGCTCCGGCCGCGCTGAGAGCCGCCTTGACGAACAGGCGATGCGAGCCCTGCTCGACGACATACGAAACACAGCCGGAATCCTACCGGCGAGACGCACGAACGATCTCGCCGCATTCCGCAAGCAGGACCTCGATTCCGACGTCCGCTCGGCCGATCGACAGCAGATCGATCGCCATGACGACCTACCCACCGGTCGGTCGATGGAGGATCTCGCCAATCCGGATGTCGAAGAAAGCGTTCATGTGGGCCGGCTTGAGCACGACGGCCGTGTCCGCACCTCTCCCGGTGCCGCCGACGCAGATCACGTCAGTGTCCGTCGGGATCATCCCGGCATCGGCCGCCATCACCGCGATCTCGACGCAGACCTTCATCCCTTGACCGAACAGCCGAAGTGTGTGCGCGATGATCTCGCCGGAGGTCGTGCCGCCGAACGTTTTGGAGATCGAACGTGGAACGCCACTCAGCGCGTGGCCGGCCGTCACGATCCCCGCGGAGAGATCCTCGAGGCGGGCCCTGTGATTCGGTTCGAGCTGGTCGATATCGCCGCCCTTGAAACCGACGTGGTGCGTGACCGCGACGATCCGCACGTCTCGTTCCGCCAATGCCTCGGCGAACCGAACGCCTGTCTCCCCCGATGTCGTAGCCACGATCACGTGTTTGATGTCGCTTCCGTCGAGGTGCTCCATCACACGATCGATGGCCGCTTGCGTCGCATCAGCCGCAGTCATGGCCCTGCTCGTGGTGACCGGCGCATCCGGCCTCCGGTGTCATCTCGACCAGCGTGCCGGCCCCCAGCTTCTCGAGGTTCTCTGCGACGGTGACCTCGATCGCGCGGAAGACCCTGATGCCGGAGGCATTCAGTCGTGCGATCGCGCGCGCGCCGATTCCGCCCACGACGAGGGCGTCGACGTCATGGTCTCCGAGTGCCGCAAGCGGCTGGCATCCTCCGTGTGCATGGTGGGCGTTCGTGTCTTCCATCACGTCCGTCTTCTGTGTCTTCGGATCGTGAATGACGAAATACGGAGCCGAACCGAAGTGCCCATAAGCGGAGCTGGACAGCCCGCTCGCATCGGCCGCCGGAATGCAAATGCCCATCTTGGTGACCTCCTGGTGATCGCCTGGAATCGTTCGAGATCATAGTCGGCTTCAGCATCCGCGTCACGCCGGAGGGCTCGGGGGCGCCGCTAGCGATTCCAGCCATCGCGCCGTCTCTCGGCGACTGCGAAGTCGAACGACGCGGAGACGCGTATGTTCCGGCCAAGCGAGGATCTCAGGGTAGTTGCGCTTTCTGCGCCAGTAGGTGTGGAGGCACCAGAGGAGGATGGAGTCGCGCGAGAAGAACGAGATCCGGAAGCTCTCCCGGCAGCCGCCCCACATCGGCTCCCGCGTCACGGCACGCCGGATCGTCCTCCACAGCAGCTGGCTGAACACGCGGGCTAACGAGTAGTCGAGCCAAACGATCGTGTCCGCCTTCGGCCAGACGATGTTGCGGACTCGACTGTAATTCCCATCGAGGACCCAGCCTGGCAGGTTCGTCTTCTCGTCCACCCGCGGGAACAGCTCGGAATCGGGAGTCTCCCCCCAATTCGCCTTCCAGAACAGAGCGTCCATCTCGATGTGAGGAAGCCCGAGTCGCGTGGCGATCGCGCGAGCAACCGTCGTCTTGCCGGAGCCGGACGTGCCGACGACGTTGATCCGACGAGGTCGCATGACCGGGGCTGAAGCGCTCAGGGAAGGCACCGGAGGATGATCGCGCAGCCGAGCGAGCCTCTCAAGGCCCGCAGTCGAGCGGCGCCGTGGCGTCGGCGCCGCTCGTTTACCCGCACATCTCTCCGCGCGTGCCAGCGGGTCCTGGTCCCCTGCAGGCTCTACGGGATTCCTTCGATCCGAATCGAGCCGTTGCTTGTTCTCAGGTCGAACGTCGTTGCAGTTGGGGGGTTCAGCGCAGCCGACCACTCGTCGCCTTCCGTGTCTCCCGCGAGAGGGAGCGACGTCCGGATCTTCCCGGTGCTGACGCGGGCCTCGAACAGGATCGCGGAAGCTGAGGGAACACGTGCGGTGATGCTTCCGTTGCTCGTTCGCAGCCGGTTGCCGGCCCCTTCAGCCGGTACGCCGGAGTAGTGGATGCTCCCGTTCGACGTCTCGACGTCAACGAGGCCCGTTGCGTCTTCGATCCAGACCTCGCCGTTCGACGTATCGGCACGAATGTCACCAGCAAAATCGACAACCTCGATGCGCCCATTCGATGTCTCCGCGTGCAGATCTCCATCGCTCTGCCGCACGTCGACGTCGCCGTTCGACGTGTCGAGCGTGATCGTCCCTCGAATCGCCGTCACTTCGATTGCGCCGTTCGAGGTCTCCGCATTGACGCGTGTCTCCATCGGGACAATCACGTCGAAGTCGACGCCGCTGAAGCGGCGTACGTCATCATCTTGCTCGCTCGCGCGATAGATGAGTTCAAGCTGCTGGCCGGTCTGACTCACGCGGTAGACGATTCGATCTACGCGATCCTGAGCCTCTTCGAGCGTCTCTCCCCTGCTCCGCGTGGTGACGACGACGGAGGCCGTCTGCACTCCGTCCACGCCGTGTACGCTCAACGCGCCGTTCGACGACTCGACGTTGAGCGAGAGCGGCAGATCAGCGGGAACTTCGAGCATCTCCGTCTCCGATGCCGTGACGTTGCCGGCACCGAACAACCCCGCGACGTCTTCTTCCTCGCACCCGGCAAGAAGGAGAAGTGATGCTGCCAAGCCAATAACTACTGCTCCTGCAAGCACAGTCCGTCTGTTCATCTCGACCACCTCTGCTTGGTGTCCCTCGTGTCTCTTGCGATCATCCCGTGTCAGAAGATGCCGTGCATCTCGATTTGGCCATTGCTCGTCCGGAGCGTCAGCGTTCCCGTCGCCGGCGGATTGAGCACCGCACTCCACTCTTTCCCGCTCGTGTCACCGATCAGCGGGAGGGTCGAGACGATCGAGCCGTTGCTCGTCTGCGCATTGATGATGAGCGACGCGTCTGAGCGGATGGCCAAGGCAATCCGGCTGTTGCTCGTCACCATTCGGTGATCGGCCTCGGGGATCAGCATGCCCGAGAACGAGATCGCGCCGTTCGACGTCTCGGCGTCGACAATGCCGTCCACGTTCTCCATCTCGATCTTCCCGTTGCTCGTCCGCGCGTGCAACTCCGCCAACGTGTCAAAGATCTCGATCCGTCCGTTGCTCGTCTCGAGGAACAGGATGCCCGAGAGATCGTGGATCTCGATCCGTCCGTTCGACGTCTCGGCGTCGACGTTCGTCAGAACCGGGACCGTCACGTCGAAATCGACACTGCTGTATCGGCGCACGTCGAGCGAGTGGTCGCCCGCATCGTAGCGCAGGGCGATCTGACTCCCGTCTTGCGTCATCTCGACGTTGATCTGCGCCACGCGGGTCATCGCCTCCACCATCGTCTCGCCACGCGACCGCAAGGTCATCGTAACCATCACACTCGTCTGTCCGTCGACGCCTCGTACCGTCACACGGCCGTTCGAGCTTCCCACCTCAAGATCTACGGCGTCCGTGCTCACGGCGAAGCTCTCTGTCCTCTCCAGCGTCGCCTCTTCGGTCGGAATGCACCCCGTGAGGCCGAGCAACGCGAGCACTCCCGCCAGCACACCTATGACTACCAGTCTGCGCCTCATGTTCCCTCCGTTGTTTCCTTGCGTATCAGTCACTACAACGTCCCACCGACGATCTGCCAGGCGAGGATCGCGGAAAAGAGCATCCCCACGCCGCGCGACGTCCAACTCGCCGTCCCGGTCCAAAGACGATAGGCCCAGAAGCCGACGAGCGCGACCAGCGCGATTCGGATGACGATCAAGAATGCCTGGGTCATGCTTCCACCTCCTGCCAGATTCGTCCGGCGATCGCCAAGAGCACCACCGTCAGTGCCAGCATGATCAGCAACGGCTCGATCGGAACGCCTTTGTAGATCACCTCGTTGAACTGCATTGCAGCGTCCGGACCGGGTTGGCCGAAGCGCTCGATGAGCGCCGTCGGCGCATTCGCGAACAGCCGCCACCCTGGAAGCTTGTATGAGACACTTGCCATCCCATCGACCAGCCACCGGAACGCGAACGGCGATCCCAGAATCATCACCGTGCCGGGAACCCAGCCGGGACCCGAGATCCGGTACGCGCTGATGAAGACCATCAGCAGCAGTGTCCACGCCATCGCCGGCAAGACCGTCACGCTGACCGCGTAGAACGGGGCCGCAAGCGTCAGCTCGAGGAGGGTCGTCGGATCGAGGTGCACGCCGGCGAGCGCCAGAATCCACCAGAAGAGAAAGCCGATGGTGACGGCGTAGGCGAACGCCACGGCTGCTGCGTACAGGTAGCGCGACGCGATGTGGGTGTAGCCTGACGGCGGCGTCAACAGCAATACCTGGTACTGGCCGTGCCGCGTCTCGGCTCGGATTCGCCCGATCATCATGCACAGCACCAGGGCGCCGATCGAGGCAGCCGCCATCAGCAAGCCGGCGCGAATGCCCAGCCGCTCGCCGACGTCCATCACGAGGACCTGTTTGAGGCCCCACGCCCAGAACGCGAGCGAGCCGAGGAGCGCTACGGCCCAGACCCAGCTTCGCCGGTGCTCGAGCCACAGAAGCGTCTTCAGTCCCTTCATGCGAGCACCTCCCGGAACACGTCGACGACGCTCTTACCTTCCTGGCGAAGCGCCTCCACCTGCGCGTCGAGTGCCAGGCGCCCATCGCGCAAGTAGACCGCCCGCTCGAACAGCCCCTCCGCCTCGGCCACTTCGTGGGTCGACAGGAGGATCGTCTCGTCGGTGTGCCACTCGCGGACGAGGGACATCATGATCTTCTCTCGCGAGATCAAGTCGATCCCGGCCAGCGGCTCATCGAGCAGGTAGAGCTTGGCGCTCCGCGCCAGGGCCATCGCCAGGCGGAGCCGCCCGCGCTCGCCCCTCGACATCGCTTTCGTCTTGCGTCGCGGAACCTCAAGCACGTCGAGCAGGTCGTCGAACCGCGCAACATCGAAATCCTTGTACAGTCCGGCCGTGAACCGGCACGCGTCCGCGGGCGTCATCCACGGCCAGAGCGTGTCCGTCTCGCCGAGGAACACGGTGCGAGATCGGTTCCCGCGCGGGGAGCCGCCGAACACGGTGATCGTCCCCGCCGTCGGAAAGAGGAGTCCGGCGATCAGTTTCAGCATCGTCGACTTCCCGCTCCCGTTTAATCCGAGCACCCCGACGATCTCTCCCGCCGGGAACTCGAGCGTGAGATCGCGCACGCCCTCGTTCTTCACGTAGCGCTTCGTCACGTTATCGAGCCTTGCCAGCATCCCACACCTCCTTCAGCGCGGCCACGGCCTCTTCGTTCTCGACGCCGAGCCGCCTCACCTCGTTCACGTATCGTTCCGCCGCCGCCCGCAGGATCTCGTCTCGCATCTTGGCGACCGGAGCGTCCACACGGACGAACGTACCCAAGCCTCGCTTCGTTTCGATCACACCATCCGCCTCCAACCGCTCGAACGCATGGACGACCGTGTTCGGGTTCACGCTCAGTTGCGTCGCGAGATCGCGGGCGCTCGGGAGTTTGTCGCCGACCTTCAGGTCGCCACAGGCGAGCTGCTCGCGGACGCGGACACCGATCTGTACGTAGATCGGGCCCGCATCCATCTCAAGCATCCATCCGGTGTCGATCTTCATGGTGCACTAGTATACTAACGCACCGAGGATTGTCAACGCCGACGGGCCGAGCCCGCCTTACGGAGAAGCCATCGATCGGCGGCTACTTCTCCTGGTTGGATGACGAAGCACGATGGGATACTGCCTTCGCGCAATCCGATCTCGGATCCTGCGGCGGATTGGCAAGGCTGGCCTTCCGGAGGAGGCATGGAACAATACTGCCCTCCTATGAGACGAGTGCTCGTTCTGTTGTGCTGTCTGTTCGCGTGTAGTTGAGGACGACTCCGGTGGCGTGAGGATCTGCGAATGCGCCCGTCATGCACTGAGTGACGGGGCGTGCCCCCTCGGGGCCTTCGAGTGGGAGAGCATCACCAACCGATGTCCTCTTTCTCGACCTTCCGGAGCATCAGGAGGAAGGCGTCGAGTGCCTGCTGCACGAAGAGAGCCTTCTCATGGTATGGGAAGATGAGGCAGAAGACCCCCAAGAGACGTATCACGCGCTTCCTCGCTCCGAGTACGAACCGTTCTGCGGAACCCTCCGCACGTGCTATTCCCCGCTCGCTAGCGTACAAGAATCTGTTCCGGCGTTTTGCCCGTTCCTCCAGATACTTCAAGGTGTCGCTCTGAACCGCCCCGGGTTCTCCGGAGGGTAGATTACTTGAGTCCGGCCACCGCG